>NZ_KI421446.1:97199-335309 GCF_000472645.1 Bradyrhizobium sp. WSM2254 | reverse complement strand
CCTGCGCAGTGGTTGGACGGCTTATGCCGTGCTCTCCCGGGAGCCGAGTTCCTTCTGGCCTCCCTCGCCCCAGCGGAATTCACCGGCACCGCGCCGGTTGACGCGCATGTCGCATCCGCCAAGGCTTGACCGTAGCAACGACGGCCAGGACCACACGGTTTTGCCGTACGCACGGCCCGCCATTTCGCCGCGGTTTTTCCAGCCCTGTCGACGGAGCCGGAAACCTGCTGGCGAGACGAACCTGTCAGCGCCGTTCGTCCGCACGAAGCCTTGGGCTCACGGAGAGCAATCCGCCCTGCCCGAACCTCTCGCACCCGACGCTGCCGCGTCCACCGCAAAGCCCGGCTCGCGAAAATGACGACCACATGATCGCCCCTCAAGGATGAGCCGGGATGGGCGACACATACGCCATTTCCGAATTTCGGTAAAGTGGAATATTTTTGGGAAGGAGGCTTGACGGCATTCGCGGTGTTTTGCCCGTCGGGTCATGGTTTGCTTTGGATGCCGTTGAGAAACGCAACGACGAGCTCGTCGCCAGCGAGCGGCACATTGCAACGACGGCCTATGGCGTGCAGGCATTGACCGAACAGTTAGTATACAGCGCCGCTGGCACTTCACCCAAGGTTGCAGGCCGTAGTTCGCTGCGCTATAGACGCAGCATTGAGAATACTCAAAGCATAATTCCGGGGGCGAAATGAACAAGATGATGATCGCGGTTGCCGTGACCTTTCTCGGAGTATCAACGGCCAAGGCGGCTCCACTTTACGAATGCGGTGGCGACCCGGCCTGCCAGGCCAAGCGCGACAGCATGTCTCGCGCCACATATGATCGAAACATCAGCCAGTGCCTCGCCTCCGCGGGCGCGACGCGCGAGCAGTGGCGAGCTCACGCAGTGCCGAAGCCCGCCGCCGACAAGGTCCGCGCCTGTCTCGCCGCGCGCGGATAGCCGCGAGGCAACTTATCCCCCGCCAAAATCCCGCGGCGAGAACGGCAAGTCCAACACCTTCCATTCCTCGTATTTGTCGGCCGGCAGCATCTTGTACGGCTGGCAGGCCTGAAGCGCGCTCGTCGCCGACTTCACGATAGCCACGCCCTTCGCGGATGGCGGGGCTTCGATCAGGATCGGCGGGCGCGCCAGCGTGCCGTCGGTGGCGAGCACCGTGCGCAGCTTGATGTGGACGGTGTCGGTCGGGTCGACCCCGGCCGGCAGTTTTGCGCAGCTTCTCAAGTGCCGACGAAACTCGGCGATGACCTCGGGTGGAAGCTTCGCGCCGATCGAATCCCTGGCATCGCCGCCGTCGCCCTTGGGTGCGTCTTTCGGCTCGATCGGCAGTTCGGGCGGCAGGCCCAGCATGACGCCGTATTTGAGGGTGACGTCGGGCTCGGGAGCCTGATAGGCCGGAGGTGCGGCCTGCGGCTGTTGTGGCGGCGGCTGCGGCTGCGCGGTGGTCTCACGCTGCTTCGGCGCCTGTGAGGGGGGCGGCTGTTTCTGCTGCGGCGGCTGCTCCGATTCGGGCCGCGCCTTCTGCTGCGATGATTGCGACGCGGCCTGCTGCTTGGCGGCCGGCTTCGCCGCTGGATCCGCCTTTTCGGTGACATCCGGTTTCGGGAGTCTCAGCTCGGGCATCGGCTCCGGCGGCTTTTTCTCCGCTTCTTCCTTGGCCTTCTCCTCGGCTTTGGCCTCCTCCTGCTTCACCTCCTCCGGCGTGACGATGTCGACCGACACAGTTTCCGGCAGCTGGCTGCGAAACGGATGGACCTCGCTGATCACGATGATCAGCGCCACCAGCGTCAGATGCGCGACCGCCGACGCCGCAATGTCCGTCCGTATGATCTTCCGCAGTTCCATCGCCCGATCTTGGGTTGCCGTCCTGCTCCTAAAGCGCGATGAAGTCAGGATCAACCGTCATCGCGCTTTAGGCTCTTGTTCGAGCATGATCTTATCGGAAAACCGCTTCGTACTTTCCGGATCATGCTGGGCATACGGCAGCCCGCCCTCAATCCCATTTTGGCGCGAAGCCATAGTCGGTCAGGCGGCCCTTGGGATTGGCCAGACCGGCGATCCGGGCCATCTCCTCGTCCGAGAGCTCAAAATCGAAGATCTCGATGTTCTCCGACAGACGCTCGACGCGTGAGGTGCGCGGGATCGCGGTGACGTTCTGTTGCACGAGCCAGCGCAGGCAGACCTGCGCCGGCGTCTTGCGATGCGTCCGCCCGATCTCGGCCAGTGTCTGGTCGGTCTTGATGCGGCCCCGGGCGATCGGGCTGTAGGCGACCAGCGCGAGCCCATGCTGGTCGCAGACCGTCCTCACCTTGGCCTGGTCGAGATAAGGGTGAAATTCGACCTGGTTGCAGACGAGCGGCTCCGGCGACAGCGCGACCGCCTGCTCGATCAGTGCCACCGTGAAATTGGAGACGCCGATGTGGCGCGTCAGGCCCATTTGCCTGGCATGCGACAGCGCGCCAAGCGTCTCCGCCAGCGGCACGTGCGAATTGGGCCAGTGCAGCAGCAACAGATCGACGGAGGGAAGCCGCAGGCGCGCAAGGCTCTCCTTTACCGACCGTTCGAGGTCGTTGGGCGCGAAATGGTTGGTCCAGACCTTGGTGGTGAGGAAGACGTCGTCGCGGCGCACGCCGGAGGCGCGCACGCCGTCGCCGACCTCGCGCTCATTGTCATAGACCTGTGCGGTGTCGATGTGGCGATAGCCGAGCCGCAGCGCCTGCTCGACCACGCGCGCACATGGCCGCCCGCTCAGTTCCCAGGTCCCGAGCCCGAGCGCCGGGATCCTTGCGCCATTGGCCTCGACGAACAGCATGAGGAATCCTCTCTGTTGCGGTCGCCCCAGGACTCATCACAAGCATCAGCCACGCGCCATTATGGACCTCGCCCGTGACACTGCCAACGGAAGCCGGAGCGATCGGGCCGGTTATTCAGCGCAATGCTAACGGGAGGTTCGCGGCTCAGGCCTTGTCGTCAGGCCTTGGCGAGCGCCTGGAACACGGTGTCGGGCGCATGCGCGATCACGGCGAGCAGCGCGCGGGCCGGTCCCCGCGGGGCGCGCTTGCCCTGCTCCCAGTTGCGGATGGTCTCGACGGGAACGCCGAGCTTGGCCGCGAACTCCATCTGGGTCAGGCAGGCGCGGCGGCGCAGGTCACGCACCGCGAGCGAGCCGGTGTCGGCCGGCGCGGCATTCGCCGCCGGCTGGACCGGAAACGGCTGGACTGGAAACTCTTGCCCGTCCCGCAACTCGACGATCCGTCCGTCCGCCTTAAGCCGCAACCGCATATCCATTCCCCCAAGCGCGGGCGATGATGCGTCAGGTCGCTTAAGTTCGGATTAAAGATGATGGCGGGCCGTCATTCCGGGGCGCGCGGAGCGCGAGCCCGGAATCCATCGCGCACCGGAGCACGCCGACAAATGGATTCCGGGCTTGCGCCAAGTGGCGCGCCCCGGAATGACGGAGCGGAGGCGAGAGCTACCTCAACCCGAACCACAAGGTCGCAATCCCCAGGAAGGAGAAGAACCCGACCACATCGGTCACCGTCGTCACGAACGTCCCCGACGCCACCGCCGGATCGGCCCGGACACGTTCGAGCGCCATCGGGATCAGGATGCCGCCGAGCGCGCCGGCGACGAGGTTGCAGATGATCGCAAGCCCGATGACGATGCCGAGGCCCGGGATCTTGAACCAGGCCACCGCGGCGATGCCCGTGATCACGGCGAAGGCGAGCCCGTTGACGAGGCCGACCAGGCCTTCGCGCATCACCACGCGCCAGGCATTGGAGGAGCCGAGCTCGCGGGTCGCGAGCGCGCGCACCGCGACCGTCATGGTCTGGGTCGCGGCATTGCCGCCCTGGCTCGCCACGATCGGCGCGAGCACCGCGAGCGCGACCATTTTCTCCAGCTGGCCCTCGAACAGGCCGAGCACGGAGGACGCCAGGAAGGCGGTGGCGAGGTTGACTAGCAGCCAGTTGAACCGGGCGCGCGCAATGGTGAACACGGTGTCGGAGAGTTCTTCGTCGCTGGTGACGCCGCCGAGCGCCTTGAGGTCTTCGGCCGCCTCTTCCTCGATGACGTCGACGACGTCGTCCACGGTGATGACGCCGACCAGGCGGTCCTGGGTGTCGAGCACCGGCGCTGCGACGAGGTTGTACTTGCCGAACATCCGCGCCACCTCCTCCTGGTCCTCCAGGACGGAGACGCGGCGGCGATCCTCGTCGGTCAGCTCGGCAAGCGCCACCGGGCGGCGGGCGCGGAGCAGGACGTCGAGTGAGACCGCGCCCTGCCAGTGCTGGTCCTTGTCGACGACATAGATCTCGTAGAAGCGGTCGGGCAGATCCGGCGTCTCGCGCATGTAGTCGATCGCCTGCCCCACGGTGAAATCCTGGGGCACGGCGATGAACTCGGTCTGCATCCGGCGGCCGGCGGAATTTTCCGGATACAGCAGGCTGCGCTCGAGCGCGACGCGCTCCCGCAAGGGCAGCTTCTCGAGGATCTCCTCCTGCTCGGCCTCGTCGAGGGTCTCGAGCAGCTCGACCGCGTCGTCGGATTCGAGCTCGCGGACGCCTTCCGCGACCGTCTCCGGTGGCAGCTCATCGAGGATCTCCTCGCGGACGCTCTCGTCGACTTCGTTCAGCGCCGAAAAGTCGAAGTCGCGGCCGGTGAGCTCGACCAGGCGGACGCGGTCGTCGGGCTCCAATGCGCCGATCAGGTCGCCGAGATCGGCCTCGTGCAGCTCGGCAACGCAGGCGCGCAGCGCCGCACTGTCGCCGGCCTCGATCGCACGGGCAATTTCCTCGACGAATTCGTGACGAATTTCGCCGTCTTCATTGCGCATCGGCACGTGGTCGAGTACCGAGGCCTCGGCGGATGGGGCACCGTCCATATGTTCGTCCATGGCGCGCCTCGCCGTTTGACAGGTTGGAACGAGTGGTATGAGCTGATGGCTCAGGCAATACCCACAAGGCAACTCCGAGCGCAATGGCAAAGATGCTTCGACTGAAATGGACATCGATGTCGGCGGGTGCGGTGCTCGCGGCCCTCGCCGGCGTCGCCTCGACCGAAGCCGCCGAGTGCCCGCGCAAGGATGCGCTCGGCACCTCGCGCGTCCTGAGCGTCGACGCCAAGGCCACGCCGCGCGTGGGATTGAAGAGCTTTCCGCAGACGCTGCCGCTTGCCGATCGCGAGGTCGTGCTGACCTTCGACGACGGCCCGTACCCGCCGACGACGTCGAAGGTGCTGGCGGCACTGGCGCAGGAATGCGCGCGCGCGACCTTCTTCCTGATCGGCCAGCACGCCTCCGAACACCCTGACATGGTCAAGCGCATCGCGCGCGAGGGCCACACCATCGGCCACCACACCTGGTCGCACCCGTTCATGGCGCGGATCCCGTTCGACAAGGCCACGGCCGAGATCGACCGCGGCATCGCCGCCGACGAGATGGCGCTGCACGGGACCTCGACCACGACGCCCTCGACGCCGTTCTTCCGCTTCCCCTATTTCGAGTCGACGCAAGCTGAGCTCGACCTGCTCCAGTCGCGCGGCATCGTCGTGTTCGGGGCCGATCTCTGGGCCAGCGACTGGGAGGAGATAACGCCGGAGCAGGAACTGAAGCTGGTCACCGAGCGCCTCGCCGCCGCCGGCAAGGGTATCATCCTCTTCCACGATCCCAAGGCGCGCACGGCTGCGATCATGCCGGCCTTCCTGCGGTATCTGAAGGAGAACGGCTATCGGGTGGTTCACATCGTCCCGGCGGGAGCAGCGCAGAAGAATGCCGACACGCGCTGATGCCGGAATGTCACGGCAGCGCAAAATGGGGTGATTTGGGCCCTATTAACACTCTGTTCATGATACGCCATGCAAGTATTGAGGCGGGCGCGTCATGGGAAAAGTTCTGGTGCCTGAACCGTTTCCTGATGTCTCCGACCTACTATGGCGGCAATCGCGTATGAGGGCAGACGGGTTTCATGATCGGAAGTAGCGTTGTTGTTCGGACGCGATCGTGGATCGTCCTCTGTTTGGGCTTGCTGACCGTTGGCACACCGGCGGCCTTTGCGGCTGACTGCCCCGGCCACCCGGATGCGCTCGGGACCTCCCGCACCCTCGTGGTCGATCCGCACGAGCATCCGCGCATCGGCACGATGCAGTACCGCGAGACGCTGCCGCTGAAGGACCACGAGGTCGTCCTGACCTTCGACGACGGTCCGCTGCCGAAATATTCCAACCAGGTGCTCCAGATCCTCGCCGACGAGTGCATCAAGGCGACCTTCTTCATCATCGGCGGCCAGGCCAAGGCGAACCCGGAAGGGGTGCGCAAGCTGGTGGCGGCGGGCCACACCGTCGGCACGCACAGCATGAACCATCCGCTGACGTTCGACCGGATGGGAATCGAAAAATTCGAGCCCGAGATCAACGGCGGCATCGAATGGACGTCGGCCGCGATGACCGATCCGTCCAAGCTCGCGCCGTTCTTCCGCATCCCCGGCCTGATGCGCGCCGAGGGCGTCGAGAATTACCTGATCTCGCGCGGCATCCAGGTCTGGAGCGCCGATTTCCCGGCCGACGACTGGCGGCATGTGTCGTCCGATCGCGTCTACCAGCTCGCGATCCAGCGGCTGGAGGCCAAGGGCAAGGGCATCCTGCTGCTGCACGACATCCAGGCCCGCACGGTGGCGGCGCTGCCCAAGATCATCCGCGACCTGAAGGCGCGCGGCTATCGCATCGTGCATGTGGTGCCTGCGACCGCGGAGCGGCCGGCGACGCCGACCACACCGGTGGAATGGCTGCTGCATCCGCCGACCGAGACCGTGCCGATCGCGCGCTGGCCGGCCGTGCCGAACTTCGTGTTCACGCAGACCCAGACGCTTCCGGCGCCATCGCTTGCCGATCTCAATGCGCAGACCGGGCATCAGCCGCTGCTGCCGCGCCGGACCATGGCGCAGGCGAATGTCGCCGCCACCCTGCCCGTGCCCGACCGCGATCTGTTCGCGATTCCCGAGGGCTCGGTCGAGGTCTTGCTGTCCACGACGTTGTCACGGCGTGCCGCGACACGGCTGGCAATGGCGGCCGAGACGCCCCGTGTGGCCAAGGGCAAGGCTGCCAAGTCGCAGGCACACCGAATCGCCCACGCTGCGCACGGCGCACCGAAGCATGCCGCGCAGGCCAAGGGCACGGTCGCCCGGAACACTGCCCCCAAGAGCGCTGCTCCCAAGAGCACTGCCCAGGGCGCCGCGCCGCGTCCAACCCGCGTGGCCAGCCTGAAGAAGCGCGCGCAGTAAGCTCTACTGCCGCATGATGTTGGCGACGCAGAGCAGCACGATCAGCGCCAGGAAGAACAGGTCCATATAGGACTTGAGCTCGCCGTCGCGGCGCAGCCGCGCAACGTCGACCACGATCTGCTTGCGCGTCGAGGTCCCGCCCGAGCCGTCGTTGATCGGGGCCTGAAGGCGCTTGGTCTCGGCTTCCAGCTTCTCGATCTTCTGGAAGAAGTAGAACGCACGCAGCGTCGAGGCCGCGCGCATGCCGGTATAGACCAGCACCAGGATCGCGACGATCGCCCGGTTTTGATATTTCTCCAGGAAGTTGAGGCTGAAATAGACCATCGCCATGAACGCGAAGTTGGTCACGAAGCGGTAGACGAAGCTTAGAAAGACCATACTGGCTCCAGCCCAGAGAAGACGCGCAAGCGGGTCGTGTTGCGAATTCGGGGATATGGGACGCAGGCCGGAACAGCCGGCCTGAATGCCGCGCAGGCCCGTCTACGCCAACTTCGTTTCAACAAAGATACTATCCGCCCACAACTCGCCGCCTTTTAGCCACGCGCGGCCATAATGCAAGCCGGGCCACGACGGCCGACCTGTTCCGCGCGCGGGTGTCCGCAACGCTCAATGGCGATTTGGCGGAAGTCGCGATAGACTGGGATCGCCGCCACACGTGGGGTCTGCCGATGCCGAAGAAGGGAATCACGGGCCACGACGACTGGGTTCTGACCGAGGCCCTCGCGACCGCGCTGGTCGCGCTGGAGCAGCTCGAGCCGAAGCACCAGCCAAGCGCGCATATGGACGACATCCGCAAGATGCTCTCCAGCGGCAAGGAGCCCGCGGCGGTGAGCCTGCACCTCGCCCAGGCCAAGTGCCGCCTGTTTCCGGAGTCGGACCCGCTTCAGATCTACAAGGAATACGGGATCGGCGAGGAATATGGCTGAAGGGGGCGGGTCATCACCCTACTCCCGCCAGAACTCCGCCAGTTCTTCCGCGGTCGAACAGCAGGCCCGCAAGGGCGCGACGGCATCTCCACGGCGAGATCATCGGCTGCAATGCGCGTCCGACAGCCATCGTTATGGCGAAGGCGAAACAATTTGCTCGAGCGGCGCTGCCGCGTACAGGAGAGCCGAGCCTTCGACCACCGTAATTCCACGACTCTGGAACATGGCTGAGATATCGGCGTCGGTAGCCCTCCCCGTCGCCAGGAGCTGATCCGTCTTGAAATCATCGACGACGAACGCCTTGCCTGCGGCGCGACAGATGAGGTTGTTCTGCTTGCAGTAGACCGGCCCCGGAATTTTGGAAATGCTCACCGCCGCGGCAGCCGTGGCGTCCGCCGCCACCGCGTAGCGGGTGCGGAACTCCGGATTGAACAACACCTGAGCGCTTTCCTGCCGGCCGGATAGAACCAGACGCAGCGAGAGTGCAACGACCACCATAACCCTCGAACGGTTTAGGCCGATCCACCGAGCCACCGGCGAGGCCGCGATCCGCGCCAAAGCCGCGCCGGTACCGATCGCGAGCGCAATCGTCAGGTCGAACTCAGCGTTACCGAAGACGCCCTCGCCGAACCACTGCGCGAGACAGGCAACCAATCCAACAGACGCATGCAGCGCCGTGAAGCGCGCCGCATCGCTCCGGCGATCGAACCACGCCCACAAACCCCAAAGGACGGCAGCGAGCGCCAGCCATTGCAGATGTCCCAGTTGGCTCAGCAGATGCGCCACCGAGTAGGCCCGGGCAGTGAGGAGGTTAGCGAAGAACGCGGGGCCGAACGTCGCCGCGCACAGGGCGAGCCCTGCGGCAGCGGCCACGACGCTGAGCAGCACCGGGCGCGCGGCTAATCGCCAGTCATGCAGGCAGAGCCACAGAATGGCCGTCGCCGGTATTGCGATGATGTTGTGCTTCCAGAAGCCGGCCAGAACCATGAGCAAGAGCGGCGCGAGCGGCGAGCCGCCGGCCTTGTCCCGGGATAAGAACCAGACCAAGCCCGCACCCATGATCGCTTGTCCTGCAATCTGCGGATCGTTTGTGCCAACGTAGAAGGTCGCATTGTGCGCCATGATGGCGACGAACCACAGTGCGCCCACCGCCCCGGCGAGGAGGGACCCCGCCAATATCCTCACAGCCAACGCAATCTCGACGGCGATTGTAAACACACCAACGAGCGAGAGGAGGCGACCGACAAACAGGCTGTCTCCGAACAGATGGCCTAGCCAGCCCACGGCAAAGAATGAAAGCGGCGGGTAGTTGTTGACGACGAGCTGGTCAGCGCCAGGATAAAGAGGCAGGCCAGATATTGCGGCGTCCTGGTGAAAGGCGTTCCACGACTCAGTAAACCAGATCTCGATCGGGAACTGAGCCCGCCAGATCGGCCAAACCATAAAATATATCGCGAGCACGGCCATCGTGCTCGCACACAACAAATGCGTGCGATTATTCATTCCACAGCCCCGCGTAGTCCTACTCAACCGACGCGAGAACCGCAAGGAGCTAGATGAGGTTACGGGGTATCCGGTGGGGGCGGCGGCGACTCGGGCAGCTGCCAACGGCGCCACGGCCCGCGAGCTGATGCCATCTTCGGCTGGATCGATATCAAGGAAGCCGAGATCTACACCCCCGCCGACCGCAAACCTCTAGCGGCACGAGCAATGAGCAAGCTCGAAGGACGAACATCCCAAGGTCTTACCCACTCAAAGGTAAGACCCTAAAATCATCCAACGATTTGATCTATAAGGACGTTCTTTTTGGGATGGTGCGCTCGGAGGGCGGTCGCATTTGATGCGATTTCAATGGGTTATCACGATCCTTTCCAGCATAAGGTGCATTTCAAACCCAAAAGCACCTTTGAAGAGATGCCGTTTTGAAATCGTCCCCAAGGCCACCCGTGCGAGTCTGCAGGGAGGACGACCTCTGGCTTGCATCGCTCCGCCGGATCCGCCCACCGGCCTAGCCCCCTCACGTTGCGGCAAGGCTGGCCGCAGCCGCATCCAGGCGTCGCTGCGCCGTCTCAAGTCTCGCCTTCTGCTCGTACCACCACGTCTGCTGGGTCGTGAAGCGCTCCTTGCTGGCCTCGATGCTACGAAGAACCTCGGACGGCGCGGGTCCACCACTCACACGCCGGATGGCCACGTTGGCTGCGGGCGACAACGCCTGCCGGAGAGAGTTTTCGGACAGGCCCGACGGATGCCCAAGGCGCTCCTCGGCAATCCGGTCCAGTAGTTGAATCGTGAGATCTGTAGAGTTTGCTCCCTGAGCGTACAACTCGCTCACAGCGGAGCCGACGACTATATGGGCCTCCCGGAAAGAGATTTCAGTCTCTCGAACCATCACATCGGCCAACTCGGTCACAGTGGAGAAGTTCTCAGCCGCCCGCTTATCCGCGACATCGCCCTTGATCTTCAAAGAGCGAAGCGTCGCCGTCGTCAGACATAGGACCGCCTCAGCTTCTTTGAGACCCTCGCGCAATGGATGTACCGATTCGAGAGAAATGTCGCGCAAATGGCCATACGGAACACCTTTCTGCGCAGCAAGTGACGCGGTGGTGGCGCCGATGAGATGAGATGATTTACTTCGAATATGCTCGAGCGTTATCGGGTTCTTCTTTTGAGGCATGATACTCGATGTCGTAGCGACGTCGTCACCGATTTCGAGCCAACCAAACTCATCCGTCCCCCACGTGTATAAGTCTTGTGCCAGCCTGCTCAGGTTGACGGCCAGTATCGCTAATGCCGCCAGAATTTGCGGAACGTAGTCTCGGCTCGCCACCGCATCAATCGAGTTTTCCACCAGGTCCGAAAATCCTGTGAGTTCCGCAAGCATCTGTCGGTCGATCGGAAAGCCCGTCGTATTGAATGCGCAAGCTCCTAATGGGCAACGGTTCACTACCTCATAACTTTGCTGCAACCGAAGTTCGTCCCTTTCCAAGGCGTGAGCGACCGCGTGAAAGTAGTGGCCCAAGGTAGTAGGTTGCGCTGGCTGCATATGAGTATAGCCGGTCACAATCGTACTGGCGTGAGCCTCGGCCAAGAGGAGCAATTCCTCACGCAACGAATGCAGAAGCGTCGCAAGCGAAAGCAACTGGCTGCGCGCGGACATGCGCGTCAAGGCTGCCCCTAGATCGTTACGGCTTCTTCCGGTATGCATCTGCCCGCCGATCGCGGGTCCAACTTTTTTGATAATATGCGCCTCGAGGTTATAATAAGCCTCTTCGAGCGCTGGATCCCATGTGACCTCGGCCGGACCGGCACCACGGACATCTTCAAGAACGCGGATCAGCGTTCTTGCGGTCTCTTGCTTGATAATCCTTCGCGCCGCCAACATCACCACATGTGCGCGATTTAGATCCATTATCGGTTCGAAGGAAGCGTTGCTACCAGCATCGAGCCTGGGACGTATGAGATAGTCCACCACGACCTTTGACGGCGGCAGCTTGACACGCTCTCTCATATTTAGAGTCTCCTGTACGACAAGGATGAATTACTGAGGTTAGGCGGTCTGGCACGATGACGCGCACTTGCGCGTTCAGCATGACGGGTCTTTCGACCCTAGTTGGCGCAGAGACGACGGTGCGGAGCTTCTCCGCTGACCTTCGTCATCCCTTTGGTGTCCCTCCCAGGAGGACGGACGCAATCGCGTAAGCCACGAGAACTGACGAGACTGTCGAGACCAGCCCCGGCACTAGAAAGCTGTGGTTAAAGATGAATTTTCCAATTTTCGTCGTGCCTGTCCGGTCGATCGATACCGAGCCGATCACCGCTCCAGTGGCTGGAATAATGTTGACGGCTGATGCAGCATGAAAGAACCCCACCATGTGACCTGCGCTGATACCCAGCGTTAGTCCCAACGGACCGAGGGCCCGGATCGCCGCTCCCTGGCTTAGGACCAGAGCTGCCATCGCCATCAGCGCCAAGCCGAATAGATGGGGATAAGATCTGACGAGTTGTCCGAGCGTATCGACTAGCAAGGCTCGGTTCGCGCTGAAAAAGGTATCGACCATCCATGCAATGCCGAAGATTGCTACCACCGCCACCAGGCCGGTTCTAAAGATCGAGCTATTGACGATCTTCTCCGTCTTGATCCTCAGCAGGATTGTCGTGAGGAATGCAAAGCTCAGCATGATCATTTCTAGCGCGTTAGGCATCGAGAGCCTGACAATCTCGTCTTTGACAGCCCACGACGGCAGAAACATCGGCATCGATCCGAAAGTGACGATGCTCACAACCGCGACCGCAAAGAAGACAACCGAGAGCTTGGCTTCGTAAGCTACTGTGCGGGCCCTCGTCTCTCTCGGCGGTGCTATCTCTCCAGCTGCCAGCCTTCGTTGAAACTCTGGATCCTTGTCGAGCTCAAACCCGCGTCGGTAGACCGACAATGCCCCAACTAGCACGCCGAGCAGCCCGGCCGGGACACAGACCAGCAGAATCTGGCCGATGGTGATTCCTTCTGGACTGACCAGCGCGATCAAGACGGCAGTTGCCGCGCTCATGGGGCTTGCCGTGACTCCCTGCGACGCCGCTACCGTAGCTATGGACAGAGGGCGCTCGGGCCTGACTCTTGCGTCGTACGCGACTTCCACGATGACGGGGTACAAGGCAAACGCGACGTAAGCCGTGCCGCAGAACAACGAGAGGCAATAGGTAACCACGGGAGCTATTAGGGTAATTCTTGCCGGATTTTTGCGAAGAATCTTTTCGGCCAGATCAACAAGGTAGTCCAATCCACCCGCCGCATGCATCGTCGAAACCATCGTGATGACAGCCAGGATGATCAGCATAACGTCGATCGGTGGAGACGTCGGCTGCAACCCGAAACAGAAGACAAGGATCAGCAAGCCGAAGCCGCCGGCCAATCCGATCCCAATTCCGCTTAATCTTGCGCCAACAAAGATGCAGCAGAGAACGACGGCGAATTCGATAAGCCACATTAGACGAGTCCAACCCTGCGTGGCGACTTAAGCCGGCTCATCTCGTTTTCAATTTCAACAGTTGAGTGTCCGAATGAAATCATTGCCGCACCTCCACCATTCCCGACACTCGGGTGCTTTCAAAATCGCCGATCAGAATTTCGACGTCTATTTTCCATCGTCCGCCCGTTGGCAGCGTTAGATCCGTTACCAGCCAAGTACCGTCAGGCTGCTGAGAGGCTTGGCGCTCAATCGGCTCAATACTGGCTGCCGGGTTCGCTGCCATAAGGCGGACCTCTTTAGCCTTCAGGACGTCGCCTTCACCGGTCATAGTGTCGATCGAGGCCGTGACCGGGCCGACTCGTCCAGGCATGATCGATACGTCGACCATGGCTTTCTGCGAATGAATGTGGATATGCGCAGGCGCCACCTTGGCTGCGGTTAACGCTCGCGGCGGAACAGTGAAGCGCCAGACAGCTGCCACCGCCAAGATTGCCAAAACAAGTACAACCTCAATCTTGATCGACCTGGTTAGCGATCCTGTGGCTTGGAAATGTCCAGCTTCTGCTAGAGGCGTGAAACGGTAACGGTTTACGATGGCCAGGCCAAAAAGCCCCGCCAGCATTGCGAGCTTGATGAGAAGAACGCGCCCGTAACTGGTCGTCCACAGAGCAGTTGGTGTCTCTACCTGAATAATTGCGAGCAGACCGCCAGCGATAACAAGAAGAGCTACGAAAAAGGGTATAGCGCGCGAGAACCGCCGCAGGGCATCAACCGAACCGGGGTCGCGTCGGGATAACACTACGGCCAGAGGAATAAGGGCACCGGTCCAGAAGGCAATCGCGATAGCGTGGACGAAAACGGCAGAGCGGGTCAGCCATTGCGGTGAAGCTGCGCTCGCGTGGCCGCTCGCTGCGAGGGCGGCGCCGACGCCAAGGACGGCCAGAGAAGCCAGCACGTTACCGAGACCCTTATGACGGACGAGTAGGGACGCCAAGCCGACCATGAAGGTTGCCGCGGCTATGATTGCTGTTAGACCGAATGAGGTGTGGAGGCCTGCAGTCCACGGCGCGAACTTACCGATCTCGCCCAGCGGCACTCCTAGTACGTCTAGTCCCTGAAGGCCGAGAGAGGAGATCGCTGCCAGTAAGCCGACGACCATCAACCAACCAGCTATACGCTCCGCGGCGGACGGTAGTGGCGACACCCCGAAATTATAGGCCAATGCACCGACACCGAAGAAGAGTCCTAGATAGAGCGCCACTTTAGCGAACCAGATCGCGGTTACGACGGGTCCATCAGCCTTGGCCTCATTAGTCAACGGCGTAGCCGTCGGCGCCCCAATCGAGAATAGAACTGAACCGCTGACCGGATGGCCGTCCTCCGAAATGACACGCCAACTCAAAACATGCGTTCCGTCGCGGAGGCCAGTTGGAGGTGTGACAACGAGAGTCTTATCGCGCAGAGCAGAGCGTTCAAGTATCGACGCCGAACCATCCGGGCCGATCAGTTTCAGCGTAATCGGAGAAACCGGTTCGGTGAAAGCCAAGGTCAGCTCCGACGGCTGCCCGGCAACGATCGCTCCGTCCCTCGGAGAGGTGGAAACAAGCGCAGCATGCGCCAATGCCTGGCCCGCGCCTGTGACTGTCAGGAGCAACACGACGAGCAGGCGCGAGAACCATGCGACAAAGGCCATCACCAAGCTCCGGGCGACGGATGCTGCACTGCCGGAACGCTACTTCTTGGAATGAGTTGTACGGCTGGAGCGGGGAACTTGAACTCGTCGCTTGACGTATCGTTCGTCGGCACTTCAATCCAGCGAGAGATGCCCTTCTCGCACTCCTGGACGACTCGTACATAGAGCTTGGTACCGGGTTGCAGGTCCGACGTGAGATAGGCGCGGAAGATGAATTCATCGTAGTTTTCGTCGAGCAGTCTTCCGCTCCAGGCAATTTCCTTCACACCTTCGCTGATCGGCGTTCCGAAATAGTCAAAGGTTTGACCGTACTTGCCGTTCACAGTTTCAAGTGTCCAACCGGCTTTTGGCTGCGGCTTGACAGCGATGACTCCGTTCGGGATTTGGACCCGGAGCTTAAGCGTCGGAGAGCCAGCGCAGCCGTGGGGGACTATTACAACAGCTCTGTAGGCTGATCCGACGATCGCTTGCTGCGGCTCGAGGGTGACATGAGCCGATGCTGCCGTGATCCCCAATAGACCGAAGCCGACAGCTGCAAAGAAAGATTGCAACGCGGTTATTCTGCTGGAAGACGCATGGGCCGCCACGTGGCTCTCCGGTCGTGGCGTGTGCAACAGCTTCATTTTTCCCCCTCAAGGTTGTCCGACAGATTTGCGTTCGGCCGGATTGGACTCGATGGACCACCCGTGCTCGATCGGGCAGTATGTGACTGCCTACCAAGGTGTTTCGTAGGCTTCAAATTCACAAGTACCTGTCGTAAATACAAAAATGTTATGGTGGAGCGCTCGTGAGGATTAACAGTCGGCAGGTTGAAGCTTTCCGAGCGGTGATGCTGACCGGCGCGATGACCGCCGCGGCCGAAACGCTGCACATCACTCAACCGGCCGTGAGCCGTTTGATCCGCGATCTTGAATACGTGCTTGACCTAACGCTCTTCCATCGTCGGGGAAATCAAGTCGTTCCAACTGCTGAAGCGATCGATCTATTGGCCGAAGTCGAGCGCACATTCCTCGGGCTGGACCGTTTAACGGCCCATGCCGACAATCTGCGAAATAAGCGTTCCGGATCGCTCCGCATTGCCGCTATGCCTGCAATGGCGATCCATTTCCTGCCCCACTTTATTGCTGACTTCTGCCGAAACCGTCCGGACGTCGACATTCAGCTCGACGGGATCCCCTCACACTCGGTCGTAGAGCGGGTCGCCGGCGGCCGCTATGACATCGGTGTGTGTATGGCATCGGCGGAGCGATCCTCCGTAAGCTTTTCCAGCATCACGGCATCGGCTGTTGTCGTATTACCGAACGGTCATAGGCTCACAAAGTGTACGGCAATTCGAGCCTCGGATCTGGTCAACGAATCTATCATCATGCTTGGATCGGGCAGCGATCTTCGACATGGCGTCGAAACAGCGCTTAGATCGATTCAATATCGGCGGATGATTGTAGCTTCTCTATCTACAAGCGCGTGCTCGCTGGTTCTGGCTGGCGCGGGCGTGACAATCGTCGACCCTTTCAGCGCCCGCGACTTTTTGGGACGTGGAGTCGCGATCCGCCCATTCAAGCCGAGCATCGACATTGGCTACCGTGTCGTGCACTCGCAACACCGCCCGCTATCGCGCTTGGCCAAGCAGTTCATGGAAGACCTTCTGGCCTATGTCGCGCTCTTTCTCTCCCAGAAGCCTACTCGGCGGCGTTAGCGCGCTACCACTCAGCGCACTGCGTACCAACGCGGTAGGCAGCTGGATCTAGTTAGAGAACTCAAGTGCAACCGCGCTCAGGCGTTTCTGCACTCGCCGCTTCCCGATATGACGCGACGGTTCGACGTCGGCTCGACCGACACTCCAACGATCCGAAAATGCCCGCGCATTACATCGCTCAGGCGAATCGAGAGAAGTTCGGCGTCAGCGGCATGGAAAAGATCGTCGCGTTCGATCAGAGCCGATCACTCGACGACGTCCTACGGGCACCCGAAGCGAACAACCTGCGAACGCCGCACGGGAACGGAGGAACATTCCCGGGGTGGCACCCGGAAAAAAGCCTAATCATTTCAATAGGAATGTGGGCTTATGGTGCGCTCGGAGGGACTCGAACCCCCACGATTTTACTCACTGCCACCTCAAGGCAGCGCGTCTACCAGTTCCGCCACGAGCGCTTTGGGGATGCCGGCTTAAGGCTTGAGGCCTGCCGGATCAACGGCGCCGATCTAACAAATCCATCAGAGGGGTACAAGCCTGCAAAGGCCCCGAATTCCACAAGCTTGGGAAGAAAGTTCCGCCCTGCCCCGGTCCGGCCCTATCGGGTGCCCGCGACCGCCTGTCCCGGCCGCTACCGCGTGCCCAGCCGCTACCGCGTGCCCGGCGTGCGCGGCAGCATCTGCTTGACCTCGACCGCGATCCGGTTGCGGTCGACCAGCACGACGCCGGAGGCGACCGGCAGGTTGTTGGCCAAAACCTTGACCTCGTCGGCCTCGGTTGCGTCGAGCTCGATGATGGCGCCGCGGGAAAGACGTAATACCTGATGGATCGGCATGGTGGTCGTCCCGAGGACGACCATGAGATCCACGGTGACTTTATCGAGAGTGGGCACTGTCAGGACCGCCGCAACTTGAGACTGGCATTTGCGCCTGCAATCATCACCACGTTATGGTTAGCCAATGGTTAATTCGCCTCACAACCCCCGCCAAGATCAGCGTCAAGACCTCGATTTGACGTCGTTTTCCGCTTCCGCGGGCACGCCCGTGGAGTGGCGGATCTCGGACGCGCCGGTGCCCTATCCGGAGGCCGTCGCCGCCATGGAGGCGCGGGTCGCCGCAATCGCGGCGGGCGAGGCTCCGGAGCTGGTCTGGCTGCTCGAACACCCCCCGCTCTACACCTCCGGCACCTCGGGCAAGGAATCCGACCTGCTCGATTCCCGATTCCCGGTCTTTGCTACCGGGCGCGGTGGGCAGCTGACCTATCACGGGCCCGGCCAGCGGGTGGCCTACATCATGCTCGACCTCAAGCAGCGCCGGCCGGACGTGCGGGCCTATGTCGCGAGCCTGGAGGAATTGATCCTGCGCACACTCGCCGCCTTCAACGTCCGCGGCGAGCGGCGCGAGGACCGGGTCGGCGTCTGGGTGAAGCGCCCCGACAAGGGGTCCGAGCACGAAGACAAGATCGCGGCGATCGGCGTCCGGCTGAAGCGCTGGGTCTCGTTCCACGGCATCGCCATCAATGTCGAGCCGGAGCTTGCGCATTTCGCCGGCATCGTCCCCTGCGGCGTCACTGACGCGCGCTACGGCGTCACCTCGCTGGTCGATCTCGGCCAGCTCGTGACGATGGCCGATGTCGACGTCGCGCTTCGGCAAGCGTTCGAAGAGCTGTTCGGGCCGACGAAGGCGCTGGTGCCGGAAGCGGCGAGCTAGGCTTTGTCCTCGCGGCCGTGCAGCGCGATCGCGCGCGAGGGGATGCGCCTGTGTGTTCCGGGAGCTACAGTGCCCGAAATAGCGGTGCGAATTGTGGCAGCACGGCGCGCCGCGAGCTCGCCAGTGTTGTACCGCTCGCGCCACTCCTCATATAATTCCCGCTGCAAAGACAGGTAAGGGCATGGTCGGTCGTACCCGGCGGCCATGTTGGGAATAATCGGTGACAGGTTTTTCGGGGAGCCCCATCGGCTTCCGCTCTTCTGTACGCGCTGGTCGAACCAATATCATCACGTCCGCCCGGCAGAGTTCATCGCCTATCGCTCGACATCGCTTGGTCTGGATCGCGAGTGCCGCTCTCGCGACCGTGATGTCGTCAGCTGCAATGGCGCAGTCGACCTGGACTGGGGCAACCTCTACAGATTGGTTCGATGCGACGAACTGGACCGCGGGGGTCCCCAGTGCGGTGACTCTCGTCACGGTGGACACGACGACGCCCAACCCGGCGGTCATCAATGGCACCGCGAACTCAGCCGCAGCAACCATGGGATCGTCGACAAGTCAGGGACTGATCACCGCCACTGGCGCCGGCACAACCTGGTCGATCAACGGCATCACCGACTTTCGCAACGGCACACTCTCCATCGAGAATGGAGCTGCAGTCAGCTCCAACAACGTCGCCAACGTCATCGGCACAGCGGGTGCAACCGTCAATCTGATCGTGGACGGACCGGGTTCAAGTTTCACGAGCAGCTTTGACATGAGACTCGGAGGCATCAATAGCACTGCTAACCTCATCATCCGCAACGGCGGGACTGTCACCACGAATGGCACCGCTGATTTCGTGGTCGCCGCTAGCGCAATTCAGCCGATGGGGACAGCGACGGCGCTGGTTTCAGGTGCGGGGTCTTCGTGGACGGTTACAGGCGCGATGCAAATCGGCGCCTTGGGGCACGGCAAATTAACGATCGAAAATGGAGGGTTCGTACAATCGGGCGGCGCAATGCTCGGCGTGAATGGCGTCGGTGGACACACGACTGGCGACGTTCTGGTGACGGGAGCATCTTCTGCCTGGAGCATTAGCGGTGCACTTCTGGTCGGCAATCAGGGCGACGGAACACTGACATTGCGGAATGGAGGCCAGGTCACCGCAACATCAGCTTCGGTAGCCGGCCAGACGGGCTCCTTGTCGAAGATCGTCATCGGCGGAGATCCCGGCACAGCGGCCGCCGCGCCGGGCACACTAAATGTGCCCACCGTTACGTTCGGCGCAGGCACCGGATCGGTCGTCTTCAATCACACATCGAACAGCTACGCATTCGCGCCCACGATCACAGGCGCAGGTAGCGTTGAGGTGGAGAACGGAACGACGATCCTGAGCGCCACCAACACCTACACTGGCGCGACGACGATCAGTGGCGGCACGCTGAGCGTGACTGGCGCCATCACCAGCAGCAACGTGACGGTCAACGGCGGCACACTCAACGTGACGGGCTCGGTATCCGATTCGACGGTCAATGCGGGAGGTCTGCTGACCGGCACCGGATCGGTCGGCGACACGACGGTCAATTCGGGCGGCACTTTCGCGCCCGGCACCATCAACGTTCCCGGCACCTCGATGACGGTTGCCGGCAATCTGGCCTTCGCGTCCGGTGCGCGCTACGCCGTCTATCTCAATCCCTCGACGGCCTCTTTTGCGACGATAACCGGCTCGGCCCAGCTTGGCGGCGCAACCGTCGACGCCAACCTCGCCAATGGCGGCTATGTCTTCAAGAAGTACACCATTCTGACCGCAAGCGGCGGCGTCACCGGCAGTTTCGGTTCCGTCAACACCAACCTGCCGTCTACCTTCAAGGCGGCTTTGAGCTATGATGCCAACGATGCGTTCCTGACCCTCTCGCTCGCTCTTGCTGCGCCGGGGAACAACGGCAACCAGCAAGCGGTCGGCAACGCGATCTCAAATTACTTCAATAGCGGTGGCAGCATTCCCCTGACATTTGCTGGATTGACGGCCGCAGGCCTGACGCAAGCATCAGGCGAGAGCGCGACCGGATCGCAGCAGAGCACGTTCACCGCCATGAGTCAGTTCATGGGCCTGCTCACCGATCCCCCCGCGGGACGAGGCAATGGCATCAACGGCGCAAGCTTGCCGACGGGCTACGCGGCAGAGAGCGACCAGGCGAGCGCGTATGCCGCGCGCAGGAAGACTGATGCCTTCGCGATGCTCACCAAGGCGCCGACGACGACCTTCGTGCAGCGCTGGACCGTGTGGGCCGCGGGTTATGGCGGCTCGCAATCGACGACCGGCAATGCGGTCGTCGGCTCGAACGACACCACCAGCCGCATCTTTGGAACGGCGGTCGGTGCGGACTATCTGTTTTCGCCGAACACGCTGGCGGGCTTCGCATTGGCCGGCGGCGGGACGAGCTTCAGCGTGAACAATCTCGGCAGCGGCCGATCCGACCTCTTCCAGGCCGGCGCTTACGTCCGCCATACCGCGGGCAGCGCCTACATCACCGCTGCCCTCGCCTACGGCTGGCAGAGCATCTCCACCGACCGCAGCGTGACGGTAGCAGGAATCGATCATCTTCGCGCGGCATTCGACGCGAACGCCTATTCCGGACGCCTCGAAGGCGGTCATCGCTTCGTTGCGCCATGGGTGGGCGGCGTCGGAATCACACCCTACGCGGCCGGCCAGTTTACGACCTTCGACCTGCCGGCCTACGCCGAGAGCGTGGTGACGGGCACGCAGAACTTTGCGCTGGCCTACGCTGCGAAGAGCGTCACCGACCTGCGCAGCGAACTCGGCCTTCGCACCGACAAGTCGTTCGCTGCCGCGAATGGCATACTGACTGTTCGCAGCCGCCTGGCCTGGGCGCATGATTTCAACCCGGATCGCTCGATCGCAGCGACGTTCCAGTCGTTGCCCGGCACGAGTTTCGTCGTCAATGGCGCGGCGCAAGCTTCCGATTCAGCCCTGACCACAGCCTCGATCGAGATGAAATGGCTAAATGGCTGGTCGGCAGCGGCGACGTTTGAAGGCGAGTTCTCCAACGTCACCAGCTCCTACGCCGGTAAGGGTAGCGTGCGCTATACTTGGTAAGGACGGCGGCAGGGACGGGATCACGAGCACTCAACTGCTAGCTTGCAGGACGATCGCTGCCCGCGTGGCGTCCCGCGACATACCAATAGTCAAGCCCGGCAAGACACCCAGCCACGACAAACAGCAAGCTGAAAAGAGTGAGCGACCGGAAGAGCACGGTTTGACTCGCGGCACCGATCGCACTGCCGACGCAAGCCTAATAAAGCGACCGTATGTGAAACTTCTCGCTCAGCCAAATTGCAATGGCAGCCGGAATCCCGGTGAGCAGGCAAACAATGGGCAAGACAATTGACGCGCTGATCAAAATCGCCGCCGCGGGTGGGATTGTTCACCCGCGGCCTGCAACATCATGCCGCCTTCAGCGCAACCTCGAGCTTGCCGGCGATGTAGCGGCGCTCCTGGGTCAGGCCGCCAAAACCGTAGGCGTCGCCCTTGACCTCGTCGACATGCAGGTACGTCTCGGGGTGCAGCGGGCCCAGGATCTCGGCCATGCGCTTGAACATCGCGGCGAGATAGGCCGCCTTCTCGTCCTTGGTGTTGGTGCCTTCGCTGACGTGGATGTCGATCCAGTAGCTTGCGAGCTTCTGCTCGGCGAGCGATTTGCCGCCGGCGAACCAGTCGCCGGCATCGACCGATTTCACGATGATGGCGGTGACCTTGGGATCCTTGTGCAGGATTTTTGCGGTGAGCTCGGACACGGCATTCGCGATGTCGGCCTTCAGCGAGGGTGACTGGCGGGAGGTGGTGTAGGACACGGTGATCAGGGGCATGGTCGTTCTCCTCAAGATGCCGCACTGGCGTTGCGCGGCGGTGATGAGAAGCTAGACCTCCCCTCGTCATTTTGGTATCTTATCTCTGTTGATACCAGTGATAACCATTCATAATGACAGCCACCCTCGACATCGCCACCATCAAGGCCTTCCTGCTGGTCGCCGACCTCCAGAGCTTTACCCGCGCCGCCGAAGCGCTCGGCACGACGCAGGCGGCCGTCAGCCTCAAGCTGCAACGGCTGGAGACGTTGCTGGGGAAGCGGCTCGTCGAGCGCTCGCCACGCGCGGTCCGGCTCACCGCCGACGGCGCAGCATTTCTCGAACGCGCCCGCGCGCTGATCGAAGCGCATGACCACGCGCTGTCCGGCGAGGCGTCCGCCGCGCAGTCGCTTTCGCTCGGCATCTCCGACCACGCCGCGGGCCCTGAACTGGTGCCGCTGCTCGAACGGCTGCACGCGATGTCTGCGAATCTCACGCTCGCCGTCACCATCGGCTTCTCGCGCGAGATGCAGGACGCTTATGACGCGGGCGAGTTGGATGCGGTGATCGTTCGCCAGGAAGGCAGCCGCCGCGGCGGCGAGAAATTGGCCGAGGATGAATTCGGCTGGTTCGCGTCACGCCGCTTCGCCCTGCCCAAGGGCGAGCCGCTGCCACTCGCAACGCTCGCCCCGCCCTGCGGCGTCCGCGCCGTCGCCGTGCGTGCGCTCGACAAGGCCGGCCTCGCCTGGCGCGAGCGCTTTGTCGGCGGCGGCGTCACGGCGGTGGTCGCGGCCGCACTTGCCGGACTTGCGATCGCGCCGCTGGCGCGGCGGATCGCGCCACCCGGCCTCATCGACATCGGCCCCGCACACAGGCTGCCGAAACTCGGCAGCTCGAAGGTCATGCTGCATTCGAAGGTCAGCGACCCCGCCAAGCTGGCGGCGCTGCGTGCGGTGGCGGCGACGTTCAAGAGCGTCGCCGCCTGACATGACCCTAGCTCACAAGATCGCTTCGAACGCGCTGCGCAGCGTCTCGTGCCGAAACACGAAGCCGCGGCTGAGCGCCTTGTTGGGCAGCACCCGCTGGCCGCCGAGCAGCAGCTCGTCGGCAAAGCCGCCACCGATCCGGCGCAAGAGGCCACCGGGAATGCGGAACATTGCGGGCCGATGCAGGCGGCGGCCGAGCTCCTCGGTGAACTTTGCATTGGTGACCGGGATCGGCGCGGTGGCGTTGACGGGACCTGCGAGATCGGGGGTCGCCATCACATAGGCGATCAGCCGAATGAGATCGTCGCGCTCGATCCAGGACATCCACTGCCGCCCGGTGCCGAGCGGCCCGCCGAGGCCGAATTCGAACGGCGTCAGCATGCGCGTGATGAAGCCGCCCTCGGTGCCGAGCACGAGGCCGATGCGCAAATAGACCACGCGCACGCCGAGCTCTTCCGCGGGCCGCGCCGCCTGCTCCCAGGCCGCGCACAGCTCATGGCTGAAGCAGGCATGCGATTTCGCCGACTCGGTCAGCACCTGGTCGGCCCACAGGCCGTACCAACCGATCGCGGAGCCGCTGACGAGCACGTCGGGCTTGTGGTCGAGCCGCGCGATCAGCTTGACGACCTCGCCCGTCATGTCGATGCGGGACTTCAGCATCTCGGCGCGCTTGGCCTCGGTCCACAGGCCGTTGCCGATCGGCTCGCCGGCGAGATTGACGATGGCGTCGATACGCATGTCCGAGGCGAGCTGATCGAGGCTGGTGATCAGCGTCACCGGCGGCGGCAGCAGCTCGGCCTTCGCCGGGTTGCGAATGAGCGCGATGACGTGATGCCCTGCCCCGCTGAGGCTCGCCGCGAGGCGGCTGCCGATGAAGCCGGTGGCACCTGATATCAGCACGGTCCTGCGGCCCGGAAGTTTCTCGACGAGCCCGGCCGCCGGCACGCACGTCATGCGGCCGAGCCGGCGCACCGCCGCAAAATCCCTGCCGCCGCAGAGCGCCGCGCCGACCGCGCAGGCGGTCGCGGCGATGCTGAGCAGGCCCTGATACACGACGGTCACGCCGAACGGCTGCATCGCCCAATCGACCAGCACCGGCAGCAGCAGCACCAGGATGGCACCGTAGTTGATCGCCAGGAGCGTGTGATTGATCCGCTCGCTCGGCGGCAATTTCCGGCTCAGATCCTCCTCGACGAAATCCATCAGCGTGATGACGACCTCGGCAACAAGCACCGCCACGATCAAGAGCGCCAGCACGCCATGAACCTCGAGCCAGCCGAGCACGAGGAACAGCAGCGCATAGAGCACGTTGCGGACGCCGTGCAGCTTCAGCTCGAAGCGCTGCGACACCCGCCAGGCCAGGCGCTGGGTGAATTCGTGGTGATAGAAGGTGTCGAACACGCCCATCACGATCTGGACGGCGATGAGGATCCACAACAGCGGCGTCATGATACGGCCTCCCTGAACGTGGCGGACTGGTGGATCAGCGCGCCGTAACGCGGGTGGGTGACATCAAGGGTGAAGCGGAAGGCGCCCTCGCCGAGATCGCTGTGCGTCACCGTGAGGTCGCCCGGCGCGAGCCATCGCGGCAACGGGATCCACAGGCGTCCGAGCTGGAGGCCGTAAGCAGCGCTGCGGAAGATCAGCACCTGGTCCACGACCGCGATGCGCAGCGCCATCGAGACGCCGAAGCCGACATATTCCTCGAGCCCGGTCGGGCCGGCGAAGCGTTTTGCGGAATGGATCACCTGCGGAAAGCCGCGCTTGCGCGCGCAGATCCGCGTCCAGGTCTGGCCGCCGCTTGCGGCGTCCTCGGTGACCGTGACGATCATCGGCACGCCGGTGTCGCGGCCGGTCGGCAACGGCCCGCCGATCAGGCGTACGAGTTGCGCCAACCACCAGCCGGCGTCGCTGAAGGCGACCTCGTCGACAACGCCGACATACGCGACACTGTCGCCGTCGGCGACGCGTTTGGAAAAGCGCCGCCAGGTCGCGAGCGGCAGGCGGCCCCAGTCCTCGTCCGACAGGAGCGCACGGAAGCGGCGGTCGTCGAGCAGTTTGGTGTGAATGGGAAGAGATGCGCTGGAGCCTGATAATCGAGCCGACGTCATCGCACCCTCCCTCGCGCTATTTGGCCTTGCCCAGCGGCAGCAGGTTGGCGATCTTCTCGCCAAGCCGCATCAGGGCGACCAGCTGCGGCCGCGGCACCTTCAGCATCTGCATGAACCAGTGGTCGGCGAGCTCGGTGAAGGCCAGCATCTCCTTCAGCCGTTTGCTCGCGACCGGATTGATGGTCGGATCGTCGGCCGCATCGGACACGCAGGCCCTGAGCGCCGTGATCGCCGGATCGAGCTCGCGCTCCTTGCGCCGCGCCGCGATCCGGGCCGCAACCTCCCAGATATCGGTCTCGGCTTCGAAATGATCGCGGCGGTCGCCGAGGATCGGCACCCGCCGGATCAGGTTCCAGGCCAGCAGCTCCTTGATCGAGTTGGAGACGTTGGAGCGCGCCATGCCGAGCGTGTCGGCGATGTCCTCGGCGGTCATCGGCGCCTCCGCGAGATAGAGCAGCCCGTGGATCTGGCTGACGGAGCGGTTGACGCCCCACCCGTCGCCCATGTCACCCCAATGCAGGATGAAGCGCTCGACGGCGGCGGGGAGTTTCTTCTTTCCGGTTATTTCTGTCATAACAGAAATATCTGACGAATGAGATTGAGTGTCAAGTGCTCCCGGCGGCCTCCCCCCTGCATACCGGCCGCTGCATTTGCCTAAAAACTTCCCAGAGATCGGGAACCAAGGTGCCCATTCGGCGTTTGCACCGGTCGAGGCAGGGTGTCCGAAATGGTTAGAATGTCCAATCAGCAGAGAGACGTGTTCGAGAGCGAACGCAGTTTCCGGCTGTTGGTCGAAGGAGTTGCCGACTACGCCCTGTACATGCTCGATCCCAAGGGGATCATCACGAGCTGGAATATCGGTGGCGAGCGCATCAAGGGCTATTCGGCCGACGAGATCGTCGGCCAGCACTTTTCGCGCTTCTACACCGAGACCGATCGGGCCAATGGCAAGCCCGCCCGCGCACTCGGCATCGCCCGCGACAAGGGCCGCTATGAGGAAGAAGGCTGGCGCGTCCGCAAGGACGGCACCTTCTTCTGGGCGAGCGTCGTGATCGACCCGATCTACGAGGGCCGCGAGCTCATCGGCTTCGCGAAGATCACGCGCGACATCACCGAGCGGCGCAACACGCAGCTCAAGCTCGAGACGATGCAGAAGCAGCTCGCCGAATCCCAGAAATTCGACGCGCTCGGCCAGCTCACCGGCGGCATCGCCCACGATTTCAACAATCTCCTGATGATCATCAGCGGCAGCCTTCACACCCTGAAGCGGGGTACCGACGACGATGCCAAGCTCCAGCGCGCGATCTCGGCGATCGAGACTGCGACCAGGCGCGGCGCCGCGCTGACCAACCAGCTCCTCACCTTCGCGCGGCGACAGAGCGTCAACCCGCAGGCGATCGATTTTTCCGAGCGCATCGGGGCGATCCGCGAGGTGCTCGACGCCGGCGTCGGCAGCGCCGTGCGCCTCGCCTTCGACATCACCCGCGAGGTCTGGCCGATCAGGACCGACGTCTCGGAGTTCGAGACTGCGCTGCTCAATCTCGTCATCAATGCCCGCGATGCGATGCCCGACGGCGGCACGGTGACGATCAGCGCCCGCAATGTCGTGCTGGACGAGCCGCCGCTCGCCGGCGAGTTCGTGGCGATCGACATCGCCGACACCGGGCTCGGCATTCCCGCCGACGTCGTCGACAAGATTTTCGAGCCGTTCTTCACCACCAAGCCGATCGGCAAGGGCACCGGTCTCGGCCTGTCCCAGGTGCACGGCTTTGCGCATCAGGCCGGCGGCACGGTGAAGGTCACAAGCGAGCTCGGCAAGGGCACGACGTTCAGCATCCTGCTGCCGCGCGGAACGGATGTGCCGGCGCGGGAAGCTGCGCAGGCAGTGCCGTTCCGCGGCAGCGGCACGGTGCTGCTGGTCGAGGACAATCCGGATGTCGCCGTCGTCAGCATCGGCCTGCTGGAGCAGCTCGGCTACCGCGTTCGCCGCGTCCCCGACGCGGAATCCGCGCTGCGCGAGCTCGAGCACAACGGCGTCGACTTCGTCTTCTCGGACATCGTGATGCCCGGCAAGATGGACGGCCTCACCCTCGCCCATCATCTGCGCCTGATCCGCCCCGGCCTGCCGATCCTGCTCGCCACCGGCTACAGCGAGGCCGCCGCCGACGTGCGCGGCGACTTCCCGATCCTGCGCAAGCCCTACGAGATCCACGAGCTGAGCGAGGCGATCGCGAAGCTGCCGAGGTGACTCTCGGCTGCCACTTCGCCTCTCCCCGCAAGCGGGGCGAGGGAGAAGAGCTACACCGTCGGCAGAACCGAGAACTTCTCCCCTGCCCTGCGCAGGTCCAGCTCGTCCGCGCCGGCGGTCTCGCTGGTGACGCTGTCGACGCGCGCGGATGGCGGACCATGGCGGCACAGCGCCACCATGTCGGCGACGTGGTTCGGCGCGCCCGCGAACAGCGCTTCGACGCTGCCGTCGCGGCGATTGCGGACCCAGCCTTCGAGCCCGCTCGTGGTGGCCTGGTATTCGACCCAGGCACGATAGCCGACGCCCTGCACGCGGCCGCGGATCATGACCTGGAGGATCGCCCGGCTCATTCTTTTAGTCCGAGCACATCGGCGCTGCGCGCCTTCGTCTCGGCCTCGCGCATGACACGGCTGGTCAATTCCGCGGACGCCAATCCCTTGAGCGCTTTGGGCGGGGTGCCTTCGCGCAGCGCCTTCAGCGTGTCGTAGACGGCCTGCGTCGCAGCCGCGATCGGCGCATGGCCCTGGAGTGCGATGCGCACGCGCTGGGAGACGAGATAATCGGACGCATTCAACTCTTCCGGCGCACCACCGAGCACGATCGGAAGATGCGTGGCGGACGCGACGGCCTCGAGCTCCGCGCGCGACTTGATGCCGGTGAAGAACAGCGCGTCGACGCCGGTCGCCTCGTATGCCCGCGCGCGCCGGATGGTATCTTCGAGCGACGTGATCGCGGCCGCGCCGGTACGGCCCATGATGACGAGCGAGGGATCGCTGCGACCGCTGAGCGCCGCCTTCATCTTGCCGACGCCCTCCTCCAGCGAGATCAGTTGCGTCTTCGCTTCACCGAAGGCGGCCGGCAGCAGCGTGTCCTCGATGGTGAGGCCGGCCGCCCCCGCCGTCTCCAGCTCCTGCACGGTGCGGCGCACGTTGAGCGCATTGCCATAGCCGTGATCGGCATCGACCAGCACCGGCAGCGCGGAGGCGCGCGACATCCGCCGCATCTGCTCGGCGAGCTCGGTGAGCGTGATCAGCGTGATATCGGGGTCGCCGAGCACGGCGAGCGAGGCCACCGAACCGCCGAACATGCCGAGCGGAAAGCCGAGATCATCGGCGATGCGGATCGAGATGGCGTCATAGACCGAGCCGGGATGGATGCAGGCAGGACCCGACAGGATCGATCGCAATTTTTCGCGGCGGGAACGGAAGGCCATGGTGCTGTCTCGGTCGGTGCAACTCCGTCGCAACATACTCCGTCATTGCGAGCGCAGCGAAGCAATCCAGAATCTTTCCACGGAGGCAGTCTGGATTGCTTCGCTGCGCTCGCAATGACGAAGCGCGTGGAGCCCGCTTAGGACCCCACTCGCACTCCTTACGCAAACTCCAAAATCAGTGCGTCGACCGCGAGCGTGGCACCGGCGCTGGCGTGGATCTTCTTCACGGTGCCGTCCCGCTCGGCGCGGAGCACGTTCTGCATCTTCATCGCTTCGACCACCGCGAGCGTCTCGCCGGCCTTGACCTCCTGCCCCTCGCTCACCGCGATCGAGACGATCAGCCCGGGCATCGGGCAGAGCAGCTTCTTGCCGGTGTCGGAGGCCGTGGTCACCGGCATCAGCCGCGCCGAGGCGGCTTCGGCTTCGGTCCAGACATAGACCGGCACCTCGACACCCTGATGCGCAAGACGGATGCCGTTGGGAACCGGGCGCGTCTGCACCGCGACGAAGTGACCGTCGATGGTGCCCTGCCAGACCGGATCGCCCGGCTTCCACGGCGACTGCAACAGATGCGCATTGCCGGCCTTGCCGTCGGCATCGACGAAGCGGATCGCGATCGCCTCGCCCTCGCGCGCGACCTCGAGCCCGATCTCCTGGCGATCGAGCCAGACCGCACGGCGGCGCTCGCGCTGCACGACGCGGCCGCCAAGCTGACCGGAAATCTGGCGCTTGCGCTCGCCGAGCACGTGATCGATGGCGGCGCCGACCGCGGCGATCCGCCGGGCGACCTCGCCCTCGGGCACGCGCACCGCAAAGCCCTTGGGGAATTCCTCGGCGATGAAGCCGGTCGAGAGCCGGCCCTCGCGCCAGCGCGGATGGTGCATCAGCGCCGACAGGAACGGGATGTTGTGCCTGATGCCGTCGACATAGAACGAGTCCAGTGCCGTCGCCTGCGCCTCGATCGCGGCCGCGCGCGAGGGTGCGTGGGTGACGAGCTTGGCGATCATCGGATCGTAATGGATCGAGATCTCGCCGCCCTCCTGCACGCCGGTGTCGTTGCGGATCGTGATGCCGTCCTGGCTGGCTTCCGCCGGCGGACGATACTTCACCAGGCGCCCGATCGAGGGCAGGAAGTTGCGGAACGGGTCTTCGGCGTAGAGGCGGGATTCCACGGCCCACCCGGTGAGCGTGACGTCCTTCTGCGCAAGGCCGAGCTTCTCGCCGGCGGCAACCCGGATCATCTGCTCGACGAGGTCGATGCCGGTCACGAGCTCGGTGACGGGATGCTCGACCTGCAGGCGCGTGTTCATCTCCAGGAAGAAGAAGCTCTTGTCCTGGCCGGCGACGAACTCGACGGTGCCGGCGGAATCGTAGTTCACGGCCTTGGCCAGCGCGACCGCCTGCTCGCCCATCTTGCGGCGGGTGGCTTCATCGAGCAGCGGCGACGGTGCCTCCTCGATGACCTTCTGGTTGCGGCGCTGGATCGAGCATTCGCGCTCGCCGAGATAGATGACGTTGCCGTGCTTGTCGCCCAGCACCTGGATCTCGATGTGGCGGGGATCGACGATGAACTTCTCGACGAAGACGCGGTCGTCGCCGAACGAGGCCTTGGCCTCGGCCTTGGCGAGGTTGAAGCCCTCGGCGACCTCGCCCTTCGAATGCGCGATGCGCATGCCCTTGCCGCCGCCGCCGGCGGAGGCCTTGATCATCACGGGGTAGCCGATCTCGTCGGCGATGCGGACCGCGTGCTTGTCGTCCTCGATGACGCCGAGATAGCCCGGCACGGTCGAGACCTTTGCCTTGGCGGCCGCCTTCTTGGATTCGATCTTGTCGCCCATCGCGGCGATCGCGCCCGGGTTCGGGCCGATGAAGACGATGCCGGCGGCTTCCAGCGCGCGCGGAAAGGCCTCGCACTCGGACAGGAAGCCGTAGCCGGGATGCACCGCCTCGGCGCCCGTCTTGCGGCAGGCCTCGACGATCTTCTCGATCACCAGATAGCTCTCGGCGGCGGCCGGCGGGCCGATCAGCACCGCCTCGTCGGCCATCTCGACATGGAGGGCATCGCGGTCGGCCTCGGAATAGACCGCGACCGTTTCGATTCCCATCCGGCGGGCAGTCTTGATGACCCGGCAGGCGATTTCGCCGCGATTGGCGATCAGGATGCGTTTGAACATGCTTTTCTTGAGTCTCGACCTTGGGCGGGACCCTTCCCCGACCGTTGGGGCCTCTGGGACGGGCCGTGTGGCCCCGTGGTACATCAAAATAGGCCGGAGGCAACGGTCAAAATCCGGCCCCTCTGGCGTACCAGCGCAAGACCAAAACGGACTTGGGCTACGGCTTGGGCAACGGGCTTGGCGAGCCCCGGGGCGGCCTACGGCTTCCCGACCTTGGCCACGCCCCGCACCAGGGCGTGAATGAAGTCCAGTTTGGCGACCACCGCCTGCGACAGGATGAACGGATAGAGGTCGCGCATGCCCATGGCGCGGTTGACGCTGTTCAGGGCGAAGGTGAAGGGCAGCCATGCGTCGACCAGCGTCTGGACGTCCCGCGCCTCGTATGGGTTGAACCGGAGCCGCGTCGACAACTCTCCGTCGCGATCGACCCGCGGCCGCACCTCCATACCGAACTCGGAGGCCATCTCCAGGGTGTCGACGATATGGAGGTAGTGCGCCCAGGTTTCGGCGAAATCTTCCCAGGGGTGCGTCGTGGCGTAAGCAGAGACATAGTTCTGCTGCCAGTCCGGCGGCGCGCCTTCGGCATAATGGCGCTGCAAGGCCTGGCCGTAATCGGCCGAATCGTCGCCGAAGACAGCACGGCATGCGTCGAGCTTGCCGCCCGCGCGGACCAGCACATCCCAGAAATAATGTCCGACCTCGTGGCGGAAATGCCCGAGCAGCGTCCGGTAGGGCTCGCCCATCTCCAGCCTGCGCCGCTCGCGCTCGATACCGTCGGTTTCGGTAAGCGCGATCGTGACCAGGCCGTTGTCATGGCCGGTCATGATCCTCTGTCCGCTGTTCGGATCGTCGGCGAGGAAGTTGAAGATCAGGCCGTGCTCGGGATTGTCCTGCCGGTTCTGGAGCGGCAGCTTCCAGCGGATCAGGGAATAGAACAGCCGGTGTTTCCCCACCTCCAGCTCGCGCCAGCCAGCGAGCTGAGCCGGATCGGAGAGATCAGGCACCATGCCGTTGTGGCGGCAGGCGCGACAATATCCGTTGGTATCGCCCGGATCCGTCAGCCAGTTGCAGGCATCGTACTCGGCATTGCGGCAGAGCATCCGTCCCCTGCCCTTGTCGGCCAGCGTCGTCCAGGACACCGCCTGAGCCTCGCCGTCCGGCTCGAGCGCCGACATCGTCTCCTTCTCCGGGAGGAAGGCGACGCGGTGACCGCAACGTCCGCAGGCGCGGTTCTCGAAATAGAGAACGTTGCCGCAGGACTGGCAGACAAAGAGCTTCAAGATTTAGCCTCTTCGAAAACGGAGTTTTATGAATGAGCGTCGTGGCGCCTCGCAAAGACGCGTCCGCAGACGCATCGTTCCAATCTTCGGAACAAATAGCCAGCCCCGCCGTTAGCTGACCGGACTTTTCCGCGTTCAGGCTGGCCGCGGGCCTTTCCGACCATCTATCCCCTTTGAGCAATGGCTATCACGCTTTGTCTGTGTGAATATTGGTCCGGCACGTGCGCACACGCATCACAACGGCCGACGCCTTGAACGATCCTTTGCCAGAGACAATCGCCGCCGAGAGGCTGCGCCAGCACCTCGAAGACGTCGCGCGCGAGCGCGACAATGCCTATCGCGCGCTCCAGGAGCGCGAGGCCGAGCTCGCGCGCATCCAGCGCATCGGCAAGGTCGGCGGCCTCGAGGTCGACTTCCGCGAGGGCTTCAAGAACCGTCGCTCGCCGGAATATCTGATGATCCACGGCCTGCCTCCCGAGGCCGCCGACGAATCGCACGAGGACTGGGTCGGCCGCATCCATCCCGATGACCGCGACGCCGCGGTGACACACTTCTTCGATGCGCTGGCCGGGACCAGCGAGGATTATACCGCCGAATACCGCATCATCCGTCCGAGCGACAGCGAGACCCGCTGGATCCGTGTCGTCGCCAAGATCGAGCGTGGCAGCGACGGGCGCGCCATCCGCCTCGTCGGCGCCCATATCGACATCACCGACCAGATGCTCGCCCGTGAGACGCTGCGCGAGAGCGAGGAGCGGTTTCGGCTGATCGCCGACAGCGCGCCGGTACCGATCTGGGTCACAAAACTCGACCGCAAGCGTTCCTTCGCCAACCAGGCCTATGTCGACTTCGTCGGCCTGCCCTACGAGGAGGCCATCGATTTCGACTGGCGCAAGGTGCTGCATCCGGACGACCTGCCGCATGTGCTCCAGCAATCCGTCCAGGGTGAAGCGTCGCTAAAGCCCTTCGTGCTGGAAGCACGCTACAAGAACGCCAGCGGCGAATGGCGCTGGCTGCGCTCCGAATCCCAGCCGCGCTGGGATCCGACCGGCAAGCATATCGGCTTCATCGGCGTCGCCCACGACATCACCGCCGCCAAGCAGGCCGAGATCGAGCTGCGGCGGCTCAACGAGACGCTGGAAGAGCGCATCGTCGAGCGCACCGTCGAGCTCGAATCCAACGAGGCCCGGCTCCGCGCGATCCTGGAGACCAGCAACCAGTATCAGGGGCTGGTCAATCTCAAGGGCGAATTGCTCTACGCCAACAAGACCACGCTCGCCGGCATCTGCGCCGAGGCACGGGACGTCATCGGCCAGCCGTTCTGGGACACGCCGTGGTTCACCGGGACCCCGGGCATGAGCGACGTCGCGCGCGAGGCCTTTGAGACGGTGCTGAGGGGCGAAGCGGTGCGGATGGAGATGCGGCTGCGCCTGCCGGCCGGCGAGCGCGATTTCGAGTTCGGCATGCGCCCCGTGCTCGACCGCCACGGCAACATCACCGGCGCAGTGCCCGAGGCCGTCGACATCACCGAGCGCCGCCGCGGCGAGGAGGCGCTGCGGCAGTCGCAGAAGATGGAGGCGATCGGGCAGCTCACCGGCGGTGTCGCGCACGACTTCAACAACCTCCTGACCATCATCCGCTCGGCGACCGACTTCCTGCGCCGGCGCGAGTTGCCGGAGGAGCGCCGCCGCCGCTATGTCGACGCCATCTCCGACACCGTCGAGCGCGCCTCGAAGCTGACCGCGCAGCTTCTGGCCTTCGCGCGACGGCAGCCGCTGAAGCCGCAGATCTTCAATGTCGGCAGCCAGGTCGAGGGCGTGGCGCAACTGGTCCGGCCGCTGGTCGGCGGCCGCATCGAGATCAGCGTCGAGGTTCAGGATACGGATTGTTTCACCGTCGCCGACGTCGCGCAGTTCGAGACGGCATTGATCAACCTCGCCATCAACGCCCGCGACGCCATGGACGGCGAAGGCCGCCTCACCATCGCGGTGCGCAAGGTGCAGGGCATCCCGAGCCTGCGCGCGCAATCGGCGCGTGGCGGCGACTATGTCGCGATCTCGGTCGCGGATACCGGCAGCGGCATCGCGCCTGAGTACATCGACGCCATCTTCGAGCCGTTCTTCACGACCAAGGAGGTCGGCAAGGGCACCGGCCTCGGCCTCAGCCAGGCGTTCGGCTTCGCCAAGCAGTCCGAGGGCGACATCGCGGTGACGAGCACACCTCGCAAAGGCGCGACCTTCACGATCTACCTTCCGCAGGCGCAGAGCCCGGCCGCCGAGCGCGAAGCCGCAGCGCTGACCAGCGAGGCCGCGACCACCGGGCGCGGCTACCGCGTGCTCGTGGTCGAGGACAATGACGACGTCGGCCAGTTCTCGACCGAGCTGCTGGAGGACCTCGGCTATGTCGTCCGGCGCGTCGCCAACGCCAGTGCGGCGCTCGCCATCCTCGGCGAGAACGAATTTGCCGTCGATCTCGTCTTCTCCGACGTCATCATGCCCGGCATGAACGGCGTCGAGCTCGCCGGCCTCATCCGCGAGCGCTATCCGGGCCTGCCCGTCGTGCTCACCAGCGGCTACAGCAACGTGCTCGCCGAGAACGCCCATCGCGGCTTCGAGCTGATCCAGAAGCCGTATTCGGTGGAATCGCTGTCGCGCATCCTGCGCAAGGCGATCACGGAGAAGTTGTCGGTGGCGCGGTGAGTGTGAACCAAGCAAACCGCTGTCGTCCCGGACAAGCGCGCCTCAAGCGCGCGCCGATCCGGGATTCATACTCCCAGGGAGACGTTTGACACGAGATGGTCATTGGCAGTCTTCGCCAAACACCTTTTCGTGGTTATGGGTCCCGGCCTTCGCCGGGACGACACCGAGTGTTAGACTCCAGCTAGCCACATCACGACGACTTAACCGCGCGCCCATCAGGAAGCCCATGAAACCCGCCCTCCTCTCCGCCTGGCAGACCTGGGCGCTGCTGTCCGCTTGCTTCGCCGCGCTGACCGCGATCTTCGCCAAGGTCGGCGTCGAGAACATCAATCCGGATCTGGCGACCTTCATCCGCACCATCGTGGTGCTGCTCGCCTTTTTGGTGCTGCTGTTCTTCACAGGGCAATTCGCCGTGCCCTCGGCGATCTCGTCCAGGACCTGGCTGTTCCTGGTGCTGTCGGGGCTCGCGACCGGCGCATCCTGGCTGTGCTATTTTCGCGCGCTGAAGCTTGGCCCCGCCACGCTGGTGGCGCCGATCGACAAGCTCAGTGTCGTTCTGGTTGCTCTCTTCGCGTTCACCTTTCTCGGGGAGCGGCCGACGGCGCAGGGCTGGGCCGGGATCGCCATGATCGGCGCCGGCGCAGTGCTGCTCGCGGTGAAGTTCTGAAGCGGATGCCGAGCCAAGACCCCGATCAGGCAAGGCGGGCCGGCCGTGCGCTGGATGCGGCCAACTTCTTCCTCGCCGACGTCCGCGACGGACTTGGGCCCTATCTTGCCGTCTATCTCCTCACCGAACAGCACTGGGACGAGGCGCGCATCGGCCTCGTGATGTCGATTGCCACAGTCGCGGGTATCGTGGCGCAGACACCGGCCGGCGCGCTGGTCGATGCGACGCGGGCGAAGCGGCTGGTGATGGTTGTCGCCGCGATCATGGTGACGCTTGCATCGCTGTCGCTGCCGTTGTTCCCCGGCTTCGTGCCGGTCGCAATCTCGCAAGGCATCGCGCAGGCCGCCGCCGTGGTCTTTCCACCGGCGATCGCCGCCGTCTCGCTCGGCATCTTCGGCCATGCCGCTTTCACCAGGCGGATCGGCCGCAACGAAACTTTCAACCATGCCGGCAACGCGGTCGCGGCGGGTCTTGCCGGCCTCTCCGCCTATTGGTTTGGCCCGACCGTGGTGTTCTACCTTCTCAGCGCCATGGCGATCGCAAGCCTTGTCAGCATTCTTGCGATCCCCGAACGGGCCATCGACCACGACCTCGCCCGCGGCCTGGACGACGGCGATACACGGAGCGAACAGCCGTCAGGGCTCGCGGTGCTCCTCACCTGTCGCCCCCTGCTCGTCTTCGCGATCTGCGTCCTGCTCTTCCATCTCTCCAACGCGGCAATGCTGCCGCTGGTCGGCCAGAAGCTCGCGCTCCAGGACAAGAACATGGGCACCAGCCTGATGTCGGCCTGCATCGTCGCGGCCCAAGTGGTGATGGTGCCGTTCGCGATGCTGGTCGGCGCGAGAGCCGACCGCTGGGGCCACAAGCGCTTCTTCCTCGCTGCGCTGCTGATACTGCCCATTCGGGGAGCGCTCTACACGCTCTCCGACAATCCGTTCTGGCTGGTCGGCGTGCAGCTTCTCGATGGCGTCGGCGCCGGCATCTTCGGGGCGATCTTCCCCGTCATTGTCGCCGACCTCATGCGCAACACCGGCCGTTTCAACGTCGCGCAGGGCGCGGTCATCACCGCGCAGAGCATCGGCGCGGCGCTGTCGACGACGCTTGCGGGCCTCGTCGTTGTCGGCGCGGGTTACAGCGCGGCGTTCATCACGCTCGGCGCGGTCGCAGCGATCGGCGCGATCGTCTGCCTTGTCGCCTTGCCCGAGACGCGGCGTGGAACCCTGCGGCCGAAGGGGAAGACAGCGCCGCCGACATCGGTTATCGCTGCCAGATGAACCATTCCACCTCAAGGATTGAAGTTGCCGACCGTGCCGCATGAGGCCATCTGGGCCTGGAGCATCATCGTCGCTGCGACCGCAGGCGTCATCATCCGGCCCTTTCGCCTGCCCGAGGCGATCTGGGCCGTGATCGGCGCTGCCGCGCTGGTGCTGCTCGGTTTCTTGCCGTGGCCGGATGCGCTTGTCGGCATCGAGAAGGGCGTCGATGTCTATCTCTTCCTGATCGGCATGATGCTGATCGCAGAACTGGCGCGGCTCGAGGGCCTGTTCGACTACCTCGCCGCGCTCGCGGTGGAATATGCAGACGGATCGCCGCAGCGGCTGTTCTTGCTGATCTATCTCGTCGGCACCCTCGTCACCGTGCTGCTCTCAAACGATGCCACCGCGATCGTGCTGACACCCGCCGTCTATGCCGCGACGCGCGCGGCCGGCGCCAAGCCGCTGCCCTATCTCTTCGTCTGCGCCTTCATCGCGAATGCAGCAAGCTTCGTGCTGCCGATCTCCAATCCGGCCAACCTCGTCGTGTTCGGCGCGCGCATGCCGCATTTGACCGAATGGCTGCGCCTGTTCGCCCTGCCCTCGGCAGCATCGATCCTGCTCACCTATGTCGTGCTGCGCCTGACCCAGCACCGCGCGCTGAAGGAAGAGACCATCGCGCGCAGCGTGCCGCATCCGAAGCTCAGCCGCGGCGGCAAGCTCACAGCCGTGGGCATCGTCGCGATCGGCGTCGTGCTGGTGACGGCCTCGGCGCTGGACAAGCAACTCGGCCTGCCGACCTTCATCTGCGGCGTGGCGACGGCCGCGATCGTGCTGCTGCTGAGCCGGCAATCGCCGCTGCCCGTGCTGAGGGGCGTGTCGTGGAGCGTGCTGCCGCTGGTCGGCGGGCTCTTCGTGATGGTGGAAGCACTGGTGAAAACAGGCGTGATCGGGCAACTCAGCGCGCTGCTGCATCAAGCCGTCGCGCAATCGGTCCCCAAGGCGGCCTGGAGCGTCGGCATCGCAACCGCATTCGCCACCAACATTGCCAACAACCTTCCGGTCGGCCTCGTCGCGGGCTCGGTCGCCGCCAGCGATCATTTGCCCGCGCCTGTCGTCAGCGCCATCCTGATCGGCGTCGACCTCGGCCCCAATCTGTCGGTAACGGGGTCGCTTGCCACCATCCTCTGGCTGGTCGCGCTGCGGCGGGAGAAGATCGAGGTCGGCGCCTGGCCGTTCCTCAAGCTCGGTCTGCTGGTGACGCCGCCCGCTTTGATCGCCGCGCTGGCTGCCGCGATCAGGTAGCCGCGGCCGAACGCGCCGGGCAATCAAGTGCAGTTATTTGCGGTGCATCAATGCCGGCGGGGCTACCGCGGCTAGAGTTCACTTGTCGCGTGATTCAGACATGCCGCGGCAAGGAAGGTTCATCATGCAGATTCAATCAAAGGCGCTGCCGCAGAGCTTTTCCCTGCGTCGCGAAATCCAGAGCTTCATCGCGCCCGCTGAAGGCCGAGGGGAGACATCCCATCCCCTGCTCGTCTTCTCCGTCGTGGCGCTGCTGGCCCTGTTCGCCATCGTCGAAATCGACCTGCACGCCGCCCAGCTTCAGGCGATCGGCCTGCTCAGCCAGGGCACCGGGATCGATCCCGTCTTCCTGAGCCCGTAGCGGGAGAAGCCCGATCGCGGCCGTAACGGCCGCGACCGGGCAGTGCGTCCTCAGTCGTTCTCGTAGCCGTAGACTTCCGGCAGGATGAAGATCGCAGCGAGCAATCCGATCATCGGGAAGATCGCGACCATCAGCGTGGCATTCGCCTGCCCGATCGCAGCGAACACCGTCGGAAACAGGAAGATCGCCAGGAACGACGGCAGCTTCACGAACATGTAGGCGAAGCCGCTGGCGGTGCCGCGGTACTTCGGCTTGGCGACCATGGTCGGGATCGTCATGCAGTTCGACGCGTCCCAATAATGGCCCCACAACATGGCGGCCGCTGCAAACGGCAGCAGGATCTTGTTGTCGGTGTAGAGCGCGAAAGCCGCGACCAGCAGCGAGGCCAGCACGATGCTGAAACCGGCGATCGCGATGCCGCGGTGGCCGATCTTCGGCGTCAGGAGCGGACCGACCCAGCCGGACAAGGCGGCGAAGCAGAACAGCGCCATCGTCACCAGGTTGATGCCGAGCACGCTCGACACGCCGACCATGACAAAGAGCACCGGCAGGTAGAACGCAAAGGTCGAGAACTCGCTGCCTTGCGCAAAGCAGGCGATCCAGCCGTAGACAGTCGCTCGCCAGCGGATCGGATCCTGCTTGAGGTCGGCGAGGAAGGCACGGGTCGAGACCTTCGGCACCTCCACGTCATGGTTCGGCAGCATGTCGAGATTGTCGTTGAACATCTCGCGCGCGACCTGCTTGGCCTCGCGGTAGCGTCCCTTCTGCACCAGCCACACCGCCGTCTCCGGCACGTCGTGACGCATGATCAGAATGATCAGCGCCGGCACCGCGCCGAGGCCGAGCGTCACCCGCCACAGCATCTCGTGCTGCATGTCGATCAGGAGGAAGATCACGATGACGCCGATGGTGAGGACCTCGCCGACCGCGAACATGAACTGCCAGCGGTTGCCCATGACCTCGCGCTCACCCTTGGCCATGGATTCCATGATGTAGGTGTAGCCGGTCGAAATATCCGAGCCGAGCGGAATGCCGAGCAGGAAGCGGATCACGATGAGCCAGGTGACGTTCGGCACGAAGGCCTGCGCCAGCGCCAGCACGATGAACAGCACCATCGTCACCAGGAACATGACGCGGCGGCCGATCTTGTCGGAGAGCCAGCCGCCGAGCAACGCGCCGATGAGGGCGCCGCCCTGCGTGCCGGCCGCGGCGAGGCCCAGCATCAGCGGATCGGGATTGTATTGCTCCTTGATGAAGATCAGCACGAAGGCGATCGAATAGAGATCCCAGGCTTCGACCAGGATCGAGGCCATCATCAGCCAGCCGACCTTGTTACCCTTGGGACTGTAGTTCGTGATCAGGTAGCGGACCGCGGCTTCGCTCGCGGTCGGTTGTGGCATCGCCATCGTCGACATTCTTCTTCCTTTCTTCAGAACTCTTTACGCGCCGAGCAGCGGCTCGATGCTGCAGTCGAGCAGGCGCGGGTCGATCCCCGCCTCCATGCCCGTGAACATCTCGCCCATGTAGTCGATCAGCGCATCGCTCGCCTTCACGGCGTCATCGACGCGGCGGCCGGCGACGGCTGCGAGAATGGCGAGATGATGGTCGATCGTGCCGGAAAGATCGGCCTGGCCCGGCATGAAGCGGTGGTGGATGTAGCCGATGCGGCGGTACAGCGTGTGCAGCGGCCGCAGCGTGTGCACCAGGAACGGCTCGCCGGCCGCCTCCAGCACCAGCGCGTCGATGCGGCGGTCGATGTGGTTGAACTCGTCGAGGGTCAGGCTGGCGCGGCGCTCGCGCAGCAGGCGCTCGATGTGCAGCGCCTGATTGCGATGCGACAGGCTGGCGCGATCCGCCGCGAGGCGGACGACAAAGCGCTCCATGTCACGGCGCAAGGCCAGCAGCATCCGCTCGCGCGCAAGATCGATCGGCGCGATGTGCAGGCCGTGGCGCGGACGGATGATGATGAGCGTGTCGGCGGACAGACGATTGACGGCGTGGTGCACCGGTGTGCGCCCGAAGCCGGTGATCTGCTGCAATTCCAGCATCGTCATGAATTGTCCGGGCTTGAGCTCGCAGTGGACGAGGAGCTCTTCGATCTTCTGATAGGCCAGCTCGAAGAAGTTGAGCCGGTTGCGCCGGGAGGGCTTGCCCTCGCCGTCGTCCTCGTTTCTCACCACCTCGAGCGCGCGCTTGCGCCGTGCCATGTCGTCCTCCTGTCAGCCGCGCTCTCATTGCTGGGTGGCGCCCTATTTGTGGGACCCTTAAAACATGTTGTGATATATTACAAGCAGGCGTAAGACTTCCGCGCGACCTGCAACATGTTGCAGTGCGAAATGAGACTTGAGGCGCGAGGCGTCTGTGATGGGAGGATTGTTGCCGTGAAGATCACGTCGATCGAGACGCTGCGCACCGAGGAATTTTCCAACGTCATCTGGGTGCGCGTCCACACCGACACGGGCATGATCGGTCTCGGCGAAACCTTCTATGGCGCGGGCGCGGTCGAAGCGCAGATCCACGATACGTTTGCCGGCCGCCTGCTCGGCCGCAATCCCCTGCACATCGAAGCCATCCATCGCGACATGCTGAACCTGCCGATGGCGCAGTCCTCGACCGGCGTCGAGTATCGCGCGGCATCCGCGATCGACATCGCGCTATGGGACCTGTTCGGCAAGGTCTGCAATCAGCCGGTGCACCAGATGCTTGGCGGCCTCTGCCGCGACAAGCAGCGCATCTACAACACCTGCGCCGGCACGCAATATGTCCGCTCCACCAATATCAGCCCGGTCGCAAACTGGAATCTCGGCGCCTCCAGGGGTCCCTATGAGGATCTCGACGGTTTCATGCACCACGCCGACGCGCTCGCCGAAAGCCTTCTGGAGAGCGGCATCTCAGCGATGAAGATCTGGCCGTTCGATCCCGCTGCCCAGGAGAACAAGGGTCTCTACATCACCGCGGCGCAGATGAAGCGGGCGATCGAACCGTTCGAGAAGATCCGGAAAGCCGTCGGCGACAAGATGGAGATCATGGTCGAGCTCCATTCGCTCTGGAACCTGCCGACCGCCAAGCAGATCGCGCGCGCGCTCGAACCCTACAAGCCGACCTGGTACGAAGACCCGATCCGCATGAACTCGCCGCAGGCGCTCGCCGAATATGCGCGCTCGACCGACGTCTGGGTCTGTGCCAGCGAGACGCTGGGCTCGCGCTTCCCCTACAAGGACATGCTCGACCGCGACGCCATGCATGTGGTGATGGCGGATCTGTGCTGGACCGGCGGCCTCACCGAAGGCCGCAAGATCGCGGCGATGGCGGAGACCTATCACCGGCCGTTTGCTCCTCATGATTGCATCGGCCCGATCGGCTTCATCGCCGCCATCCACATGTCGTTCAGCCAGCCCAACACGCTGATCCAGGAATCGGTGCGCGCCTTCTACAAGGGCTGGTACAATGAGCTCGTCACCACAATGCCTGTTATCAAGGACGGCTATGTCTTCCCGATGGAAGGCCCCGGCCTTGGCGTCGACCTCCTGCCTGCGGTATTCGACCGCAGCGATCTCACCGTGCGCCGTTCCAACGTCTGAGGATTTCTTGAGATGAGCACCGCCCTTTTCGACCTTTCCGGCCACACCGCGCTCGTGACCGGCTCCTCCCGCGGGCTTGGCCGCGCCATTGCCGAAGGCATGGCCAAGGCCGGCGCCAGGCTGATCATCAACGGCGTCGATCCCAAGCGCGTCGAGCAGGCCGTCGCCGAGTTTCGCGCCGCCGGGCATCAGGCCGAGGGCGCAGCCTTCAACGTGACGGACGAGCCGGCGATCGTTGCCGCCTTCAATGACTTCGACAGGCAAGGCATTGCCGTCGATATCGTCGTCAACAATGCCGGCATCCAGCACCGCAAGCCGCTGGTCGAGTTCACCACCGACGAATGGCGCAAGGTGATCGAGACCAACCTCACCAGCGCCTTCGTGATCGGCCGCGAGGCGGCCAAGCGCATGATCCCGCGCAAGCACGGCAAGATCATCAATATCGGCTCGCTCGGCAGCGAGCTCGCGCGTCCCACCATCGCGCCCTACACCGCCGCCAAGGGCGGCATCAAGAACCTGACCCGCTCGATGGCGGTGGAATGGGCCCAGCACGGCATCCAGGCCAATGCGATCGGCCCCGGCTACATGCTCACCGACATGAACGAGGCCCTGGTCAACAACACCGATTTCAACAACTGGCTGATGGGCCGCATTCCCTCGAAGCGCTGGGGTCGGCCGGACGAGCTGGTCGGCGCGGCGATCTTCCTGGCGTCGGACGCCTCCACTTACGTCAACGGCCAGATCATCTATGTCGATGGCGGCATGATCGCCGCGATGTGACCCGCGAAGCATATTGAGGAGCGAGCCCATGCGCGCCGTCGTCATTCACGCCCCGAAAGACCTGCGGATCGACAGCTACCCCGATCCGGCACCCGGCCCGGGCGAGGTCCGCGTCAAGATCGCCAATGGCGGCATCTGTGGCTCCGACCTGCATTACTATCATCACGGCGGCTTCGGCGTCGTGCGCATCCAGCAGCCGATGGCGCTGGGCCATGAGATCGCCGGCGTGGTCGCAGCCGTCGGTGACGGCGTGACCAGCGTGAAGCCGGGCACGCGCGTCGCGGTCAATCCGAGCAAGCCGTGCGGCCAGTGCCTGCATTGCCAGGAAGGCATGCGCAACCAGTGCCTCGACATGCGCTTCCTCGGCAGCGCGATGCGCTTTCCCCATGTGCAGGGCGGTTTCCGTGAGTTCCTCACGGTCGATGCGACGCAGGCCGTGCCGATCGCGGACAAGCTGTCGCTGGCCGAGGCCGCGGTCGCCGAACCGCTCGCGGTATGCCTTCATGCCGGCAAGCAGGCCGGCCCCCTGCTCGGCAAGCGCGTGCTGATCACCGGCTGCGGCCCGATCGGTGCACTCATGATCCTGGTCTCGCGTTTCGGCGGCGCCGCCGAGATCGTGGTGACCGATGTCGCCGACGCGCCGCTCGCGGTCGCCAAGAAGCTCGGCGCCACCCACGCCATCAACGTCGCGACCCATGCCACCGCGCTCGATCCTTGGCGCGCCGGCAAGGGCGTGTTCGACACGCTGTTCGAGGCTTCCGGCAACCAGGCCGCGCTGCGCATCGCACTCGACGTGCTGAGGCCCGGCGCCACGCTGGTGCAGCTCGGCCTCGGCGGCGAGATGACGCTGCCGATCAATTCCATCGTCGCCAAGGAATTGCAGCTGCGCGGCACCTTCCGCTTCGATCCCGAGTTCGAGCTCGCAGTGCGGCTGATGGGCGAAGGCCTGATCGACGTCAAGCCGCTGATTACGGCCACCATGCCGTTCGAGAACGCGGTCGCCGCCTTCGAGCTTGCCAGCGACCGCGCGCAGTCGATGAAGGTGCAGCTGACGTTCTAGAGCATGATCCGGAAAAGTGTGCTGCGGTTTTCCGATAAGATCATGCTCAAAATCAAGGTCATGGTTGGCGCTATTGGCTCTCGATCAGACGGTCACTGACCAGCCGCACCGCCCCGCGCTTCCAGGAATAGTCCGCGCCCATGCGCAGGCCGCTGTCGCCGCGTGACACCACGGTGCCGGTTCTGGCATCGCGGACCTGGAAGCCGAGCGTGTACTCGGTGCGGCTGACCCGCCGCACCACGCCGATCAGCGATTGGTCGGCGCCGAGCTTTTGCGCAATCGCCGCCTCGCAGCCGCCACAGTCCCGCAAGGCACGCGCCTTCACCGCCTCGCCGCTGACATCGACGATGCGGTAGCGACCTGATTGGCCCAGCGCCTCGCGCACGCTGCCGGTGACCTCAGCCAGGTACGACGCATCCGAACTGGCCGAGGCGCCCACCGACGCCGCGGTCATGTCCTCGAGCTCGAAATCGAACACCGCCAGCGCGACCGGCGCTTGTGTGCCGAGCGCGGCCATGACCTCACGCGACACGAAGATCTCGGCGCGCTCCCATGATTCATCATTGTCGCCGCGGAAGGTGTAGAGCTTGTCCATCACGATCTTCTTGGCGCCGACGTCGATCACGGCGACCTTGGCCCATTGCACCAGCGTGCTCATCTTCTGAATGCCGCCGATCACCTTGAAGGCCGAGCCGTCCTGCGTCGACGGCACTGGCCGGTAGCGACCGTCCGCACTGATATCGCGCCTGAGCGCGGCCATGAACGCCGACAGCCGCCGCTCATGGGCGGCGGTCTGGTTGGCCGGCTCGGCCGACGTATCGGTGTAGCTGAAGTCGTCCATGGCAACGCCGATGGCGGCCTCGGCACCGGCCGGCGAATAGGCCGCCGGAAGGACGATAAGGAGAAAGGCGAAGATCAACCGGGACAGGTGCATGAGCAGGCCTCGTGTGACGCAGCGGCCCGAAAAACTGGATGGTCGCCGCAGGCCATGCACCCGTGTCCGTCCCGGCGAGTGCCGGGAAAATTTCACGACGTTGCAGTGCGGTAGAGTGCAGCGCTTTCCGCCGCTTGCGTTCTGCCATTTAATGCGGAGGCAACAAACCCGTTCGCGCCAGGTGCCCGCCGATGTGGAACCGCCCGAGATCCGATCTCAAGGTCCGTCTGACGTTGCGCGTGGCCGCAATATCGGCCGCCTGCTTCGCCGCGATATCAGCCTATTTCCTTGTCACGGCTGACCGCGAGGCGCACGCGCGCATCGACGGTATCGCCGCCATCGTGGCGAAATCGCTGGAGCTGCAACAGGGCAAGGTCCAGTGGGTGGCAAGCCCGCGCTCGGACTTCCCCAATCTTGACCCCGTATCGGCCTACGTGATGACGCCCGGCCTGTGTCTGGCATTCCGTGGCACGAGCGGCGACATACTCCAGCGGTTCTGTAGTGGCGCGCCTACCCCGGCAAACCCGCCGCCGCAGGTCTTCGCGGCCTTCTATCGCAGCTTGTTCGACCCCGGCCGCGAGGCGGCGCGGCCAGTGATCGTACGCGGAGCGAAGCTCGGCGAGACCGTGGTCTCGGTCGATCCGGCCGTGCAGACGGCGGAGGCCTGGCACGAGGCCGGCCGCCTGATGATCGCGCTTGCGATCGCACTGCCGCTGCTCTGCGCACTGGTCTATGCGGCACTGGCGCGGGCGCTCCGCCCCACCCGAATGATTCGCACCGGCCTCGAGCGGATCGCAGCCGGCGACCTCGCCGCACGGCTGCCGCCGTTCGATCTCGCCGAGCTTTCCGCCATCCGCGACGTCTTCAACCATCTCGCCGAAAGCCTCGACACCGCGCTTGCCGAGCGCAGCGAGCTGACGCGAAAGCTGATCGCGCTCCAGGACGAGGAGCGCCGCCATCTCGCGCGCGAGCTGCACGACGAGTTCGGCCAGTCGCTGGCCGCCATCCGCGCGCTCGCCTCATCCGCCCGCCAGACCGCCGTGCAGGACTGCCCTTCCCTGCTGTCCGAATGCGACGGCATCGCACGGACCGCTACCGGCATGATGGAGATGCTGCGCGGCACGCTGTTCAGGTTGCGTCCGCCCGATGTCGAAGAGCTCGGGCTGGTTGCCAGCCTGGAAGGCCTGGTCGCCGGCTGGAACGGACGCAGCCGCGGCGAGACGCGTTTTGCGATCCGGTTCGACGGCGCCTTCGAGACCCTTCCGGCCGCGATCAGCGCCAGCCTCTATCGCATCGTGCAGGAGGCCCTCACCAACGCCGCCAAGCATGCCGGCGCAACCAAGGTGAGCCTGGAACTGACGATGCGTACCGACGAGATCGTACTTGCGATCGACGACGACGGACGGTCGAGCGACCCCGCCGCGAAATCCGGAATGGGCCTGCTCGGCATGCGCGAGCGCGTCGCGGCCCTGCGTGGCCGACTGAGCTTCGAGGCCGGCCCGCATGGCGGCACTGCGCTGCGCGTCACCATCCCTGTCGCTGCCGATCGGCCGGTGCTGGAGCACGCGGCATGAGCGCGGCCGACGCGACCATTCTGCTGGTCGACGACCATTCCGTCGTCCGCGAGGGCTATCGCTCGGTGCTCCAGAAGCAACCGGGCCTGCGCGTCGTCGCCGAAGCCGCCGACGGCGCGGAGGCCTACCGTCTGTTCAAGTCCGAGGCACCCGACCTCGTCATCATGGATTTGAGCATGCCTGGCATCGGCGGCATCGAGGCTGTCAGGCGGATCAGGCAGTGGGACAAGGGCGCAAGAATCCTCGTCTTCACCATGCACCAGAATGCGGGCTTCGCCGTGCAGGCGATCCGCGCCGGTGCGAGGGGCTATGTCACCAAGATGAGCCCGCCGGAAACGCTGGTGCGCGCGGTGATGGACGTGCTCGCCGGCAAGATCGCCATCAGTCCCGACATCGACCACGAGCTCGCACTGAGCCGCATCAGCGGCGAGAGCTCGGCCGCCGACGTCCTCACGCCACGCGAGTTCGAGGTGCTGCGGCTGCTGCTGGCCGAGAACACGACGGAGGAGATCGCCGAGACGCTCCACGTCAGTCCGAAGACGGTGGCGAACCTGCATTCACTGATCAAGGACAAGCTCGGCGTCGACTCCGACATCGAGCTGGTCCGCCTGGCACTGCGCCAGGGAATTTTGACGCAGGTCGATCTCGGCGAGGCCTGAAGCAGCCCGCGCCATCCCGCTTGGCCGTCGATCATTCGCGCGCGACCACTGCGTCCAGCCATGCGCAGTTCAGCGGCGGCACACGCGGGTCGGCGACGCGCACGCCGCGGGCCGCTGCGTCCAGCCTCATGTCCCGCAAGCGCTTGCGCTGCTCCTCCGGCATGTTGAGCCGCTCGTGGCCCCATAACGACGGGCCGTCAAAGGTCTCGTGCGGCTGCCAAGTCTCGGGATCGATGATGCGACCGCCCCAGCCATATTCGATGAAGAAGCCCGATGGCGTATTCACGTAGAACGAGGTCATGTGGTCGTTGGTGTGTCGCCCCAGCGTATAGGCAATACGGCCGTCATCCAGCTGCGCGAGGTCATAGCCCTGCCCGACGTCGTCGAGGCTCCCGAGCTCGACCATGAAATGATGCAGCGCCCTGCGTCCCGAACCAACCATCGCAAAGCTGTGGTGGCGGCCATTGACGTGGAAGAAATAGAGCCCATAGGGCTTGAGCCCGAAATCGGAGACGTGGAAGCCGAGCACGTCGCGGTAAAACGGCAACAGCGGCTCGACGTCCTCGACGTTCAGCACCACGTGCCCCATGCCGAGCGCGCCGGTGCGAAAGCCCGAGATCGGCCGCCCCGGCTTGAACGGCTCGGTCGCAAGCTCGGGCTTGCAGAAGGCCTCAAGCCGGTTGCCGGCAGGGTCCGCGAACGTGATCAGCTCGGCCACATGCCGTTCGTCGACGAGTGCGCGCGATCCGCACGTCACTCTTACGCCGTGGCCCTCCAGCCGGCCGGCAAGCCCGTCGAGCTCCGCGGGTGTGGGAACTTCCCAGCCCATCACCGCCAGCCCGGCATCGCTGCTGCCGTCGACGATCAGCCGCTGCTTGCGGTCGTCCATGCGGAAGGCCCGCATCTTGCCGCCGCGATCGACCTGCTGCATGCCGAGCAGCGTTGTCGCCAGCCGGCTCCACTGGTCGATCTGCGACGAATTGATCCCGACATAACCAAGCGCGGTGATTTCCATCGACGTCCTCCCGAGGGCATCGCACCCGCCGCACTGCGGCGAACTTGATACCGGCCGCGCACGATCCTACGGTAGCGTCCGCGATCGCTTCGCGTTTGCAATGACGATAGTCGCGGAGCGAAGCGGCACAAGGGAGGAAATGCGAAGTGTCCAAGGAGCGGACGCGGACCGGAGCGCCTCGGCAGTCGGAGGGCGTCCGCGCCTTCAAGCGTGGTCTGGACGTGCTGCACGAGGTCAACCGGTCCGGCGGCATCCGCGCGGGCGACGTTGCCCGCGCACTCGACCTGCCTCGCCCGACCGTCTACCGGCTGCTCGAGACGCTGGAGGAACTCGGCTATGTCGCCCGCAGCGCCAGCGACGACCGCTTTCGCGTGACCCGGCGCGCGCTCAGTCTCGGCGACGGCTACGATCCCGGCGTGGTGATCTGCCAGGTGGCGGCGCCCTATCTGGCTCAACTGAGCAAGAACCTGGTCTGGCCGGTCGATCTCTCGACATACGAGAACGCGGCGATGGTGGTACAGGAAACCACGCATTCCCGCAGTCCGCTCTCGATCGACCGCGGCATGATCGGAAAGCGCCTGCCGATGCTGCGGACGTCCGCGGGCCGCGCCTATCTCGCCGCCTGTCCTGTGCGCGAGCGCGACCTGATCGTCAATCATCTCCGCCGCATCGACGAGGCCGACGATCGCCCCTTCCTCGACGAAGCCCGCCTCGACCGCATGATCGCGGAGACCGCCGCGCGCGGCTACGCGATCCGCAGCGAGGGCGAATACAACCCCAAGACCGCCTCGATTGCCGTGCCCATCGTTCGGAACGGCGTCGTATTCGGCTGTATCTCCATCATCTGGATTCGCTCGGCTCTCGGGATCGAAGAGGCGGCGGCGCAGTTTGCAGGACAGCTTCGGGAGACGGCGTCGGCCATCCCGGTCGAGGTCTAGCGGGTCCGTCCGCTGGGCGGACACTTGGCGCAGCGGCATTGATGCCGCGGCGCGGCTTGGGGAAGAGATAGCCCCATGCAGGATAAATCCACCCCCGAAGAGTTTGATGTCGTGATCGTCGGCCGTGGCCCGGTCGGCGCGACACTTGCCAATCTGCTCGGCCTGTGCGGCGTCCGGACGCTAGTGCTGGACCGCGAGGCGCGGACCTATCACCTGCCCCGCGCGGTGCATTTCGACGACGAATGCATGCGCGTGTTCCAGACCATCGGCCTCGCCGACGCGATCCTGCCGCATGTCATCCTCAGCCCCGGGATGCTCTTTCTCGACGCCGGCGGTAGGATGCTGCTGGACTGGTCGCGCCCGCAGACGCTCACGCCGATGGGCTGGAATCTCAGCTACCGCTTCCACCAGCCTGATCTGGAGGACGTGCTGATCAGCGGCCTTGCGCGCTGGCCGCACGTCACCTTGCGCAGCCGCTGCGACGTGTTCGCACTGGATCAGGACGAGACCGGCGTGCGCGTCCGCTACGAGGATCTCTCCAACGGACAGCTCAGCGAGGTCCGCGCCGGCTATGTTATCGGTTGCGACGGTGCCCGCTCTCTGGTGCGTCGCTTCATCGGCTCCGGCATGGACGATCTCGGCTTTCACGAGCGCTGGCTGGTGATCGACGTGCTGCTCAAGCGCGACCGCGGCGACCTCGGCGACTACAGCATCCAGCACTGCGATCCCCGGCGGCCGGCGACCTATGTCCGAGGCACCGGCACCCGGCGGCGCTGGGAGATCGCGATCCTTCCGGACGAGGATTCGCAAGATGTGGCGCAGCCGGCCAAGGTCTGGGAGCTGCTGTCGCGCTGGATCACGCCCGACGACGCCGAGATCGAGCGCGCCGCAGTCTACACGTTTCATTCCGTCATCGCACAGCAATGGCGGAGCGAACGGCTGCTGCTCGCGGGCGATTCCGCACACCAGACCCCGCCCTTCCTCGGACAGGGCATGTGCGCCGGCATCCGTGATGCGGCCAACCTCGCCTGGAAACTCGGCGCGATCATCCGCGACGGCGCCGCGCCTGAATTGCTCGACACCTATCAGAGCGAGCGCCAACCGCATGTGCGCGAGTTCATCGCGCTCGCCATCCGCCTTGGCGGTGTCATCAACACCAAGGCGATCGAAGCGGGCCTGGCGGTCGGCGAAGCCCGCGCGAATGCGCCGGTCAAGCTCGAGGTGAAAAAGCCCCTGCTAGGCCCCGGGCTTGCGCTCGACGGCCTGCCATTGGCCGGGCATCTCGCACCGCAGTTCGAGTTGCGCGACGGGCGCAGCAGCGACGACCGGACCGGGTATAACCATGTGTTGCTCGTCGAGACCGCGGCCGCGCTGCCATCGCGGCTCACCCTGTCGCAGGCCGGGATCGCGATCCTGACCGGCGACGATGCCGAAGGCGTCGGGCACTGGCTGCGTGAGCACGGCATCATCGCCGCGCTGGTCCGTCCCGACCGCTATTTGCGCGGCACCGCTCGCAACGACTCCGAGCTCGAACGGCTCGTCGCCGCCGTCACTCCTCCAACTCACGTGCCGTCCGCGGCCTGACCGAACCCGCTTTCCAAGGATATCTCATGAAGCTGCTCTCTTTCATCGCCGACGGTCGCGCCTCCTTCGGGGCCGTCAAGGACGACGGCGTGGTCGATCTCGGCGCACGCATGGCAGGCCTCAGGACACTGAGGCAGCTGCTCGAAGCCGATCGCGTTGCCGAGGCGGCAAAGCTCGTCGCGTCCATGACGCCCGATCATGCCCTCGACAAGATCAGCTTCGCACCCGTCATCCCTGATCCGGGCAAGATCATCTGCGTCGGCCTGAACTATCGCGACCATGTCGCCGAAACCGGCCGTACCGTCACCGAGAAGCCGGCGCTGTTCGTGCGCTTTCCCTGTAGCCAGGTTGGCCATCTCCAGCCGATCGTGAAGCCGAAAGTCAGCGACGATTTCGACTATGAGGGTGAACTTGCGCTCGTCATCGGCAAGGAAGGCCGCCACATCCCCGCGCACCGCGCGCTCGACCACATTGCCGGCTATTCCTGCTACAACGAAGGCAGTATCCGCGACTGGCAGCGCCACACCAGCCAGTTCCTTTCCGGCAAGACCTTTGCAGAGAGCGGCAGCTTCGGCCCGTGGCTGGTGACGGCTGACGAGATCCCCGATCCGTCAAAGTTGACCTTGCGGACCCGGCTCAACGGCACGGTGGTACAGGACACCACCACCGATCTCCTGATCACCGCCATCCCCGGGCTGATCGCCTACATCTCGACGATCTGCCCGCTGGTCCCCGGCGACGTCATCGTCACGGGCACGCCCGGCGGCGTCGGCGCAAAGCGCACCCCGCCTTTGTGGATGCGCCCCGGCGACACCGTCGAGGTCGAGATCTCCGGCATCGGAACCTTGCGCAACAAGGTCATCGCCGAACCGGAGTGAGCTCTGCCTTCGATCAAATCAAAACGATAACAAATCAGGAAACGCCATGGCCATTCACCGCACGACCTCCACCGCCATCCTGCTGATCATGCTGGCGCTCGCAGGCACCGCCGCACGCGCCGAAATCAAGGGCGAAGCCATCCGGATCGGCGTCCTCACCGACATGAACGGGATCTTCGCCACTGCCATGGGCCCGGGCTCGGCCGAGGCAGCGCGCATGGCTGCGGAGGAGTTCGGTGGCAAGATCAATGGCAAGCCCATCGAGATCCTGCAGGCGGACCACCAGAACAAGCCGGACCTCGCAGCCTCACTCGCGCGAAAGTGGTTCAGCGACGGCGTGCAGGCGATCGCGGACGGTGGCAGCTCGGGCGCGGCGCTCGCGGTGCAGGAGCTCGTACGCGGCAACGGCAGGATCTTCCTCGTCTCCGGCGCAGGCGCCAACCAGCTCACCGATGAGGCCTGCGCGCCAACCAGCGTGCAGTGGACCCAAGACGCCTACTCCACCGCGACCGCCGTGGTTTCCGGCATCATGCAGACCAGCAAGGAGCCGTGGTTCTTCATCACCGGCGACTACGCCTTCGGCCATTCGATCGAGGCGACCGCGCGCGCCCGCATCACCGAGCTCGGCGGCAAGGTTGCCGGCAGCGTGAAAGCCCAACTCGGCACGCCCGACTACAGCTCGTTCCTGCTGCAGGCGCAGTCCTCGGGTGCAAAGATTCTCGCAATCAACGTCGCCGGCGACAACGCCACCGCGATCAAGCAGGCCGAAGAATTCGGGCTCGCCGCGCAGGGCATGAAGATCGTGCCGATGTCGTTCCAGAATGTCGATATCGAAGCGGTCGGCCTGAAGGCGACACGCGGCGACCTTATCGTGACCTCGTTCTTCGAGGACGTCTCGCCGGCGGCGCGGAAATTTTCCGATGCGTTCCATGCGCGCCGCAAGGCGATGCCCTCGCAGATCCAGGCAGGGGTCTATTCCGCCGTACGCCACTATCTGCAGGCCATCAAGGACACCGACTCGGACGACAGCGCGATCGTGATGGCCAAGATGAAGGCGACGCCGGTGTCGGATGCCTACACCACCAACGGCCGCATCCGCGAGGACCAGCGCATGGTGCACGATCTCTATCTGGTCCAGGTCAAAACGCCGGAAGAGTCAAAAGGCCCGTGGGATTTCGTCAAGCTGGTCGCGACGATCCCGCCCGACCAGGCCTTCCGCCCGCTCGACCGCAGCAAGTGCAGCCTGGTCGGCAAGTAACGCTCAGGCGAGATAACGCGTGAGATAGCCTTCCATCGCATAGAGCGCGCAGAGCGCCAGGCTCGACCACACCGCCGCGCTGAAATACAGGAACATCCAGGTCAGCTCGCCCTTCCAGTGCGCGATGTCGTGGGTCACCACCCACCGCGTCGCGACGTCATGCAGGCCTTCGAGGAAGCCGAGCAGCCTGTTGCCCTCTTCATGCCCAGCCCGCCAGCGGCTGAGATACATCGGCACATCGACGGTGACGAGGAAGGCGAGGAAGCAGGCGATGCCGACGATGCCGGCGATCAGTGCCCAGCGCACCACGCCCTGGAATTCCGGCATGAGGCGACACAGCGCAATGCCGGCGAGGAAAAACGTCACCGCCCACAGCGAGTTCTCGATCGCGTTGTAGAGGAAGTTGGTGGTGACGACCGCGTACCACGAGAAGCACTCCGCGATGATGATGATGGGCACGATCACAAGCGCGATGTTCACCGCGGTCTCCGCCCCCGTCATGTGACCTAGCTGATGCAGGATGATCGCCCATTGCGCGACGAAGCACAGTTCGGCCACGGTCGCGACGGTGCGGCCGACGAACACGCTGGAGAGCCAGGTGTCGAACAGACAGATGCGCTGCACGTCGGCGCGCGGCAGGAACGATCGGAACGCGCAGCCGAACACATAGCCGGCGCACAGCAGGAACATCAGCCCGATATCCGAACCGCCGCCGGCGCTGCCGGCAACGGTCGGATAGAACTCGCGATACAGCATGAACCAGACGAGAATGTTGGCGCTGCTGACGAGCGTGAGCGACCCCCACCACCACGCGAGGGGATTTGACCGCGCCTGCCACTGCAACATGAATCGCTCCGCTGTAGTCATCTTGACATTCAACGGTAGCAATTCTGTCATAAATCTGCAGCACGGCGCGACAAGAATCTGCGTGGCGCCGCTGTCATAATTGGCCCGCGCGTTGTCATATTCGCGAAGGCGACGGCGTCTCCGGGCGTTTTCCGAGTTTGATTCCGGGGGCGCTCCTTCGAGGCCCCCGGTATCACGCCGGCGTTCTATTTCTTCAGCCCGCTCACATAGGCCGCGAGCTTATCAAGCGTCTGGTAGCCGTATTCGACCGCGCCGAAGCCGATCATGTGGTCGCGCTGCTCGGTGCTCGAGGCCAGTTGCCGCATCATCAGCACGGTCTTGCCGTTGCTCTGCTCGGCAAAGGTGAGGGTGAAGCGGAACATGCTGGGATCGTCGTCCTGGTCGACGCCGTGATCCATCTCCATCAGCGACGGCCGCTCGATGCGGCGGAAGCGCATGCGGTTCGGATAGACGGTGCCGTCAGGACCGATCATGTTGAAGCGCCAGACGCCGCCGACGCGCACGTCGATCTCGAAGGTCTCGATCTTGAATCCCTTCGGCCCGAACCATTGCGGCAGGTGCTTCGGATCGGACCACGCCTCGAACACCAGATCACGCGGTGCGTCGATCACGCGCGACATCACGATCTCGCGGTCGATCGACCATTGCGACAGGGCGGCGTTGGCAGCATTCGTCATCACTCAGTACCTTTCCGTTTGCTTGGCTTGTTGGTTGTCTTGTCGGTCGTTCTGGACGGCTGCCTGGCAGCCGCCCTCTCCTTCTTGAGCTTCATCACATAGGCCTCGAACCGGTCGAGACGCGCCTCCCAGATCGCGCGCTGGTGCTGGAACCAGTCTTCCGCACCGACGAGCGCCTCGGGGCTGAGGCGGCAGGTGCGTACACGGCCGGACTTCTCCGACTGCACCAGTCCGCTCAGCTCCAGCACGTGGATGTGCTTCATGAAACTCGGCAGCGCCATCTCGAACGGCTCGGCGAGCTCGCCGACCGAGGCCTCGCCGGCGCATAGCCGCATCACGATCGCCCGCCGTGTCGGGTCGGCGAGCGCGGAAAAAATCTGGTCCAGTCGAGACAATTGGTTAGCCATGAAGCTAACTATAGACCCGCCGCGAACCCACGTCAACGATTGTTAGCCGGCAAGCTAAGTAAAATCCGTCGGCGCGGCCGCACGCGGATCGGCGGCTGGAAGGTCCGCTGCGGAACTTCCAGCGCGCGATTGTGAATTGAGGCGGGACGCGGTTTGCAGGTACGACTGACGCCGGGGGCGACGGCAATCTGTTCATCAAGCGCGTGTCCCCACTTGTCACCTCACGACCTCTTTCGATCAGCCGGCGTGGTTTCGCCAAGGCGGCCCTGCTTCCGCTCGCAATCAGCCTCATCAGCCCGCGCAAGGCGGCCGCGGATTCCGACATGATCGCGCAGATGCGCGACATCGTCGCCAACGAGCTGGCGCCGACCGCGACGCCGGACCAACCGGGCGGCCTCGCCGCCGCGCTCTATGCCGGCCGCCATGTCGAGTTTTTCAACTACGGCTTTGCCGACGACACGACGCGACGGCCGGTCACATCGGACACGCTGTTTAACCTAGCCTCGCTGCGCAAGCCGTTCGAGGCGACGCTGGTCGCGCTCGGCACGCTTCGCGGCGAGCTGCGGATCGACGATCCCCTGCCGAAATACCTGCCCGAGCTCACCGGCGACAGCATCCGCCGCGTCACCGTCGGCGAGCTCGTCACGCACACGTCGGGACTGCTGCTGCCGACCGACCATCCGCCCTGGCCCAACGAGCAGTTCTCGCGCGCACAGTTCATCGAGATGCTCAACGCCTGGAGACCGCGGGCTGGCGAAGCGCCCGGCAGGCAGCGCATCTACAGCCATGCCGGCTACGTGCTGCTCCAGCTCGTGCTCGAACGCTGTTACGGCACGCCGATCGCAACCCAGTTCGAACAGCGCATCTTCAAGCCGCTGGGCATGACCGCAACCTCGGTGCCCGAACGCGGCGAGGACAATCGCCCCGTCATGGATGCAGCGTGGATGCAGCGGGTCGTCCAGGGCTATTCGGATCAGGGCATGGCGATCGGGCCGCGCGGCAACCAGCAGAGCTATTTTGACTTTCCCGGCACTGGCCAGGTGTTCTCTTCGCCGCGGGATCTTTCGACCTTCGTTGCGGCCTGCGTCGATGGCCGCTCGGTCGATCCGCACTTGCGCGAGGCGCTGCGGATGACCCAGCACGAGGCCTTCCGCGTCGACGAGAAATTCGGGCAAGGCATGGCCTGGGAGACGGTGCATCTTCCCGAGGCCACCGTCGTCGACAAGCCGGGCGGCCTGAACAACGCCTCCGGCTATCTCGGCCTGGTGCCGGCGCGGCGGATCGGCATCGTGCTGCTGGCCAATCGCGGCGAATATCCGCACGAGATCGCGCGCTACAGGATCCTGCCGGCGCTGGCGAAGCTCGTGGCCTCGCACTGAAGCCGGCCCTCGAAACAGAAAGCCCCGGCTGAGCCGGGGCTTTCCACGCCAGATCCGGAACGGGATGAAGCTCAGTATCTGGCGACGACCGGTCCGCCGAACTTGTAGTTCACGCCGACACGCACGATGTTCGACTTGATGTCCACCGAGTGGGTGAAGACGCTGCTCGGGAAAGGCAACGTGCCGGCGGAGCCGACCAGGTTGGTGCTGGTTGCCGTAGCGCGGCCCAGATCGACGTAGAGATATTCGGCCTTGAGCGACCAGCCGCCGCCGAAGGCATATTCGGTGCCGACGCCTGCGGTCCAGCCGATACGCGTGTCGCGGATCGTTCGGGATTCGGCCGCACCACCGAGGAAGGTGTCGGTGAACGTGAAGTTGCCCTTCACCTCGGAGATCGCGGCACCACCGGTGCCGTAGATCAGCCAGGTCGGAGCCGCCAGGAAACCGAGGCGGCCGCGGATGGTGGCGAGCCAGTCAGCCGAGACCGACGAATTGACGGTGAAGGTGTCCGGTGCGCAGCAGGGATACAGGGCCGTGCCCGAGGCACTACCCTTGAAGCCGAAATAGTTGATGTCGCCTTCGAGGCCGAGCACGGCATGGTTGACCTGCCAGTTGTAGCCGGCGGTGAAGCCGCCGGTCACGCTGGAGCTGTTGATGCCCTGGGCACCGACCGTGTTGACGGCGGGGACGCTGCTGGCGTTGAAATAGCCAGCCGGAGTAAACACGGTCGAGGTGCTGGGATCGGAGCTGCCCCACTGCCCGCCGACATTGCCGCCGACGTAAAATCCGGTCCAGTTGTAGGCCGGCGCCATCATCGGCGCCTTGGTGTACTGCGCCGCGAGGTCGGCCGCCTGCACCGATGCGGTGCCCAAAACAACCGAAGCGACCGCCAGCAAAAACGTCTTCATTCCAGTCTCCATGCCCACGCGATCAGCTCGCGTTTCGAATGCGCGCGGGCGAGAGGCATCCGGCGCAGATCGGGCATAGGCTGCCGGCCCCATGCCGTCTTGGGCTGCGACGAAGTTCATAGGGACTGTGACGTAGTGTGCGCCCCACGTCGCGCGAGCGGATGAGGAGTGTGACCCAGCGGCCACGCCTCGTCCTTCATCGGCGGCGCACAGCGCGCGGCCGTGTCGCATCACGACAAGGCCCGCGCGAACGCGATGCGAATCTGCCGGCGTCAGACCGAGCGCGTCAGCCCACCGTCCACTCGGATGTTCTGGCCGGTGATGTAGGCCGCGCCGTCGGACGCCAGGAACGAGATCGTCGCCGCGATCTCCTCGACCGTGCCGTAGCGCTTCATCGGGACGCTGTCGCGGCGCGTATCCAGCTGCGGCAGGCTGTCGATCCAGCCCGGCAGCACGTTGTTCATGCGGATGTTGTCGGCGGCATGGGTGTCGGTGAAGATCTTGGTGAAGGCGGCAAGGCCTGCGCGGAACACCGCCGAGGTTGGAAACATCGCGCTCGGCTCGAATGCCCAGGCGGTCGAGATGTTGATGATGGCGCCGCTCTTCTGCGCCTGCGTCACCGGCATCACCAGCCGGGTCGGCCGGATCACGTTGAGGAGATACGTATCGAGTCCGGTGTGCCACTGCTCGTCGGTAATCTCCGTGATCGGCGCGCGGGGTCCATGGCCCGCGCTGTTGACGAGCACGTCGATGCGCCCCCACCTCGCCATCGCGCCGTCGACGAGGCGCTTCAGATCGTCATTCGACTTGTTGGAGCCGGTGACGCCAAGCCCGCCGAGCTCGGCTGCCAGCGCCTCGCCCTTGCCGGAGGACGACAGGATCGCGACGCGAAAGCCGTCGGCCGCGAGCCGCCGCGCGGCCCCTGCCCCCATGCCGCTGCCGCCGGCGGTGACGAGTGCGACTTTCTCTGTTGCCATGACTGATCATCCCTGTCTTGAGGCGGGCCGCGGGCCCGGCCTATCATGAGGCCTTCTACCGCCAGACTTGCCGGCAGGTCCACCGTCGAAGGCATCCGCCATGAGCGATTTGCAGATCCGCAATTTGCGCCCCGAGGAGATCTCCATCGCCGTCGACTGGGCCGCAGCCGAGGGCTGGAATCCGGGCCTGTCCGATGCCGCCTGTTTCGCCATCCCCGACGCGCAAGGCTTCTTCGTCGGCGAGATCGGCGGCGAGCCGGTCGCGACCGTCTCCTGCGTCAATTACGATGACCGCTTCGCCTTTCTCGGCTTCTACATCGTGCGCGCGGACCTCCGCGGTTCAGGCCACGGCCTGCGCATCTGGAACGCGGCGATCGCGCATGCGCGTCCCCGCGTGATCGGCCTCGACGGCGTCGTGGCGCAGCAGGACAACTACAAAAAGTCCGGCTTCCAGCTTGCCTACGCCAATATCCGCTACGGCGGCACCGTCGCCGCGCCGCCGGGGCCGCCCGCCGACGTCGTCGCGCTCGACACGATCCCGTTCGCGCTCGTCGAAGCCGACGACGCAACGGTCTTCCCCGCCAGGCGCAGCGGCTTCCTGCGCACCTGGATCAAGACATCGGGCCATGTCGGCCGCGCGCTGCTGCGTGACGGCAAGCTCGCCGCATGGGGCGTGGTCCGCCCGTGCCGGACCGGCCGCAAGATCGGCCCGCTCGTCGCCGACGATCGCGCGGCGGCCGAAGCGGTCGTGCAGGCCTTGCTGGCGAGCGCGGACGGTGGCGAAGTCTTCCTCGATGTCCCCGCCGTCAATCGCGAGGCCATCGCGCTCGCGGAACAGCTCGGCCTCAGGCCGGTGTTCGAGACGGCGCGAATGTACACGGGGCCGATCCCGCCGCTGCGGCTCGACCGTGTCTTCGGCGTGACCAGCTTCGAGCTGGGTTAGAGCATGATCCGGACCCGAAGGGCCGCGTTAGCGCAAAGCGTGAAGCGGTTTTCCGAAGAGATCATGCTCAAAAAGCAACGCGCTGCTCAGTAGCAGCGCATGATGTTGACGGTGTGATCGCCGCCGCCGCGGCCGGGCACCGTCACCTGCTCCGTCGGGCAGCTCGGCACATAGGGCCGATCGGACGGCACCACGTTGGGCGGGAAGCGATGCGTCCAGTCCCAGGGAACGTCATAAGTGTAGGTGTAGCGCACGTCGGTGGAGAGCGGTTGTCCGGCATCGGCGAAGGGCTGGCTATAGCCTGCGCCGTCGTAAAAGAACCCGCCTCCGCCCGGCCAATAGACCCACGGCGTGTTGCGGCCGCGGAACCGCGCACCCGGCGCGATCGGCGGACGCATTGCCGCAGTCGGCGGCGCCGCAGTGAACCCATGCGGAGCGGCGCCGCCGGGCCTTGAAAAACCGTCGCTGGACGAAAGGAGTAGCGCGGCTGCGCTGAGCGAGGCGAACAGCGCCCCATATGATCTGCCATGTGATCTGGACATCATGATACGCACCAACTCGTTTGGCTTCGGCGGCTCCCCACCGCACGCTAGGCCGGGCTGTCGCCCACCCGCAAACGTATAATTAATTATTGGTTAAGACACGGGATTAACGGGGAACCCGGTGCGGCAGAACGCCCGGAATTCCGCCTTTGCAACGAGGCCCGTCGTCCTGTCACGGACGACGGGCCTTCTTGCGACAGCGGATGTGTCAGTGGTCTTGCTGGTGCTTGCGCAGCCAATCGAGCAAGTCCTGCGCATTGCCGGTGCCCTGCGTCACGATCGCGGTGTTTCCGCCGCTGCGCCGGTACACGGTGGTGCGCCCGGGCTCTTTCTCGATCCTGACCTCGGCCTGCGCGGGATCGCCGCTTTGCGTGATCGCCGCCGTCCCGTTTTCGTCCTGGACCACCGTGGTATGGCCATCGCCGGCCCCGGCCGGCGCCATCGCAACCACGCTCATGAATCCTATTCCGGATGCGAGCAGGAGCAACCTCATGTCATACCTCCATCATCGGCCGAACTGAAAGATCGCCAGCCAGTTGAAACGTCCGAACTGCCTTACCGCTCCCGAGTTCATGTCGCCGATCTGAAGCAGGAGCGCGTTGGTGGAATTGCCGATCTGGGTGATGTCGGCGGTGTTGCTGAGGCCGGACTGACCGATCGCAGCGTTGGTGGTGCCGCCCACCTGGATCACATTAGCATAGTTGCGCGTGCCGTTCTGGATGATGGTCGCATCCACCGTTCCCGTTCCGCCGATCTGGATCACCCGCGCGATGTTGATGCGGCTGTTCTCCTCGATCGTGACAGGTTGAACGTCGTTGCCGAATTGCACGATCGTCTCGATGCTCACGTTCCGGTTGGTCACGCTGCGCTGGACCGATCCGGCCGGCGCCTGCGTCGCCGTGCCGACGGCGACAAGCAACGCCGCCACAGCCAGAACCCGCTTCAAGGCCTCTCTGCCGCACCGCATCGCGCTTCCCCGCTGGTTCCCGACGCCGATGAGTTCGCGCGTCCTTACGGACCGGTCTGGACGATCGTCGAAGTGTTGACCTTGCTGAATTGCGCCACCGTGCCCGTGTTCATGGCGCCGAGCTGTGACACGAGACTGGTCGCCGATTGGCCGGTCTGGCCGACGAAGGCGAAATTGTTCATCCCGACCTGCCCGATCGACGCCGAATTCGTCCCGCCGAATTGCAGGACGCCCGTGGCATTGTTGGTGCCGTGCTGCACAACGGTCGCGCTGGTGCTGCCGCCGATCATGAACACGCCCGCCATGTTGAGCTGACTGTTCTGGTTCAGCACGACCGGCGGTCCGCCGACCGACACGATGGTCTTGATGTCGGCGGTCTGGGCGCCGGCCGATCCGGCGCCGGCGCAGCCGAGGGCGAGCGTTGCGGCACCCGCGCTTCCCAAGAGACGTTTCAAGAGACGTTTCATGACGTGCCTCACCACTTCCGAATTGCTCACGGTGTCTGCTGGAGAATCGTCGAGCCGTTCAGGATTCCGAGCTGCCCGACGCCGGCCACATTGTTCGCGCCGATCTGGCCGATCAGGCTCGAATTGGCGCCGCCGACCTGGCCGGTCAGCGCCGTGTTGGACGCCGTCGCGGTGGTGCCGCCCTGCCCGGTCACCGCGGTGTTGACGGTGAGCAGCGAGCCCATCTGCAAGGTGGTCGCCGTATTGGTCGCGCCGAATTGCAACGTCGTGGCGTTGTTGCTGGTTGAGCCGGTCTGCGAGATGAAGGAGCTGTTGGTCGTGCCGAACTGCAGCACGCTGGCCGAGTTGCCGGCCTTTGCATCGACGGCAGAGAGCGCACTGAGCGCGATGGCCGTCACAACGAGATAGGTGATCCGCATGTCATGTCCTCCGCGAGAATAGGCGAGCGATCCCTGACTGGTCGGCCCGCCCGATGGCGGTGCTTTCGAGAATGGGCCGGACGCGCCGCGCTGTGACGCGTCCGGTCGACGAGATGGTTCAGTGCGCCGTCTGCGAGACGGTGCTCGTGTTGATGCCGAAGCCGCTGAGCTGGCCGACGCTGGCGGAGTTGTTCTGGAGTGCGGCCGGCCCGAACGAATTCTGGGTGATCGAGCTGCCGTTGTTAATGAAGGCCACCTGGCCGGTGGTCGCCGAGTTCTGCACGCCGATCTGGTTCACGGTGCTGGTGTTGTTGAGCGACGGCGAGCTGGTGCCCTGCATGGTGGACGCACCGTTCAGGATGCCGACCTGGGTCGTCGACGAGCTGTCGTTGGTGAGGCCGTTCTGCGTGACGCTCGAGGAGTTCACGATGCCGAGCTGCACCGTGGTGGACGTGTTGGCGGCCTGGGCCGCGGAAGACAGAGCGAGCACGGCAACGGAAGCAAAAAACAATTTGCGCATGGAGTATCCCTTTCTGGCCAAGTTGTCTGACTGGTTTCGGATGCTGGTCCTGAATGCGACCGACATCGTGGGATAACTCTGAACCGATCGCGGCAATCGCGACAGACTGCAGTTCATGCTAATCGGTACGGACTAGACGTTGCGCGGCATGTCGCCACTCGCAACCTCAGATTTGCGGCTGTCCCGCACTGGCGCGCGTCGTCTCGGCTTCGCGTCCCATGCTGTCGATTAGCCGCGCCACCTCGATCGGCGACCGCAGCTCCATCTTTCGCATCATCCGGGCGCGATGGACCTTCACCGTCACTTCGCTCACGCCAAGCCTCGCCGCGATCTGCTTGGCGACAAGCCCCTCGGCCATCAGCAGCATGATCTCGCGCTCCCTCGACGTCAGCGCCTCGACGCGCTGCCGGGCCTCGCGCACGGCGCGTTCGCGCTCCATCCGCCTGCGGTCGCGCTCAATGCCATGCCTGATCGCATCGAGGATCTCCTGTTCGCGAAAGGGTTTTGGCAGAAACTCGACCGCGCCGCGCTTCATCGCCTCGACCGAGACACGGACGTCGGAGTGGCCGCTGATGAAAACGATCGGAATCGGCACGCCCGATTCGGCGAGCTTGCGCTGAAGCTCCAGTCCGGTCGGCGACGTGCCGGGAAAGCGGACGTCGAGCACGAGGCATGAGGGTCCGTCGGAAAGGCTCTCCCTGAGGAATTCGTCCGTCGAGGCAAACAGCCTCACCTGATGTCCCGTCTCCTCGCAAAGTCTGCCGATCGCGCTTCGTATCTCGATTTCGTCGTCAACGACATAAACTGTAGCTTGATTTGAATCCATTGCATCAAACTCCCGGACCTGGCCTCGATGATCCAGCAACGAGCCATCCATTGTTCTTGCAAGCGATAACAAGGTTCTTGAATGCACCGGCGAGAACCGGTCGAGTCGCGTCTGCCCGTCGGTTCGACGTCTTAAGGCCAACACCCGGCCGAGACGAGTGAAGGCGTTCACATATCGGGCTTCGTGATGGAAAGGTCTCGATGCCGCCGATGGCGGCGTCACCGCGAGACGCCATATCGAGGATGCGGCAATTCGGCGTCTCGACCGAGCTATCGCCCAACTGCGTCATGGTGTCGCCACTCATGCGCCAACTCGAACACCGGCGGCCGGCCAGTTGGGCCAAACCACACGAGACGTTCAGTCAGCTATCGAGTTCGATACCGCGCGCAACCTCTGGAATACGCCGGGTATGCACTTCACGCAAATCACGAAAGGTCGCGCCCGCGCATTTTACTTCTGGATCGTTCAGCACGCCCGACCGACGCCCCGGCCGCGACGACATACTGACGTATCGATATCGATTTTGACAATTTACAACCATAGCGCGATCTCGCTCCGCACCGGCAACGAAGCCATTTCAAGCAGGCGGGTTTTTGATATGCGATTTGTGCCAATTATTGCCTTGCTCGGTGCTGCATGCGCCCTCGCCGCGGCCTTCGCCACAGAGCCGGCCGTCGTCGCCGGCGCCGCCGGGAGCGCGGCAGACACGGCGGCTCACGCCTATGACTCGACGAAACGGCTGCTCGTACCCGGCAGGCGCGAAGCTTCGGCCTTCGGGTCGGATACGCCGATGTTCCGCTATGCCGCGATCCAGCGCGGCAGCATCGAGCAGACGATCACCGTGACCGGCGCGCTACAGCCGGTCAAGACGATCGAGGTCGGCTCCCAGCTGTCGGGGCAGCTCGCCCGGGTCTATGTCGACTTCAACGACACCGTCAGCAAGGACCAGCCGCTTGCCCTGATCGATCCGCGCAGCTTCGCGGCCAAGGTCGACGAAGCCAAGGCTTCCCTGGCGGTCTCCAATTCCCTGGTCGACATCGCGCGCGCCAAGCTCGATCGCGCCAGGATCGATCTGCAGAACGCAAAGGGTAGCCGCGACGTGCTCGCCGCCAAGCTCGAGAGCGCCCAGGCGGTCAAGAGCTCGGCACAGAAGACCTTGCAGCGCAAGCAGGCGCTCCAGTCGCAAAACGTGGTGGCGACGACGACGGTCGACGACGCACAGACCGAGTTCACGGCCCGTCTGGCCCAGGAGCGCGAGGCCGAGGTCCTCATGTCGCTCAACGCCTACTCCGTGGAAGGCGCGCAGGCCGACGTCCGCCGGATCGAAGCCGAGCTGCAACAGGCCCGAATGGCGGTGCCGGAGAAAGCGGCCGTTCTCGCCGCGGCCCAGGCCGATCTCGACCGCACCGTGATCCGCTCGCCGATCGACGGCGTCGTCGTCGGCAGGTTCGTCAACGAGGGCCAGACGCTCGCGGTTGGCCTCGAGTCGCGCACCACCTTCGTGGTCGCCCATCGCCTGGAAGACATGGAGATTCACGCCCAGGTCGACGAGGCCGATATCGGGCGCATCGCCTCCGGCCAGCGCGCCTATTTCACGGTGGATGCCTACCCCGACCGCCGCTTCGAGGCGGTGGTGCGGCAGGTGCGCAAGGCGCCGCAGAACCAGCAGCACGTCGTCACCTACACCGTCGTGCTGTCGACCTCCAATCTCGACGGCGCCCTGCTGCCTGGCATGACGGCCCTGGTGAAGATCGTGATCGAGCGGCAGGACGACGTGCTGAAGGTGCCGCTCGCCGCACTGCGTTTCCAGCCGTCCGGCGCGCGTCCGGAACCGACCACCGCGCACAGCGGCGTGTGGGTGCGCACTGCCGGCGGCTCGCTCCAGCGCGTTGCGGTGACGGTCGGCGCGGCCGGCACCGAACAGGTCGCACTCAAGAGCGGCGACCTCGTCGAAGGCAGCCAGGTCGCCGTCGGCCAGGCCATCCGGCCGGCGGGCATGGAGTTTTTCGGAATCAGGTTCGGATCATGACTGCCCCCCATCCCCTCATCAGTCTCCGGTCCGTATCCAGGACCTATCGCACCGACGGGGTCGCGGTGGCGGCGGTGCGCAACGTCAGCTTCGACATCGCGCCGGGCGAGATCGTCGCCGTGATGGGACCGTCGGGCTCCGGCAAGTCGACGCTGATGAACATGATCGGGCTGCTCGACCTGCCGAGCGAGGGCGAGGTCCATCTCGAGGGAGCGAATGTCGCCGAGCTCTCGGAAGATCGCCGGTCGTCCTTGCGCGCCCGCAGCATCGGCTTCGTGTTCCAGTCCTACAACCTGCTGGCGCGCCATAATGCGATCGAGAACGTCGCACTGCCGCTGGTTTATGGCGGCATCAGCCGCAAGGCGCGCCTGGCGCGCGCCGAACAGAGCCTTCAGGCCGTCGGCATGCTGCACCGGGCCCATCATTTTCCGCGGCAGCTCTCGGGCGGCGAGCAGCAGCGCGTCGCGATCGCGCGTGCGCTGATCGCCTCCCCGCTGATCGTGCTCGCCGACGAGCCGACCGGCGCGCTCGACAGCCGCACCGGCGCCGAGATCCTGGCGCTGTTCGCCGCGCTCAACCGGACCGGCCAGACCATCGTGATGATCACGCATGACCCCGGCATCGCGACGCAGTGCCGGCGCACGATCCGCCTGCACGACGGCGAGCTCGTCAGCGACGAGACGCTGGTTCCGCTGCTGCCGAAACGGAGCGCGGTGTCATGACGATGCTCCAGGGTTTCCAGATCGCCCTGCACGCCCTGCGCCTCAACCCATTGCGCAGCTTCCTCACCATGCTCGGCATCGTGATCGGCGTCGCCTCGATCGTGACGGTGTTCGCGATCGGGTCCGGCGCGCAGCTTCGCCTCCAGGAGCAGATCCGCTCGATCGGCGCCAACGTGCTGATGATCACGCCGGGCGCGGTCTATCAGGGCGGCGTGCGCCTCAAGGACGGCAGCAAGCTGACGATGACCGAGAGCGACGTGCAGGCCATCCTCGAGCAGATTCCGGAGATCCAGGCCGCCGCCGGTTCGATCGCCGGAACGGCGCAGGTCATCCACGAGAGCAAGAACTGGAATACGACCATCAACGGCACCACGACCGGTCACTTCATGGTGCGCGACTGGCAGCTCGCGGCCGGACGTTATTTCTCCGGCACCGAGGAGGCCGGCGCCGGCAAGGTCGTGATCCTCGGCAGCACGGTCGCGCGCGAGCTGTTCGCGCCGGGCGACGACCCGATCGGCGCGCAGATCAGGATCATGAAGGTGCCGCTCGAAGTGATCGGCGTGCTCGATCGCAAGGGCCCGGCGCAGGACGACGTCGCCTTCGTGCCGCTCAGCACGGCCAAGCTGCGCTTCCTCGGCAGCGCGAGCAACATCAACCGGGATTCGGTCGCCTACATCATTGCCAAGGTGGCCGCGGACGGTCAGATGGCGGGCGCGCGATCGGAGATCGAAAGCCTGCTGCGGCAGCGCCACCGTATCCCCGCCGGCCAGGAGGACGACTTCAAGGTCCAGGATCCGGCCGCCGCCATGGAAGCGCAGCAGGGCGCGATCCGCACCGTGGCGCTCCTGCTCGTCGCCATCGCCTCGGTCTCGCTGCTCGTCGGCGGCATCAGCATCATGAATGTCATGATCGTCTCGGTCACCGAGCGCACGCGGGAGATCGGGATTCGCCGCGCGCTTGGCGGGCGGATGCGGGACATCCGCCTCCAGTTTCTCTGCGAGGCGCTCGTCCTCTGCCTGCTCGGCGGCGCCATCGGCGTTGCCGGCGGCATCACGCTCTCGATGACCGTCGCCCGCATGGCCGGATGGATCACCTCGATCGACGGCGAGGCGATCGGCCTTGCCCTCGTCTTCTCGATCGCGACCGGCCTGATCTTCGGCTTCTACCCCGCCCACAAGGCGTCCAGACTCAGCCCGATCGAGGCGCTCAAGACGGAGTGAGAAGATGCCGGGGGCGGCCGCATCAACCAGAAGACCAGCGAGGAGCCAGTCATGAGCCCGGATCCGAAGGATTCGATTACACCGACGCCGCGTGAGCGTGAGCTGATGATGTTGATCGCGCGGGGCATGCAGAACAAGAACATCGCCTACGAGCTCAAGATCTCGGAGAACACGGTTCGGGCGCATATCGGCAACATCATGCGCAAATACCGCCTCCAGAACCGGACCCAGATCGCGATCATCTATGCGCTCAAGACAGTCCCGCTTTCGCTGCGGCCCGATCGGGCCAGGAGCGTAGCCAACCCGGCGGCCGTCAAGCCGGCACCGGCCCTCGCCCAGGCTCCGCGGGTGCCGACGGCGCCGGACTAACCGCCCCGGCCACAATCCCTTGGCAGCCCGTCGGGCAAGACACCCAAGACCGGGGTCAAGCGACCAGCATCAAAATAATTCTATTTATTCGAATTTTGAATTTGGTTAGACATTATTCACTCCGACCCAGGGAAGACGGGCGTATCGCGATCGTCTGCTATGGCCTGGTACAATTTACTTGCGCCGCGGTTTGGCTGGGGCGGACATTGCACGAGGTTCGAGAAGGGCCACAAGCCAAAGCGACAAGCCTTATTCGATCACCTCGTCCGCACGCGCGAGCAGCAGCGGCGGCACGATGACGCCAAGCGCCTTTGCGGTCTTCAGATTGATCGCCAGTTCGAACTTGATCGGTTGTTCGATCGGCAGGTCGGCCGGCTTCGCACCTTTGAAAATCTTGTCGACGAAAGCGGCGGCTCGACGATAGAGATCTCCAACATCGGCCCCATAAGTCAGAAGGAAGCCCGCCTCTGCCAACTCTCTCTGGGTAGAGACGGCTGGCAGCCGATTCTTCAAGGCCATTTCTGCAATCTGGCTGCGGTGGTTGAATAACACACTATCTCCCTGCATGACGCACGCCTGCACGCGCTCCCGAACCATCAGCGCAAACGCCTGTTCAAGTGAGTCCAAGCCACGGGCTTCGGCGGGGATAGTCGTCAACCCCAGTGTCGGGGCGATTTCCATCATCGCAGTCAGCCGGGTCCGAGTAGCCGCAACGTCCGGATTAAACAGAATACCCACACGCGAGATGCCCGGCAGCGCTTCCTTCAGCATCTCAAACCGCTTGGCCAAAATCTCGCCGCCCGCATCCACGGCTAGCCCGGTAACATTCCCGCCGGGGCGCGCCAGACTAGCGACAAGCCCGGCGCGAACCGGATCAAGGCCGGTAGTCATGACGATCGGGATGGTCGTGGTCGCCTTCATCGCCGCTTCCGTGAGCGGATTGAACCCGGTGACGATAATGTCCACACGAAGCCGGACGAAGTCTGCCGCAAGCGCGGGCAGTCGTTCTACCTCGCCGTCGGCGAAGCGGTACTCGATGGCGACATTCTCGCCAAGTTGGTAGCCGAGCTTGCGGAGGCCCTCTTCGAACGCCTTCATGGAATAGAGGCGCTCCCCAGTCCCCATCGACAGATATCCAACGCGGTAAAGCCGCCCTTTTGGTCGCTGCGCCCGCGCGGTAGCCGACCACGCCGCTGCCGTACCACCAAAAAGCGTGATGAACTCGCGGCGTCGCATACATCCCCCTCAGGGAAAAACTCGTCGACGCCTCAAGCCTAACACTTTCCGACGAGGCGGTGGGGTGAGAAAGGACTGCCAGTCGATCCTGGGCGCTGCAACCCAATGTCCAAATTGGGTCAAAACCGGCAAGACGCTGATTGAGCAGAAAATTTCTGCTTAGATCCCAAAAGCTGGCGTTTGCGCCTTTATGAATACACGCCTTAGTTCATAGCCCTGGAACCGCCGCAGCGTGCGGGGTGACATTTGAACCTGCGCACGGCGACATTTGAAATTGGGCGCGACGCTTCACACTCCGTCATTGCGAGCGCAGCGAAGCAATCCAGAGTCTTTCCGCAGAGGATTCTGGATTGCTTCGCTGCGCTCGCAATGACAGGGTTGATGCAGTTGTACACCGAACCCTCGATCTCGTGCCCCGGACGCAGCGCAGCGCTTGCTTGGCGATGCGAAGCATCGTCCAGTTCGGCGGTGCGCTGCAGAGCCGGGGCCCATGATGCAACTGCGGCTTGTGCGCCCTCCTGGGTCCCGGCTCTGCGCAGCAACGCTAAGGGCGTTGCAGCGCGTCCGGGACACGGGAGTGACAATTGCCGTCACCATCCCCAGCCCTCTTGCATCGGCGACGGGTCTTGTAACAAAACCGTCATGCAGCGAAACTAAACGAAGGCCGGGGCCGCGGTTGCGGCCATGCCGCCTCACCGTTAGGAGAGATCTGATGCGCCGTTCACTGGTGTTGCTGTCCGCCGGACTGACCGTCTTGTCCACTGGACTTTCCACTGGACTTGCCTCCGCCCAAAACAACACCCCCCGCAACCTCATCCTGTTCATCCCCGACGGGCTGCGCGCGCTGAAGGTCACCCCTGAAACGGCCCCCGCGATGGCCGAGGTCCGCGACAAGGGCGTCAACTTCAAGAACCCGCACTCCCTGTTCCCGACCTTCACGATGGCCAACGGCTCGGCGATGTCGACCGGCCACTATCTCGGCGACACCGGCGTGTTCTCCAACACGATCTGGACCAACTACACCTCGGTCCCCGCCGGCGACACCGTGGTCCCCTTCATCGAGAACGACGCCGTGCTCGGCGACATCGACGAGCATTTCAAGGGCGACTATCTCAACGAAGAGACCATTCTGAAGATGGCCCGCGACAAGGGGCTGAGCACGGCGGCGATCGGCAAGGTCGGTCCGACCTACCAGTTCGACCACACCGACAAGCCCGAAAAGCCCGGCCAGCATTCGGTCGTGTTCGACGACTCCACCGGCGGCAAGAACGGCGTGGCGCTGTCGGACGAGGTGAAGGCGGCGCTGACCAAGGCCGGCCTGCCGCTCGCCACGCCCCCGCGCGGCGACAACAGCAAGGCCGGCGATGCCAAGACGCCCGGCACCACCGTCGCCAACGTCGCGCAGCAGGCCTATTTCGCCGACGTCGCCGCCAAGGTGGTGCTGCCGATGTTCAAGGCGCGCAACAAGCCGTTCGTCCTGGTGTTCTGGTCGCGCGATCCTGATGGCAGCCAGCACAACACCGGCGACAGCCTCAACCAGATCCTGCCCGGCATCAACGGGCCGACCTCGATGGCCGGCATCAAGAATGCCGACAACAACCTCGCCCAGCTCCGCAAGGCGCTCGACGAGCTCGGGCTCGCCGCCTCGACCAACATCATCGTCTCCGCCGACCACGGCTTCTCGACGATCTCCAAGGAAAGCAAGACCAGCCCCTCGGCCAAGGTCAGCTATGACGATACGCCGAAGGACTTCCTGCCGATGGGCTTTTTGGCGCTCGACCTTGCCAAGGCGCTCGACCTGCCGCTGTTCGACCCCAACGACAAGAACGCGAAGATCGACGGCAACAAGCATCCCAAGGCCGGCAACGGCGTGCTCGGCAAGGATCCCGAGAAGCCCGATCTCGTCGTCGCGACCAATGGCGGCTCGGACCTGGTCTATCTGCCGAGCAATGACAAGAAGCTGGCGGCGAAAACGATCAAGGCCCTGCTCGAGCAGGACTACGTCTCCGGCCTGTTCGTCGACGACTCGCTCGGCCGCTTCCCCGGCACGCTGCCGCTGTCGCGCATCAATCTGCGCGGCAAGGCGGCGACGCCGACGCCCGCGATCGTCGTCAACTTCCGCTCCTATGCCAGCGATTGCGGCGAGGCGCCGACCAACTGCTCGGTGCAGGTCGCCGACACCGTGCTGCGCCAGGGCCAGGGCATGCATGGCAGCTTCAGCCGCGGCGACACCATGAACTTCATGGCGGCGATCGGTCCGGACTTCAAAGCCGGCTATGCCGACGTGATCCCGGTCAGCAATGCCGACGTCGGCATGACCGCCGCCCAGCTGATGGGCCTGCGCGGCGCACACAATGGCGGCCTGATCGGCCGCGTGATGTCGGAGGCCCTGCCCAACGGCATCGTGCCGAAGGCATTCAAGGGCGTCGAGAAGTCGAAGATGTCCGAGAACGGTCTTCAGACCGTGCTCAACGTCCAGCGCGTCGGCAGCCAGCGTTATTTCGATGCCGCCGGCTTCCCGGGCCGCACGCTCGGCCTCGAGCCGGACACCGGCAAACAAAAAACGGCGGGGAAATAGCCCCGCCGCTCCTTCGCGCTCTCAAGAGACGCAAATCTACATGCCGATGTCGAACACGTTCGGCAATTGGCCCGCCAGAGGCAGCGCGGTGGCGCCCAGGAAGGTCGCCACCATCGCCATCAGGCGACGGTTGGTCTGGCGCTTGCCGCGCATCTGGCCGGCGATCCACTCCAGCATCTCGCTGTTGACCTTGGAGGCATAGGACGGCGCCCAGCTCTCGATCTCGGTGTCGGCCGACAGCGCGACGCTGCGCGGCGGCACCTTCAGACCCGAGGCGCTTGCGGCGTAGTGAGCCACGGCCTTGGCAAGCAGGTCGTCGAACCGGCCGCCATCGGCGCGCTCGGTCGCGGCCTCGTTGATCTCGAACAGCGCCTCGGCTTCGGCGCGGCTGACCGGCTGGTCGTTGACGGCGGTGGCGGTCAGGATGCGCGTGCACCAGGCGGTGTCATCGGCATCGAGCGAACGCGAAAAGTGCACCCGGCCCTTGGTGGTCGGGCCTTCGCCCGTGATCACGCCGTCGCGCACGACGGAGAGAGCATGAGCCGCGGTATCGCGGCAGGACGGTTCGAGGGACGGCAACTCAACAGACTTCGGCACTGCGGCAGACATAGTTCACTTCCAGATTTCTTCTGATCGACCAGCATTTTCATGCGGGCGTAAAGGGGTGGTTAATGATTCGATACGGGGATCGCGACTTTTCTCAATGGTTGCCGATTAGTCGCTATGAGGACCATTTCGGTTCCGGAGAGCGTCGGGCGGGCGTGATGCGGGTCATAAAAGGCTTTATCGGGGCAATCGAGACGGTGAGGATGTTTCGCCGCAGGTGCCGCTGTAACAGAAAGGTGCTAGGAAATCGGCTCTTCAAAGAAGGAATTCACATTTTACTTGAAGCGGTTCACTTGGCGTTCACTTGGCCTTCGCAAGTCCCTATACTGACGGCGACGGCCAGCGACATATTCACAAGCAAATTCAATGTGATGAGGTAGAACCATGACACTTCCGATCGGCACCACCGCCCCCGACTTCGAAGCCGAGACCACCGAAGGGAAGATCAAGTTCCACGACTGGATCGGCAACAGCTGGGCCCTGCTGTTTTCGCACCCCAAGGACTTCACGCCGGTTTGTACGACCGAGCTCGGCGCATTGGCCAAGTTGAAGCCGGAATTCGACAAACGCGGCGTCAAGCTGATCGGCCTCTCGGTCGATCCGATCGACCGTCACGCCAAGTGGGCGGAAGACATCAAGGAGACGCAAGGCGCGGCGCCCAACTATCCGTTGATCGGCGACACCGATTTCAACGTCTCCAAGCTCTACGAAATGCTGCCGGCCTCGACCTCGGGCGATCCCCTCACCCGCACGCCGGCCGACAACCAGACCGTCCGCAACGTCTTCATCATCGGGCCGGACAAGAAGATCAAGCTGGTGCTGGTCTATCCGATGACCACGGGCCGGAACTTCCAGGAGATCCTGCGCGTCATCGACTCGCTCCAGCTCACCGCCAAGCATCGCGTCGCAACCCCGGCCGACTGGACCCAGGGCGAGGACGTGATCATCGCAGGCTCGGTCTCCAACGACGAGGCCAAGACGATCTACCCGCAGGGCTGGAAAGAGCCGAAGCCCTACATCCGGATCGTGCCGCAGCCGAAATAACCAACGGTCATTCCGGGGCGGTCCGCAGGACCGAACTATGGTGCGCAATTGCGCACCTGAGAATCTCGAGATCCCGGGTCTGGTCCTTCGGACCATCCCGGGATGACTGGGTTGGACTACGCCGCGTGAACGCGCTCGAGGAAGCCGTCGACCTCGGCCTTCAGATGCAGGCTCTCGCCCGACAGCGCCTGCGCTGAGGCAAACATCCGGCTCGAGGTCTCGCCGGTCTCGCTCGCGCCCTTGGCGGCGTGACGGACGTTGACGGCGACCTCCGCCGTACCGGAGACCGCGGCGCGAACGCTGGCCACGATGTTGTGGGTCGCGCTCCTCTGCTGTTCGACCGCCGCCGAGATCGAGCCGGCGATGCCGCTGATGCGCTCGATGGTCTGGCTGATCGCCCTGATGGCGGCGACCGATTCCTCGGTCGCGAGCTGCATGCTGGCGATCTGGCTCGAGATCTCGTCGGTCGCCTTGGCGGTCTGGCCGGCGAGCGTCTTGACCTCCTGAGCCACGACCGCAAAACCGCGGCCGGCATCGCCGGCACGCGCGGCCTCGATGGTGGCGTTCAGCGCAAGAAGGTTGGTCTGCTCGGCGATCGAGGTGATCAGCTTGACGACGTCGCCGATGCGCGAGCCGGCCTCGGAGAGCTGTGCGATGCGCTGGTCGGTCGCCTCGGCCTGCCTCACCGCCTCGGCGGAGATCTCGTTCGATTCCTGCACGCGCCGGGTGATCTCGGAGATCGACTGCGACAGCTCGTCGGAGGCTGACGCCGCCGAACGCACGTGCTCGGAGGCGTCCTCGGACGCCCCGGCCGACTGCGCCGACAGATCGGCGGTCGAGCGTGCGGTGTCGGTCAATTGCCGCGCCACCCGCTCGAACTCGCCTGACGACGTCAGCACCTTGTCGAGGATGCCGCCGACGCTGCCGCGGAACTGCTCGACGAAGTTGCGCAGGTCTGCTTTGCGCTGCTCGACTGCGGCAGCCGAAGCCGCCGCCTGCTCGCTGCGCATGCGGGCACGCTCCAGCGAATTGCTCTTGAACACCGCGACGGTGCGGGCGATCTCACCGATCTCGTCGGCGCGATCCTCGCAATCGATCTCGACGTCGCTCTGGCCGTTCGCCAGCGCCGTGAGCGAGCGCGTGACCGAGGTGAGCGGCCGGGTGACACGGCGGACGATCAGCAGGGTGAGGACCAGGACCAACAGCGCGGCGAGCCCGGCGGCGGCGGCCATGCTCTCGATCGCCTGGGTCAGCATGCTCTCGAACTGGGCCATCGGGATGCCGACGTAGAGAATGCCGGCGACCTTGCCGGTCGCGTCCGCGACCGGGAAATAGGCGGTCATGAAGGACTTGCCGAACAGAACGGCCGGGCCCTTGTAGGCTTCGCCACGGCGCAACAGGGCCTGGGCCGGATGATCGGCGGCAAGCTGGGTGCCGACGGCGCGGTCGCCATTCTCCTTCTTCACATTGGTCGAGCGGCGGACGAACTGCCCGCTCGCCTCGTCGAACACGAACAGGGTCGCGTTGCCCCCGACATAGGACACCGCGCGATCGACGATGGCGTGATCCCTGAACTCGGGCATCTTGGGGATTTCGGCGCGCGCGACCGCGCCATCCCTCACCGTGATCCTGACGTCTGGAACGGTCTCGGCAAAGGCCAGCGCCAACGTGCGCAGATTGACCTCGATGTCGCGCAGCGCGCGATCATTGAAAGCGGACGTAAGCGACCAGTAGCCGGCGCCGACCACCAGCGCCGTGTTGACGGCGATCAGCAGCACGGCGCACAGGACGGCCTTGGTGCCAAGTTTGAATTGCGGCAGGAACTTCGCCGTCGAAAGGCTGGACATGAATGGAATGACCCCCGTAATTCCTGCATAATCGTGCAAGGGGCTTACGGTCGCATTAACGCCGGTTCACACCGTTGGACGCGGCATGCTTTCCAAATTGTAAACGAGGACATCCCCTGACCAAGCCGAGCGCGCCGCCCATCATCGTGTGGTTTCGCGATGACCTCCGCCTGTCCGACCACCCCGCCCTCCACGCCGCCACCAAGACCGGCGCGCCGGTGATCTGCCTCTACGTGCTGGACCAGACCGCCGGGCGTGCACCGGGCGGCGCGGTGCGCTGGTGGCTGGCGCAGTCGCTGCGGGCGCTCGCTGCCGAGATCGCCACGCGCGGCGGGTCGCTGTCCCTGCGCAAGGGATCGGCAGCCAAGGTGATCCCCGAGGTGGCGCGCGAGAGCGGCGCCGGCGCCGTCTACTGGAATGGGATCGCCCAGGCGCCGCATCAGGCGGTCGAGCGGCAGCTCGAAGTGGCGCTGGCAAAGCTCGGCGTGGACTCGCAAAGCTTCCCGGGCGACCTCCTGGTTTCGCCCTCGGCCATCCGCCACAAGGACGGCCGGGGCTTGCGCGTGTTCACGCCGTTCTGGCGGCGCGTAGTGTCGCTCGGCGATCCGCCAAAGCCGCTGCCCGCACCGAAGCAGCTGCGCCCGAGCGGGAAGATCACGAGCGACACGCTGGAAAGCTGGAAGCTCGAGCCGAGCACGCCCGATTGGGCGGGCAGCCTGCGCGAGCGCTGGAGGCCGGGCGAGACCTCCGCCCGCACGCGCCTGCGCGACTTTCTCAAACACAGCGCGCGAGGCTATGTCGGCGATCGCGACCGCCCGGATCGGGAGGGCAGCTCGGGCCTGTCGCCGCATCTGCGGTTCGGCGAGCTCAGCACGCGGCAGGTCTGGCACGCCGCACGGTTCGCCGCGGCCGAGAATCCCGTCCTCGGACCCGGCATCGAAAAATTCCTGAGCGAGCTCGGCTGGCGCGAATTCTGCCGTCACCTCCTCCACGACTACCCCGACCTCGCCACCAGAAACCTGCAAACGAACTTCGACGGCTTCCCATGGCAGCCCGACGGGAAGGCGCTCGCCGCCTGGCAGCGCGGCCGGACCGGCTACCCGATCGTCGATGCCGGCCTGCGCGAGCTCTGGCACACCGGTGTGATGCACAACCGGGTGCGGATGGTGGCGGCGTCCTTCCTGGTCAAGCATCTCCTGATCGACTGGCGCGATGGCGAGGCCTGGTTCTGGGACACGCTGGTCGATGCGGATGCCGGCAGCAATCCCGCCAACTGGCAGTGGGTCGCGGGCTGCGGCGCCGACGCTGCGCCCTACTTCCGCGTGTTCAATCCACAGCTCCAGGGCGAGAAGTTCGATCCCGATGGAACCTATGTGCGGCGCTGGGTGCCGGAGCTACAAGGACTGCCGGCGGAGCTGATCCACCAGCCCTGGCAGGCGACAGCGATCGAGCTGGCGAGCGCCGGCGTCACGCTCGGCAAGACCTATCCGCAGCCGCTCGTCGATCACGCCAGGGGACGCGAGCGTGCGCTCTCCGCCTACGCAAAGCTCCGCAAAGGTTGAGGGTTGCTTTGACACAATTTTTAAACCCGCTATCGTCATCGCTCCATACAAACCGTGGGGGACGATATGGACGACGATAAGCCGATCACCGAACAGGCAATGGAGACGATCACCACCGCCGTGGAAGCGACCAAGGACACTGCAGTCACTGCCGCCAAGAAGGTCAGGAAAGCCGCCAAGAAGGTCGCGAAGAAAGTAGCGCCGAAGAAGGCCAAGAAGGCTTCCAAGAAGAAAGCCAAGAAGACTTCGAAGAAGGCCGCAAAGAAGTCGTCGAAAAAAGCAGCCAAGAAGACCGCGAAGAAGGCAGTGAAGAAATCCGCGAAGAAGGCCGCCAAAAAGAAGAAGGCCAAGAAGTCCAAGCGCTGATCGCGCTCCCGAGAACAGGCACCAACAAGCCTCCGGGTGCGGACGCGCCCGGAGGCTTGTCCCGGCAATAGCCTATCCGCGCCGTTTGGCTGCGCGCCGGCCCGGATGATGGACCCCTTGCGGATCGCGAAATTCGCTGCGATGGCCGCGCCGGTCCTCCCTGGCAAAGCGCCGCCGTTTCTCAGGCGAGCCGAACTGCTTGATCACCCGCCTGCCGTTGACCTTCTTGATGACGTAGCCGCCCTCGGTCATCGAGAACGGCTCCGTCAGCGTACCCTTGTGGTCGAACTTGGTGCCGCGGGGATGCTCGAACGGCTCGAACCAGGATGGGTAGACGAAGTTCGACATCTCGACGCCATCGACGAAGAAGGAGTCCTCCTCCACGGCGTCGCAGACCTCATAGGCATATTGCGTGTTCCTGTTCTTGTCGGCCCAGAGATTGGCCATGGGGTCGAGCACCATCTCGAACAGCTCGTGCGAGGCCGCGACGCTGACGGGCTCCCCGTCCAGCGCCTTGACGAAGATCTTCGAGATCGGCTGGCCGCGATGCGTCAGCTCATGGCGCCCGAGCAGCCCCTCATGCGAGGCGTCGTCGAAATAGACGAGCTGCCAATCGGCAGGCTTCGGCTTCTTCGTGACATAGAGGTCGACCGGATAGCCCCACACCGGCAGGAAATGCTTGTCGTAACACTTCTGGAGCGCCGCGGTGAGCTGGCTCATTTTGCTGCCGCTGATCGACTCCTCCGCGTAGTTGATGCAGGCAATCCGGACCGGCCTCAGGGACCGGCCGAGCAGCGCACGTCTCGCCTTCTTCATGGACATCACCGCGTGAAAGGAAAACTGAAATGCGGCCACCCTAACACGGCGCGCCGCACACGTCAGGGATGTATTCCGCCGCCTCGCCTGTCAGCCTAGACGCGCCGGTTGACCACGAACACCGCGGCCGCGCACATCGCCATGCCGGCAATCGCCAGCGCATCGAGCTTCTCGTCGAACAGTGCGTAAGCCATCAGCGCGGTCACGGCGGGCACGAGGTAGAACAGGCTCGCCACCGACGTCGCCGCCGCGTGCCGGATCAGCCAGTACAACAGCCCGATCGATCCGATCGAGAGCGCCACAGTGAGCCAGCCGAGCGCGAGCACGAACTCCCGCGTCCAGTGCACCACGCGATCCTCGAACAGGAAGGCGCCGATCGCGAAGAAGATGGTGACGGCCACATATTGCACGAAATTGCCGGCGCGCCAGTCGATGTGGTTGCAGTAGCGGCGCTGATAGAGCGTGCCGAGCGTGATGCTGACCAGCGAGACCACCGAGGCAAGCCAGCCGAGCCCGGCTTCGCCGGTCATGGGTTGGTTGTGCAGGATCAGCACCACGCCGCCGAGGCCGAGCACCAGCCCCGCCCATTGCACCGGCGTCACCTTCTCGCCCAGCCAGCGGTTGGCGATGGTCGAGGTCAGGATCGGCTGCAGGCCCGGAATCAGTGCGGAGAGCCCGGCCGGAATCGAATGCGCGATCGCGATGGCGGTGCCGCCGAGATAGAAGCCATGGACGAGGATGCCGGCAACCGCGCTATGCGCGATGCCGATACGGTCCGGCCATTTCGGCCGCGCGATGCCTGCGATGATCGCCATCAGGCCGACCACGATCGCCATGCGGATGGCGAGGTAGGTCAAGGGATCGGCATTGTTGATGATGTACTTGGTGCCGATGAATCCGGTGCTCCAGAGCAGGACGAACAGGATCGGCGCGGCGCGGGCGGTCAGGGCTTCTTGATTATGGTTCATTGCCGCCCTCATTGCCCGATGGGGGCTAATGCGGCAATGCGAATTTCGACCTGAGCGATGCTGCGCTGCGACGGGCGGCAGCGGCTCGGATCAGCCGCTCACCATTCTTCCGGACAGGGGTCGATGATCTTCCAGAGGTCGACGCCGTTCTTGATCTTCTTCATGTCGGTGGTGAGCCCGCCATTGCGGCGGATCCAGTCCTTCACCGTATCAGGATAATAGGACATCAGGTCGGACGTCCCTTCCGCGCTGGTGACCTTGATGCCGAAGGTGAAGGCCTTGTCGTAATAGGCCTGATGGAAGCCGAGGCTGGCGCGCGGCGTCACGCAGATCTTGTTCATCGGCACCATGCCGAGCACGAGCGTGCAGGCCGAGTTGCAGATGCCGTCAATGATGACGCGCTCGCCCTTCTCGCGGACACGCTTGTACTTGGCCTTGTACTCCTCGACATAGCCGCCATGGTCGCGGGTGATGTGCAGCTCGGCCCGCGCTGGCGTGGCGGCGGCGAGGCAGAGCAACAGCAGGCTCAAAAGCGTGATGCGCATGGCGGCGGACGACGACAGCCTTCAGGAATGGGACCGGCCTCGAAGGACCCCCAAAGGGCCGGCAACAGGATTCTTATCGAATTCTCTTTGGACATACTTATGTGGGGAATTCGTTAAGCATCCCGAAAAGGCCAAAAATGGGCAGGATCCGGCCGCACTTCCGGCAATTCTGTCACACCCATCCGGGAATCTGCGGGATTGGCCCCGTTTTCCGCCCTCCGGACGGGTGTCCTGGCGGCCCGAAATGGCTATAACCGGCAGAGCTATTCGCGCGGGTTCCGGAGAATCGAGATGAGCAAGTTGAAGCTTGTAGCCGCGGTTGCTGCCCTGTCGGCCGCAATCCTAGCCCCTGGCCTCGCGGAGGCGCGGGGTCATCACCGCTACCACCGCTCCTACGCCAACCCGCTGCCCTACCCGATCAGCTATCTGCACAATTACGGCCCCGGCATCACCCCCGGCACCTTCGCCTATTACGACGGCCCCTCGACCAACCACTGCTACCAGAGCGCGGCCGCCTATGTCGGCCAGGACCGCCGCCGGCACCCCTGCTACTGAGGGGCGCTGGCGCGTCCGCTGCGGGCGTCCCTATCGGGCGACGCCCGACAGCAGCAATTGCTTCTCGATCTCGTAGACCGGCAGCTTGACGAGGTCCTTGCCCACCTCGCCCTGAAGCGCCTTGCGCACGACGTCCGAATAATCGGCGCGGATCATGCCGAGCGCACGCGGCGAGGCCACCATGGTCAGGGCCGAGGTCTCGCCCGAGCTCACCGCGGCGTCGAGCCGGCTGGCCAGGCCACGCAGGAAGGCGCGCTCGGCCTCATCGTGCCAATCGGTCTGCTCGACCGAGCTGCGCGCACCGCCGGCCGCGCCATGCAATCGGCCCGGCGCGTCGCTCCCTTGCGCGCTCGTCGGGGGGTTGGGCCGCTCGTGCACCTCCCTGGTGTGGAGGTTCGGAAACATCTCGTCGCCGAGGTTTTCCAGAATGAGCGCCTTGCGCCCGTCGCACACGACCAGCCAGTCACCCTTGTCGATTCTCATCTTGTCCATTGCACAGCTCCAAACAAACAGTGGGCGACCGATGCGGACGACCGGCCGAACGCTCTTCGCATTCCGCGAAGGACGGCCCACGGCGACAAGACTAGGGAGGAAGCATCGAAGATGAATTGCGCAGGATCAAGGTTGGTGGCGATGTGCCGCGATGCGAGCACGGCATGGCCAGAAGCGCGGAGCTGAAGTAATCTGGCACAGCCGGATCAGGCCCGCGGCGGAGCGACTGAAGATTTGTTCATCAGCATTACATTTCGGTTCCGCCACAATTTGATCAGAACAACTTCGATATCCTGTATTGCGTAAGCAGAGGAAGACATCATGAATCTCAAGATTGGCCTCGTCGCCGCGTCCCTGTTCGGTGCCCTCGCGGCATCGCCGGCGGCGTCCGCCATGCCCATTGCGCCTGCACCTGCGGTCCCGCAGGTCTCCGACGTCGAGCAGGTCCGTATGGTCTGCGACGCCTGGGGGCAATGTTTCTGGCGTCCGAACTATTATGGCTATTACGGGCCGCGGCCGTACTACGGCCCCCGATATTATGGACCGCCGCGCTACTACGGCGGCTACGGCCCGCGCTATGGTTATTACGGCTATCGCCGCTGGTAACATTCGAAGGGGCCCTCGGGGCCCCTTCGCTTTTGCAAGATCGTGGATGGCCCACGCGCCTGTCCGGCCGGTCTGGAGCAATTCCAAAACTGATCCAGATCAAAGAGGAAATTCGCCGCACCGTCATTCTGCGGCGATGGCCGAGTTGATTGTTTTTCGATGCCCCCAGACGGGCATGAACGTGCAGACGCATCTGGAGAAGCAGCAGGGACCGGAGGGTCGCAGCTTCGAGTCCTTCGCCTGTCCCGCCTGCACGCGCCTGCATTTCATCGACCTCGCCTCCGGCCAACCGATGAGCCGAGAACGTTGACGGTGACAATGATCTGACGGACGTCATGGCATGATGTCCGCAATACTACGGCCCGGAATCCCGTTTACTGAAGCACGATGTTTCGCCATTGATGTCGATGTACCGACGTTCATTTGATTGTCACATTGCAGCAGCCGGCCCGACGCATGTTCGACGCCCTCGCCCCGTCCTCCGCACTTCAACTGATCGGCTTTGCCGATGTCGATGCGTTTCGGCCGATCGAGTCGATGGAGGATGCCCGAAGCATTCCGCTCGACGTCCCGAACTTCGCGGCCGCCCGCGCCGTCGTCGCTCTGCCGGCGTGCCGCATCATCGTGATGAGATCCTTCGCGCGCATCCTCGACACCGCCTATCGCATGCCGGGCGGGATGGTGATCCTGCCGATGACCGACGACCTTCAGGTCAATTCCAAGGGAATGGATCTCGACGCGCGCTTCTTCGTTGCGCTCCGCGGCAACGACGAATGCCATTTCGTCGAACCCCAGACCAATTATCACGCGATGATCATCTTCTCTCCGGGCCTGAAAGACCGGGGCTGGTTCGATCATGCCGACGATTTGCGGGCCTATGTCGCGAACCGGCCCGCCCTGCTGCACACACGGCAACTCCTGCTCGACATCCTGCGAACCGCGTCGGTGCAGCCGCTCCTGTTCGAGACCACCGAGGTCGCCGCCCATCTCCAGGAAGGCCTGCTGCTTGCGCTCGACGATTTGTTTCGGATCGATGCGCGCCCGGATCGGAGCACCTCGGTCCAGGGCGGGCGGTCGACCAAGCTCGTGCAGCGGATCGACGATTACGTCGCGGCCTATCCGACCGCTCCGATCTACACGGCCGATCTCGCCGGTGAGTTCGGCGTCTCGATCCGGACGCTCGGCGGCGCCGTCAGCAAGGTGCGCGGCATGAGCCTGCACCAGTACATCCGCCTGAAGAGATTGTGGGCAACACGCGCCCGGCTGCTCAAAGGCGGCGGCGCCACCGTTGCCACCTGCGCGCGCGCCCAGGGTTTCCACCACATGGGTGAGTTTGCCGCGGCCTACCGTGCCACCTTCCACGAGGCGCCCTCGGACACGCTGGCGCGGGGGCGGCAGATCAGGCTTCCGGCAAGCTGACGCCACTAGCCGCGCTACGGCCGCCCGACCCCAGTATCGCCTTGGAACATAGCTGGAACGCCAGTCGGGGCTGCGCGCTCGGGAGGCGTCAAGTCGGACGCAATATTGGCCGCGCGTCCTGCGATTTTCGGCCTGCGCCAGATCGCCTGGATCGCACTTCGTCACGGACGCGCGCGACCAATCAAACGGCCGAATAAGCGGTCGTGCGGCGGCAGTCTTCGCGACGATATGTGAGGATAAGCTCAACATGGGTTGGTGCTCAGAGCACCGAAGCAATGTTCGGCGGATTCCATGGGGCAATGTCATGCAGCTGCTTCCGAGTTCCCGGAGCCGCCGATGAAAGGGGTAGCGACCCGGCAGCGGGGCGAGCTATCGTGACGCCGACAACATCGGGTTGGGGCACCGAAATGAAGGCAAAAACAATGGCGGGAGGTCCCGCGATCAGGATTTCACGTCTTATCAAGCCAGCGACAGAATCAGAGCTCAGCCTTTGGAGGTTTCAGAGTTTTGCGGCATGGGGCGCCTGTGTCGGCGCTATTGCGGCCGGCATCCTTGCCTATCTGATCTTGAACGCCACGAAGCTGGACCTAGGCGCAAATCTCGCTCAGGACTTCCCGGTCGTCCAATCAGGTTTTTCGGACAGTGCAGCAGTCAAGCGTGCTGAGAAAATCTTCTATGTCTTGTTCTACGTGTTCGGCATCGCCTCAGGCTTCGCAGCGCTCAGGCTCAGGAAGTTCTTTGAAGGCCGTTCGCTGATCCTGTTCGCCGTCTCGGCGCTGGCAATTGTCTTGGCACTCGAGGCATTTCTCCAGGCTGCATTCCAGCAAAAACCTGAGATGGTCGCGTTGGCCCTCGCGGTCGCAGCGATCTTCATTCCCTTCGTGACACGCATCCGGGCCCAAATCAGCATCAAAGGCGCCCCGGCGCTCCAGTCGATCAAATTAATTGAGTTTGGATGGATTGATGCTGTGCTGATCACGGCATTGCTCGCCCTTACCCTACCTGCGAGCGTGCAACGTTTGGCTGGGATGGCCGCCGCCAATGCTCACGCCGTATCGTATCTGGTTGGGCCGGCGCTCTATCAATTTACTGATGGCCTGGTGCCTGGCCGCGACTTCCTGTCCTTCTACGGATACGGACCGTCCTACTTATTTGGTCAACTGCTCCGTGCTGACACAAACGTTCTGTATCTGCGTTACATTGGGTTCGTTGCTGCATGTCTCGCGATCTATCACCTATCGGCTTATTGGGTGCTGCGCGACTTCTTCCAGAGCAGAGCACTGCCGTTTCTCCTGGCGGTCACGTTTCTTGTAGTCTGTCAATTTGGCGACGGCGAAGCGCTCAGCGCACCGTCTGCTCTCGCCATTCGGTACATGTTCGTTTTCATTGCCTCTGGCATCCTTGCGCATTACCTGGCGCAACCTTCAGGCCGGTTATTGGTGGCGATGTCCGCCGTCTGTGCCGTCTCGATCTTCTGGAACACGGAGACGGGGATCTATACTTGGGCCGTGGGCTGCGCGGCATTGTCCGTGCGGCTGTTCGAGAAACGCTGGCCTTGGGAGATCGCGGCATTCACCGGACTATCCATCGCGATCCTGATCGCGTTGTTCGTCGCTGCCTTCGGTCCGGCCGTTCTTTCGATGGACTTCCTGCATGTCTTTCTCGCGCCAGTCGGGCTCCACAGCGTCTCGAATTGGGTGGGGGTGACGATGAACTGGCGTCCCGGATTTGGGACGATTTACCAGCTGATCTTGCCGGCGATGGCCATCGGCACAATTGTTAGCGTTGCCGCAACATGGGCCAACTGGCGTAGCGTCGAGCGCGCGTATCTTCTTGTACTTTCTCTCGTCGCGCTGGTGTTCATGGCGAAGTGGATGAATCGGTCACTTGACGCGGTTTGGCAACAAAACGCCTTTGCATATCTTGCGGTTTGCGCTTGGTGGTGTCGATCTGCATTCCGCGTCGCCCTCGGCCGAACGACTTCGCAACTCGCCCCCGCGTTGTCGTTGGCGGCAACAGCAGCGATCTCGGTTGTGGTGCTGCTGAGTGCGCAGGATAGGCAACAGAGCGTGCTGATCGGGCTGCGGTCGTACTTGCAATATCCGAGTATCGCCAGACTGAAGTTGGGACGAGGGGCGGGAGAGGCTCGGATCTCGCTCGATAGCAGCGATATCGATCTGGTCAACAAGGTCGTGCCACGCGATGGTCGCATGCTGCTATTGTCCGACCACGATTGGCTTGTTCTTGTGGCCCTTGGCAGAGCACCCAAGAGCTACTTCCTCCCTTTCCGAGATACGTTCAGCCCGGACCATGTCGCTCGCAGCTTTGCCGAGGCTGACCATTTCATTTTAGAGCGCGACGCGACCTATCAATACGATTGGCTGAAGGAAATGTCCGAGCGCATCCTTTTGGACCAGTTCGAACGTACGGAAGAATCAACCCGGTTCGTCCTGTATCGGAGGAAGTCCTGAGCAACCGGCGCCACCTTCGGAGAACGCCGAGGCGCCTTGGGCATTTCAACGAAAAATGTAAATTCCATCAATTGCTTGAGGTTGCCACGGATTCCCGCCAACGGCTTGGCGCGCTCGGAAGGATTCGAACCTCCGACCCTCGGAATCGAAATCCCATCAGTCGCTCAATAAAATCAACGTCCGTTCCGAAATTTCCCGATCCGTTCTCCTGTTGATAACGCTGGGCAATTTTTGACTTTCGGAATGGTCTGCATGCCAAGTTCAAACCGGGCGGAAGTTTGCTAGAGTCCGCTATGCACCTATTGCGACCAAGCTCTACAGCACAGCTGGGTGACGCGATGGGCCAACAGCGGTCGTTCGGCCCACACTTGCGGTTATTCGCCAAGTGGGCCAGCTATCGGCAATAGACGATGCCAGGGCAGTGGATTGGTCGCTACGTTCCAGTCGCGGGCGTTGGGAGGCAAGTCATGTCGGCCCATGAACATTGGCAAATGGATGCAAGCGCCCCGGAGCTTTACGAGCGCTATCTCGTCCCGGCCATCACTTCCGTGTGGGCCAATGATCTGCTCGACCGCATCTCGCTAAGCCGAGAAGAAAGCGTGCTCGACATCGCCTGCGGTACCGGCGTCGTGGCCCGGCTGGCGCAGCAGCGCGGACATGCTGGGCGGCTAGTCGGCATAGACCTCAACGTGGGGATGCTCGCGGTGGCGCGCGCTAAGTCTACTGCTGTCGAATGGATCGAGGGTAGCGCACTCGACCTGCCGTTCGATGCAAACAGCTTTGACGTCGTGCTCTGCCAACTCGGGCTACAATTCTTCCCGGATCGGCCGATGGCGCTAAGGGAAATAGTGCGGGTGCTTAAGCCGAGAGGCCGCGCTGGGCTGAGCGTCTATAGCGCAATCGAGAGAACGCCAGCGGCGCACGCTTTCGTGCAGGCGCTCGACAAATATCTCGGAGAAGAGGCATCACGTACCAAACGTTCGGAGCATCTATCTTGCGATGAGCAGGAAGTCAGCGCTTGGGCGAGGCAAGCTGGCTTCGACGTTGTTGATGTGGCCGCCGTCACAAAACAAATCACGTTCCCCTCGGTGTTGGATTATGTGCGCTTCCAGCTTACGGCGACGCCGATGGCTGCGCTCTTGACGGACAAAGGTGCGCCTCAGCGTGAGCGCCTGATCGTGTCGATTGCCGATGACGCCACCTCCCGCCTCGACCCTTCGATGCTGGCGGGCGGCAAGCTGACATTCCCTCAGCAATCGTTCGTGGTGTTGGCTTCATTCCACTGATGTCCGCCTCGGGTCACTCGCGACTGGGGCGAGCCAGCAGCGAGCCCAGTTGTGTCTGGAGTGCCGCCAAAAGCGGAACTAAATTCAGAGCATTAGCGACGTAGCGACGGATCATTGATGGCGCTGGAGAACTACGGTCCTGCACTACTTGTTGCGATCGCTTCGTTCGGTGGCGGCGGGCTGGCTGGCGTAGCGCTTGCTTCGGAATGCCTCGATTCGTCATCTCATTGATAACGTTATGGAAATCACGAGACGGCGACAAGTATTCGGAATGAGCCGGAAAATAGTATTCGGAATGAGGAGAAAGAACGAAATGAAACTTCGTCGCAACTATATGATTTAATTGATGATTTCGCTGGCGCGCTCGGAGAGATTCGAACTCCCGACCCTCGGAATCGAAATCCGATGCTCTATCCAGCTGAGCTACGAGCGCCCTGGCCCGGGCGGGCCGAGACCGAAAAATGCCGGACCGTCGCTGGCGAACCAGCGTACCGGGCGGCGTTCGGACGCGTTCGAATTAGCAGAGAGGCTGGCCAATAAAAAGCCCTTCCCGCCTCCAGCGAGGCGGATCAGAGCCGGCTCTCACCAGGTCGTGTTGAAGAGACCGAAATGCGGCTGCTGGGCCACCAGCATCATCGGCCGGCCGAACTGCTGCGGTGCCGGATGCGCCCGCACAACCTTGCGCTTGGGCTGAGCCTGGGCCGGAGAAGCCTGGGCCTGAGCCTGAGCCTGAGCCTTGGCGTCGGTCTTCTTCGCTGTGGCGGCATCCGCCTTCTGGCCCGGCGTGAACTGGGCGAACGTCTCGCGCACCCGCGCCTTGGCCGACATCTCGGCCAGCGCCACCGAGGCGGCATCCTGCACTGACGGCTGAGGCGCAAGGACAGCGGCGGTCTTCGTCGCGGGCGGGGCAATCGTCGGCTGGCTGGTGTCGAGCACGACACGCTCAGGCAGGTGCCGATCGGACCGGATCCGGATCAGCGGCTGATCGTTGCCAGCGGTCGCGACGGCCTGCGTCACGGGTGAGGCCGGCAGAGCGAAGTTCACTGCCAACAGCAGTGCGAGCAAGGCTCCACCGACAAAGAGGAAATACCGAAAGATGGGCATTGGCCGGGCTCCGCCCCCCGCATCCCCGCGTGGGCTCTCCGCCTTAACAGGCGATACTCTAATTGGTTCCTGGCCCAGCCGTTCGGTTCAAATGGCAACGCCAAGTTTTTTGCCAAGGCCCGGTAAGGGTAACTTTTCTGCTACCCGAGATTGCCGCCCTTTACGCGCGACGGGCTGCAACCAGCGAACATTTGGCCTGATCGGCATTAACGTTGACATAGCCGACAGTGATGCGCGCAAAGGTCTTGCGGCTCTTCATGCTGACCGTGTCGGCCAGAACCCGGCTGCGGTCGGTGAGATGGCTGCCGTCGCGCCGTGCGAACGCGCAGACGATCGCCACATCCTTTACGGCATAGTCATTGTCATTTCGCAGCGTGAACGTCACCAACGCCTTCGAGCCAAGCCCGCCGCGGCGCCAGGTCTGGGAGGAAATCCTGAGACGGTCGAGCTCTGCCGCAGCCAGAGCCTGGGCTTCGGATGCTGCCGCATCGCCCGAAGGCGCCGTCTCGACGGATGCCAGCTCCGGCTTCGCCGGTTCAGCGCTGTTGCCTTTGGAGAGCGGTAGCAGCATCCAGACGCCGCTACCGACGATGATAGCGGCCAGCAGCCACAGCAGGCTTCGGCCAAATGAGACACTCGCAACCGTCACGACCCGCGCCAGGCGCTCGCCGATGCCGGCGAAGCGTCCCAACCCGACCCGCTCAAACCCTGCGCTCATGGCTGTATCACCGATGGTGGCCGCAACAGTTCAACGGCGGACTCGGCCACTGCTTACCTTAATCCGGGAGACGAACTAAGGTTCCCGCGCTTCAAGCGAGTCGGCAACGACGGTAGCGATCACCGGCCGGGGCCGTTAACATGGGCCGCAATACCGAAAGACCCTGTTGGGAGAACATGAAATGCCAATCGCCGTCACCTGGGATCACGTCCATCTGCGCAGCCCCGATCCGGAGGCCACGGCGGCCTGGCTGCGGGACATCCTCGGTGGCGAGATCGTTCGCGCGCCGGGACGGATCGACGTGAACCTCGGCGGCGCCCGGATCTTCATCGCGCCGCTCGAGGGCGACAACGCCGTCAGCCCGCCGCCGCCGCACCCGCACCAGGGCCTCGACCATTTCGGACTCACGGTGAAGGACATCGACGCCGTCGCCGCCGAGATCAAGGCCAGGGGCGTCACGTTCACGCGCGAGCCGACGACGATCCGGCCCGGCGTGCGCATCTGCTTCATCCGCGGCCCCGAAGGCATTTCCATCGAGCTGCTCGAGCGCGACAAGAAATACACCTGACGCGGCGCACGCCGCATCGGCCATCAGCGAGACGAGGCGGCGTGCCGCCCGGCGCGGCTATGTCATGCTGCCGGGCATGAAGCAGCGGATGGTGACGCCCATATAGCCGTAGATCGGCCATACCATGGTGCGGCCGACCCGGTTCGGCTCCGAGATCACGGCCTCCTCCGGCACATCGACCCAGACGAGTTCCTGCTGCTGGCCCTCGAGCGCGTAGCCATAGCGCGGGACGCGGACACGATAGTGCCCGTCCTTGCTGTCCCAGTCGGTGTCCGAGAGCGCCGAGCCGTCGGCATCGGAGCAGCACGGGCCCTTGCCGCTTCGCAGGCTGTCGAACCAGGCCTTCAAATCCGCATTGGTGTTGACGAACTGGCCGCGGTCGCGGGCGTGCCCGAAGGGGGCTGCTAGCGCAATCAAGGCCATGGCACATGCCAGCCTCGTCACACTTCGCCAGCGTGCCGCGCGACCGATCCGCCGTCGTTCGCTTTTGCAATTCGTGGGACGCGCACTGTACAGACGCGGCTGATCGCCGCTGGAATCGATCCAGTTGCTCACGTTTGTCTTGCTCCAGCACCCCGCGGCCAGTGCAACAATGGTTATGCATTTCGCGGGCCAACTTGATTCGCAACGACTGGCCACGCCTCATGATGAGACCGTCATCACCGCGTCACAGACAAGCCGGGACAATTACGGTCCGCACCACGGAACAGCTTGCCGGCCGGCAAACTGCCGCGTTGCGCGAGAGGATGCGCTTTGGCATAAAAGCTCTACCGGTTACGCCATTGGGCGATGGCGGCCGGCCTGCGGGACGTTATGAAGAACGGCCTCTATTCGATCCACGTGAACCTGCTCGATGGTCGAGTCGGCAAGGGCAGCGGCGTGATTCTTTTCCGCGACGGCAAGATCCTTGGCGGCGATGCCTACCTCTATTACACCGGCAGTTATGTGGTGAAGGATGACCACTCCTTCAAAGGCGAGGTGCTGGTGCAGCGGCACACCTCACCGCGGGGCGACGACAATCCGCTGTTCGGCGGACCGGCGCCGGTCGGCATCGGTGTCAGCGGGACCTACACGGACACCCGCGCGGAGATGACGGGAACGGCGCTCGTCGGCAAGGCCAGCCTGATTTTCGGCGCGACGCTGCACAAGCTCGCCGACGTGGATTAGCTATTCCGCCGCCTGCTCGAGCGGCGCCGTGCGCGGCAGGATGATCTGGATGCGCGTGCCCCCGCCCGGCTCGGAATCGAGATCGAGCCGGCCGCCGAGCCGGTTGGTGACGATGCTGTAGACGATGTGCAGCCCGAGTCCGGTGCCGCCCTGGTCGCGCCGCGTCGTGAAGAACGGATCGAAGGCGCGGCGGCGGACGTCGAGCGACATGCCGCAGCCGTTGTCGGAGAAGATGATCTCGACATTGTCCTTGCCGGACTCGCGCACCTGGATGTCGATGATCCCCGGACGCCCGTCGGGAAAGGCGTGCGCCACGGAATTGAGGAACAGGTTGGTCAGCACCTGTCCGTACGGGCCGGGATAGCTGTTCATGGTCAGGCTTGGCTGGCAATCGACGTTGAGCGTCAGATTGTGTTTGCGCAGGCCCGGCCGCAGGCTCATCACCACCTGCTCGGTGAGGTCGCCGAGATCGAAGCTGCGCTGGTCCGAATAGTTGCGGTCGGCGGCGACCTGCTTGAACGACTGGATCAGCTCGGCGGCGCGATTGAGATTGGAGACGAGTTGCGAGGATGCGTCGCGGCTGGTGTTGAGGAAGTCGTTGAGCGTGGAGCGGCGAAGCTCGCCGCGCTCGACCTCGGACGTGAATATCGCGGTCTTGCGCTCCAGCGCTGAGGCGACCGTCAGGCTGATGCCGACGGGATTGTTGACCTCGTGCGCGACGCCCGCGACCAGCCGTCCGAGCGCGGCGAGCTTCTCCGCCTCGATCAGCGAGGCCTGGGTCTCGCGCAGGTTGCGCAGCGCGGTCTCCGCCGATTCCTTGGCTTTGCGCATCTCCTGCTCGCCGCGCTTGCGCTCGCCGATGTCGAGCGCCACCGTGACGATCCGCTCGATCTCGCCCTCGGCATCGAGCAGCGGCAGCTTATTGACCAGCCATTGCCGCATGTTGCCGGAGCTATCCTTGTACTCCTCCTCGTAGAAGCCGAGGCCCTTGCGGAGCTTGAGCACGCGCTTGTCGTTCTCGTCGGTCTTGGCCGCACCGTAGCGCGACATCAGGTCCGCGGTGGTGCGGCCGAGCGCATCGCCGGGCTCGATGCCGAAGATGCCGGCCATGTAGCGGTTCATCAGCACATAGCGCAGGTCGCGGTCCTTGACGTTGATGACCGCGGGCACGGTATCGATGACCTGCTGGAGCAGGCGCCGGCCTTCGGCGATGGCGTCTTCCGCCCGCTTCTGGTCGGTGATGTCGCGCAGCGTGCCCTCGTAGCGGATGATCTTGCCCTGCTCATCCCGCACGCCGGTCGCGCTGTCGGAGAGCCAGAGGATGTCGCCGCTGCGCTGGCGCACCTGGTACTCGAACTCACGCACCATGCCGTCGCGATGCATGAGCCGCTGATACTCGACGCGCGCCTCGGGATGGACGTAGATCGTGTGGGCGATGTCGTTGATGCTGTCGATCAGGTGCTGCGGGCTGTCATAGCCCATCATCCGCGCCAGCGCCGGATTGGCGTTGAGGAGGTCGCCGGCCGGTGTCGTCACGTAGATGCCGTCGACCGAGCCCTCGAACAGCTTCCGGTAGCTCTCTTCGGCGAGGCGCTGCTCGGTGAGCGCGCGCACCGCCGCCTCGCGCGCGGTGTCGGCCTCCTCCAGCGCGCGGCGGAACACTTCGGCGGCGCGTGCGATGTCGCCGATCTCGTTGTCGACATCGGCGGACGGGATCGAGGTGTCTTTCTGGCCGGCCGCAAGCGCGCGAATCGACCTTGCGATCTGGGCCAGCGGACGCACCGTCCGCCGCACCACGAAGCCGGCCGCGAGGATGCCGATCAGCACGCCGATGCTGCCGAGCACGATGCTCTGCCACCGCGCCTCCGTGAGCGTGCGGGCAAAATCGCGCGACAGCACGTGACCGCGCCTTGCGCTGACCTCGCGCAGCAATTCGGTGACGCGGCCGATCAGCCGGCCCTCGGTGCCGAGCACCTCGCGGTCGATGTCGGCGATCTGCCGCTCCCGGACGGCGACCGCCATGATCGCCTCGGCGTAAGCATTCACGGCCGTCCTGAGCTTGGCGTCGGCGATGTCCATCGTCCGCATGTTCTGCGCGGCCTGCTCGGCCGCGGAGGGATTGCGCGCGAGCAGCCCGAGCGCGATCCGGCTCTGCGCCTCGGACAGGCGGGAGGCGAGCTCGCGGTCCGCGGTGCCGGAGACGGCCACGTCGAACTGCTCACGCAGCGGCGGCAGTCCGGCCAGCAGCTGGGCACGGCGGTCGATCAGGGTGGAGATCCGCTCGAGGCCGTTGCGATAGGTCGCAAGGCGCTCGGTGACCCCGTCGATCATGTCCTGCTGCTCGGGCGCGAGCTCGATGCGGGTCTTCTTCAGGATGTCGCTGAGCGTCGAGGCCGCCTCGCCCACCTGCTTGAACTGGATGCCGGCGCCGGGGTCGGTGACGAAGTCGCGCGCAGCAAGGCGCAATTCGTTCATGCGGCGGTCGATGTCCTCGGCGAGGTCGCCGACGCTCTGGAGCCGCTGCAACTCGGCAAAGGTCGTGTCGATGTGCCGGATCGCGATCACGCTCGCGGTCGAGGTGACGATGATCACCGCCAGCACCAGGATGAAGCTTCCGAACGTAAGCTGGCCGATGGACAGCGAAAAGATTCGCTTTTTCTCGGGGGGCGGCGTCAATTCGGCGGACATTGGTGCGTTGAGGGACCGGCTGCTACTGGAAGCCCAATATACGACGTATTGCACGCCCGGGGGAACATGCCTCCCGCCTCGGAATATCCTTAATATCGTGGTTCTCGGCCCGCCCTCCCCGCCGGCTTTATGACGTTTTGACGCTCGTCCGCCGCCGGGCCGGGATGGTCATGGCGGCGACGCCGAGGACGACGCAGGCGAGCCCGATCCAGGCGGTTCGGCTCAAGGTCTCGCCGAGGAAGGCGACGCTGATGGCGACCCCGATCGGCACGCGCAGATAGGCCTGCGCGGTGGTCCCGACCGAGCCCAGGGTCTGGATCAGGCGGAAATAGATCGCGAACGCCGCCGCGGTCGAGAACACCGCGAGCGCGAGCAGCGCCAGCACGGAACTCAGCGACGGCGACAGCGTCCAGGGCTGCTCGACGATCAGCGAGGCCGGGATCAGGGCCGCCGCGCCCGCCAGCAGCGAGCCGGCGGCAGGGGCCATCGGGTCGAGACCCCTGAAGCTGCGGCCGAAGATCGCGGCGCAGGCGTAGCAGATGGTGGCCGCAACGATGGCAGCTTCCGCGACGAGGCCGCTGCCGATGTCGTGAAAGGCATCGACGCCGACGATCAGCAGGATGCCGGCCATTCCCGCCACGACGCCGAACAGCTTTCGCGGTGTCGTCACCTCGTGGCGGGTCACGACCGCCGTGAGCAGGAAGGTAAAGATCGGCCCGGCCGAGTTGAGAATGGTGGCGAGGGCGGCGTCGACATGGCGCTCGCCCCAGGCGATCAGCGTCCAGGGGATGACGCTGTTGAGCACGGCCTGGAACGCGAAGCGCTGCCAGGTCGCGGCATCCGTCGGCATCTTGATGCCGCGCGCCCACATGACGACCAGCAGCAGCAATCCCGCAATCGCAGTGCGTGCCGCGATCAGCGTGATCGGTGGAATGGTGGCGACGCCGAGCTTGATGAAGGTGTAGGAGCCGCCCCACAGCGTTGCGAGCGCGACCAGCAGCGCCAGCTCGACGGCGATATTGGTGTCCTGCCGGTTGTCCATTCTGCGCCCCGTCCATTCGCGATGGACGGAACCTAGCGCGTCCGCAAGCGCCAATACTTCGCTGCGTGTCGAAGTGTATTAGCCGACTGCGCCGACCTCGAACACCTCGCCGTCATAGCCGGCCTCGCGGGGAATGCGGAGCTGGCGGCCGGTTTCGGTCTTGGTCATGACAGGCATCACAGTGACGATGGACATGCCGCGGGCGTGCTCCAGCGCGGCATCAACGCTGCTCTGCTTGGCGAGCCGGATCAGATTGCGCGTGGTCGGGAACGGCAGCTTGAAGCGGCCGCTCTCGCCGCCCTCCACCGCCTCGCGCGGCGAGACCCAGATCGAATCGGTCGACTCGCGGCCGTCATGCGCGCCGAGCTGGTCCGGGGGCGCCGCGGCCAGGAAGAACCAGGTGTCGAACCGCTTCGGCATGCCCTCCGGCGTGATCCAGTGTGCATAGGGCACGAGCGTGTCGAGCGCGAGCTGGAGGCCGTTGTCGGCGAGGATGCTGAGGAAGCTGATCTTGTGCTCGTTGAGCGCGACGCGATGCTTGTCGGCGAGCTCGCCGGCGCGCCTGGCATCAACAGGCGTCCCCGAGTCCTTCGCGCGCGCCAGCAGGATGCCGCTCTCTTCAAAAGTCTCGCGGATCGCGGCGATACGAAAACCGCGCTCCGCTTCGCTGAGGCCCTCGCCGCCCGAATACAGGTCGGACCGCGCGACAATCTCGTTGTCGCCGGCATCGACGCTGCCGCCCGGAAACACCAGCGCGCCCGAGTTGAACTCGATCTGATGATGGCGGACCATCATGAAGACTTCCACCTCCTCCGTTCCGTCACGGAGCAGGAGGATCGTCGACGCGGGGCGTGATGCTGATGTCTCGGCCATGCAACTAACCTGCCGCGCTGGATTGCGGCTGGAGATTGGCGCGCTTGTCGACCTTCGCCACGCGCGACAGCAGGTACTCGACCTCGGCCTTCGCCGTCGCCGTGATCGTCGCGCCAGGCTTGCGCTGCGCGCTGGAGGCGATGATGCCGCGCTTCTGGAGCACGTGTTTGCGCACGGCGAGGCCGGCGCCCGGCTGCTGCTCGTAACGGATCAGCGGCAGATGCGCGTCGAACAGGTCATGCGCGGCATCGCGCTTGCCGGCCCTGGAGAGGTTCACGACGTCGATCAACAACTCGGGGAACGCATAGCCGGTCATGGCACCGTCGGCGCCGCGCTCCATCTCGAAATCGAGGAACGTGCCGCCATTGCCGCAGAGGATCGAGAGCGGGCGAAGCGAGCCGTCCTTCTGGAAGCCGCGCAGGGTCGTGATCTTCTCCAGTCCCGGCCAGTCCTCGTGCTTGAGCATCACGCAATTCGGATTGTCCATGACGATCTTGCGGATCACGGCCGGCGTAAACACCACCTGCAAGGTCAGCGGATAATCCTGGAGCACCCAGGGCACATCAGGGCCGATGGCCTCGGCCGCCTGCTTGAAATAGCCGACGATCTGGTCGTCGGTGCGGAGCGAGGGCGGCGGCGCGATCATGACGCCGGCGGCGCCCGCGTCCATCGAGGCCTTCGCCAGCGAGCGCATGGTGGCAAATCCCGGCGCGGAGACGCCGACGATCACCTGCATCTTCTTGGCGCGCTTGACGAAGCGAACGGCCACCTGCTCGGCCTCGGCGGCATCGAGCTTCGGCGCCTCGCCGAGGATGCCCAGCACCGTGACGCCGTCGCAGCCGACCTCCTCGTAGAAATCGGTCAGGCGGTCGATCGAACGCTCGTCGATCCGGCCGTCGTCGTGGAACGGCGTCGGCGCGATTGCGAAGGTACCCTTGGCGTCGGCGGTCAGTTTCATCAGTCTCTCTCTTTCTCCGTCATTCCGGGGCGCGCGCAGCGCGAACCCGGAATCTCGAGGTTCCGGGTTCACGCTTCGCGTGCCCCGGAACGACAAATCAGCCTAAAACCGCCGCGCCCCCATCTTGATCTGCTCCTCGGAGAAGAAGATCTCCTTGGCATGATCGGCGATGTCCTGGGCCTTCCAGCCCGAGTGCGGCGGTTTCCAGCCTTCCATTTCCATCATCCGCATTTCGCGCACGCCGCGGGGCCCGGACACGCCCAGCACCTTGCCGGTCTGGTCGCCCGACAAGTCGCTGACCATGTATAGCACGGCCGGCGCGATGCCGTCCGGCCCGAGCGCCGCCGAGGGGTTCTCCTTATAGCGGGGCAGGTCTGCGGTCATGCGGGTCAACGCGCCCGGGGCCAGCGTCCAGATCCGGATGTTGTACTTGCGGCCCTCGATCGCCAGCACGTTGGACAGGCCCCAGATGCCGCCCTTGGCCGCGCCGTAGTTGGTCTGGCCGAAATTGCCGATCAGCCCTGATGTCGAGGAGGTGTTGACGATGACGCCGCCGCCGTTTTCCCGCATCCAGCGAAACACCGGCATGGTGCAACAAAAGGTACCCTTCAGATGCACCTTGATGACCTTGTCCCAGTCGGCCTCGGAGGCCTTGGCGAAGGTCTGGTCGCGCAAGATGCCGGCATTGTTGACGAGGATGTCGGCGCGGCCGAAATGCCTGATGGCGTCGTCGAACACCGACTGGCCGCCCTCCATGGTGGAGATGTCGGCGCCGTTGGCGACCGCCTTGCCGCCCTCGGCCTTGATCGCGTCCACCACAAGCTGTGCCATCGACTTGTCGGCACCGGAGCCGTCGCGGGGGCCGCCGAGATCGTTGACGACGACGGATGCCCCTTCCCGCGCGAACAGCTTCGCATAGGCCTCACCGAGCCCGCCGCCCGCACCGGTGATCAGCGCAACCTTGCCGTCGAGTAATCCCATGGTGGCTTCTCCCTGTTTTATTATTGTCATTCCGGGACAGCGCGCAGCGCTGAACCCGGAATCCAGAGGTTGTCGCACGAGATTCCGGGTTCGCGCTTCGCGCGCCCCGGAATGACAGCGAAAACTAACCCAGCACCGTCCTGCCGTTCTTGATCACCGTGACGCCGCGCGACTTCACCTTGGCTTCGAACGAGATCACGTTGCCGTCCTTCCAGAGGTCCATGGTCACGGTCTCGCCGGGATAGACCGGGGACGAGAACCGCGCCACGTGCTGGCGGAAGGCGCTCGCGTCGTAGTCGGCGTAGGTCTGGAGCACGCCGCGGCAGGTGATGCCGTAGGTGCACATGCCGTGCAGGATCGGACGCGGGAAGCCGGCCTTGTTCGCAAACTCCGGATCGGAGTGAAGCGGGTTGCGGTCGCCGCACAGGCGATAGACCAGTGCCTGGTCGGGACGCGTCGTGATGTCGATGGTCTTGTCCGGCGCCCGCGCCGGGATCTTGTGCGGATCGGGCTGGGTCAGGTTCGGGCCGCCAAAACCGCCATCGCCGCGGGCGAAGCGCGAGGCCACCAGCGTTGCGAGCTTTTCGCCCTTCTCGTTCTTCAGCACGGTCTGGTGGCTGATGACGACGCCCTTGTCCTTGCCCTTGTCGTAGACCTCGAGCACCGTGGAGTCGGCGGTGATGTGCGCGGCCACCGGCAGCGGCTGGTGAAAGGTGATGTCGCGCTCTCCGTCGACCACCATCACGCGGTTGAGGTTCATCTCGCCCGGCCCCGATCCCCACGCCGCGACGGAGGCGAAGGTCGGCACCACCTTCAGCGGCCGCGGTGTCAGCGTGCCCTCGTTGACGAAGGCGAGCTCCCTCTCGTCCATCGGATCGGCGCCGAGCCCGATGCCGTAGGCGTACAGCATCACCTCGCGATCGGTGTAGGCGTATTTCTGGCCGAGGTTTTTCAGGCCTTTGAGTTCTTCGTATCTGGCGGACATTTTGGTGATTTCCTCTCCGAATTCTTATGCGCCGCTGCCAGTCGAGGTGCCCTCTCCCCTTGCGGGAGAGGGCTGCGAGAGCCGTGCAGCAAACTCGTTTGGGTGAGGGGTTTGCTCCGCATTGAGCAATCTCTCTGCGGAGAGAACCCCTCATCCGGCGCCGTAGCCGGAGCTTCGCTTCGGCGTCCTTTTTTAGAACGGCCGCCGGAGGCGGCCTATGCCACCTTCCCCCGCAAGGGGGGAAGGAAGAAAACAATCAGACCGGCGTGAAGAACGGCAGCGGCGCGCCGTCGGTCGGCTTGAACACCACCTTCACCTTCTGGCCGATCTTCAGCTTCTCGAGATCGCAATCGACGAAGTTGGTCTGCACCGACGGGCCTTCCTTTAGCGTGACGTAGCCGATGGCGTAGGGGCCGGTCGGCGACTTCCGCATCAGGCTCCAGGTGTAGATCGTGCCCTCGCCCGAAGCCTCCTCCCACACCGTCTTGTCGGAGTAGCAGAACGGGCAGATCGAGCGCGGGAAGTAATGCGCTTCGCCGCACGCTGTGCAGCGCTTGATCATGAACTTGCCCTGCTTCGCTGCGTCCCAGAACGCGGCGGTCTCTGGGTTCGTTACGGGAGCCGGATACTTCTTTGCATCTACCATCACACGCGCTCCAGAATGGCCGTCGAGGCGGCGTGGCGAACGCCCAAAAGGCCGCCGGTGCCGTGCGCGATGGCGAGATCGCAGTTCTTGACCTGCACCTTCGGATGCGCCTCGCCGCGCAGCTGCCGGACGGCCTCGATGATCTTGGTCATGCCACCGCGGTTGACGGGATGGTTGCTGCACAGGCCGCCGCCGTCGGTGTTGAACGGCAGCTTGCCGACGCCCGAGATCAGGTTGCCATCGGCGACGAACTTGCCGCCCTCGCCCTTCTTGCAGAAGCCGAGGTCCTCGAGCTGCATCAGCACGGTGATGGTGAAGCTGTCGTAGATCGAGGCGTATTTGATGTCCTTCGGCGTGATGCCGGCTTCCTCGAACGCGCGCGGGCCGGACCAGATGCCTGCGGAGTAAGTGAGATCGAGATCCTTGCCGCCGCGCGGACCCTTCATCGCCTCGCCATGGCCGATCAGCTTAACAAGCGGCTTCTTCAGGCTCCTGGCGATCTCCGGCGTCGTCACGATCAGCGCGCCGCCGCCGTCGGAGACGACGCAGCAATCCATGCGATGCAAGGGATCGGAGATCATCGGCGAGTTCAGGACGTCCTCGACGGTGACGACGTCCTTCAGCATCGCATGCGGATTGTACTGCGCGTGGTGCGAGGCCGCGACCTTGATCCAGGCGAGCTGCTCGGAGGTGGTGCCATAGTCGTGCATATGGCGCATGGCACACATGCCGTAGGCATTGTGGGTGGTCGCACCGTAAGCGGATTCAAAATCAACTTCGGCGCCCGCCGCGCGCGGCGGCATAGCGCCGGTGCGCGGCTTGCCGGCCAGCGTGATCAGCGCGATCGAGCACTTGCCCGCGGCGATGGCTTCAGAGGCATGGCCGAGATGGATGATGTAGGAACAGCCGCCGGTCTCGGTCGAATCGACGTGACGGAGCTTCTTGGTGTTCAGGCCGAGATAGTCGACCATCGGCCAGGCGCCGCCGGGCGCGTCGCCCGCGCAGAAATAGCCGTCGACATCGTCCTTGCTGAGCCCGGCATCCTCGATCGCGCCCTTGGCGACCTCGGCATGGAGCTGGGCGGTGGATTTGTCCGGCGCATGCCGGGTCGGGTGTTCGTAGATCCCGGCAATGTAGGCCTTGCCCTTGATGGTCAAAACGTCAGGTCTCCGCTCGCGTTTCTTCTTGGCTCTTTTTTCTGAACCGCGGGGGCCAGCTTGGCAAGCGCGGAAATATTCCGTCGGGCGAGAGGCTAGCGGGTTGGCGCAAGTGGGGTCCAATCTCGCCTGCCTCCACATCGTCATTGCGAGCGCAGCGAAGCAATCCAGACCGCCAACCGCGGAGAGATCCTGGATTGCTTCGCTGCGCTCGCAATGACGGAGTTCGTGGGCACGGACGGCGCTGTTTCAACTCAAAACTGGCTCGTAGACACACCCCGCGTCCTCGCGGCATGTCCTGCCCGAGCCAGGCTTCCGTCTTGCTCCCCCTGGGAACAGAGGGCGCAGGGAAGACCGGGTGCCGGCCGGGCACCCACGGTCCGCTGTGCGCGAATGCGCGAAGAACAGATGCACAGCGGCATACAGGTGCAGCCAAACAACCGGCCTTCCCTGCGCAGTGGCTTTACGGCTTATGTCGTGCTCTCCCCGGGGAGCGATGCACTATTGCCCCCGTCGCCTTGCGAGCGATCGCAAGACTTGACGCACAGACCCCGGGCGTCAGGACCACACGATTTTGCCGTACGCGAGACCGCGCCCGTCGTGCCGCGAGACAATCGCTCGCGTGACGCAGCCCGCGTCCACCGCCGCTCACCCCGCGTTTCGTGACGATCGCGATACGCCCCTCTGACTGGGATGAGGTGGCAGCCAAATACGACAATTCCGAATTTCGGTAAAGCTGAATATTTTTGCGCGCCCGGATTGACCCATGGCGTGGGTGTTTTGCCCGACGGGCAACACAAGGGACGGTGTCGTCGGTCCAGGAGTCAACCGGAACGTCTCAGCCTCCAGAACGAGCCAGCAGCTTCGAAATTCTGATCTCGGCCGCTCCGGCACCAAATAAGCCATCGCCATCCAATCCTTGTAGGTCGTCGTAACCCAAAAGGGGCTCCGACACGCTACTTATCGGATCACTGTCGGTGTACCGAACCAACCAAGCTCTTTTCGATATGGGATCTCGCCTGACAAAGTCGGGGATGGGCCAATCCGCTCGACGCCAGAGCGGCACCTTGCCAATGACCGTCCAGCGTCCCTCAATCAAACCGAGATCTCCGAAGCGCAATCTGGCGACAGCACGATCAGGATGAAGCTCATCAAGTGTCGCCGATGCCGCCTCTTCGAGAGGCGGACCAAAGAAATATCCGACGAGGACTCTCCCCCGCCGGGCCGATCGCGCCACCACACCACGAGCAAATCCTTCGTTTCGAAGTGGCAGCACAAATACTGAGCCTTCTTCGTAGGGTAGCTTCATTTTACTATCCATGGCGCTATGCGCCTTTGCCTACCCTACGAGACCTTGCGTCGTCCCTGCCAGTTGCCTTCCGTCAGGTCGGGCTGTGCAGCACGGGCTTCGGCAGATGCTTCCGCGGCCCAGGGAAAATGACCGTCGCGATCGGGGTACACGAGGTGGAGACACTCGAACTCGTCATTGCCATAGAACCACCTGCTCCAGCCAAGGTAGTTTGGGTATTGCCGCAACGAAACCGGCAGAAAGACCGCGGCGACGTTCTGAAAGACCGCATCGGTCGGCTCGCCGATCGGCGGGCGCCGCCCTGCCTCAAGCTCGCGATAGATCGTCCAGAACGTTTCCTGAGCGGTCTGTTGCCGCATCGAGAACAGGATCACCTCCGGAAAGCCAAACTTCAGCCAAAAGCCGGTCGTGTAGATGAAGCCCGGCCCCTCGCTGTCGGGCATGACATGTGTGCCGAACCAGCCGTGGTTGCGAATTTTCTCGACGAAGTTCTGCTCGTGTTTATCGAGCCGTTCGGTAGGCGCATCAAGGGCTGTGAACATCGCTCGCGCACCCTGTACTGGGAGAAGCGCGGATACGATTACCAAACCGCCCGGAACGGGTAAACCGCCAGTCTACTGCCTCACCTGCGGGCGCAACTGTCCCGGATTGCGCTTCGCTCCATCCGGGCTACGGGGCCTACTCCGCCGCGATCTGCCTTGGCGCCGGCGGCGGGCTGGCCAGGTCCGCCGCGAGCTGGGCGTAGCGGGCCTTGGCCTCAGTGACGGCCTTCTCCTTCACCGGGCCGTAGCCGCGGATGCGGTCGGGCAGCGACAGCAGTTCGACCGCGGTGTCGATCGTGAGCGGCGACAGCAGGCCGAGGACGGTGGCGACGTCCTTCTCGTAGCCGGCGATCAGATCGCGCTCGAGCTTGCGGTCGGCGCTGCGGCCGAAGATGTCGAGCGGCGTGCCGCGCAGGAACTTGAACTTCGCCAGTACGCGGAAGACGTTCAGCATCCAGGGGCCGAAGGCGCGCTTCTTCGGGCGGCCCAAGGCATCGACGCCACTCGCCAGGATCGGCGGCGCGAGGTTGAAGGTGAACTTGAAATCGCCCTCGAACTGATCGCGGAGCTGCTGCTCGAAGGCGCCGTCGGTGAAGAGGCGCGCGACTTCGTATTCGTCCTTGTAGGCCAGGAGCTTGGCATAGTTCACCGCGACCGCGCGCGGCAGTGCGTCGTCATAGCCACCTTGCCTCGCGGCATCGCGAACCTGGTCGACCAGCTTGCGATAGCGTTTTGCCAGGCGGCCGTTCTGATAGGCGGTCAGGTGCTTGGCACGATGCTCGATGACCTCGTCCAACGTCATTGCATCCAGCGCCTTCGGCGCAACGACCTCGTCCGTGCCCTTCAGCATGCCCGCAAGACGCTGGGGATCGGCGACCGCGAGGCGGCCGAGGCGGAAGGCTTCCTTGTTCATCTTGATCGAGACGCCGTTGACCTCGATCGCCTGCTCGATCGACTCCGCCGAGAGCGGCAGCAGCCCCTTCTGATAGGCATAGCCCATCATCATCATGTTGGTGGCGATGCTGTCGCCGAGGAGCTGCTCGGCCGGCTTCGTGAAGTCGAAGAACGCCGAGTCCTTGTGCAGGGCCGTTTCCAGCAGCCCGTTCAGCTTGCGGGTCTGGAAGTTGAAATCGCGGTTGAGGACGAAGTCGGCGGTGGGAATGACGTGGCTGTTGATGACGCCGCGGGTGCGGCTGGTGTCGCAGAGCGAGATCGTGTCCTTGGCGACCGCGACCACCTCGTCGGCAGCGAGCACGAGATCGGCCGTGCCGGTGACGATGCGCGAACACGTGACCTCGGCCGGATGATCGGACAGGCGGACATGGCTCAGCACCGCCCCGCCCTTCTGCGCGAGGCCCGACATGTCGAGGATCATCGAGGCCTTGCCCTCGATGTGGGCGGCCATGCCGAGCAGCGCGCCGATGGTCAACACGCCGGTGCCGCCAACGCCGCCGACGGCGATGTTGTAGGGCTTGTCCAGCGTCGGGCGCGAGGCCGGCTCCGGCAGCGCGCCGATCTCTTCAAGCTCGGCCGGCGCACGGTGGCGCGTCGCGCCGCCGTCGACGGTGACGAAGGACGGGCAGAACCCCTTCACGCAGGAATAGTCCTTGTTGCAGGACGACTGGTTGATGGCGCGCTTGCGGCCGAACTCGGTCTCCAGCGGCTCGACCGAGATGCAGTTCGACTGCACCGAGCAGTCGCCGCAGCCTTCGCAGACGGCGGGGTTGATCATGACGCGGCGCGCCGGATCCTCCATCAGGCCGCGCTTGCGGCGGCGGCGCTTTTCGGCGGCGCAGGTCTGCACGAACACGATCGCCGAGGTGCCCTTGTACTCGCGGCACATCTTCATGACGCTGTCGAGTTCGTCGCGGTGATACTTCTTCACGCCGGGCGCGATGGTGTCGGCGGGATACGTGTCGGGCGCTTCCGAGACCAGATAGATCTCGCGGATGCCCTCGGCGTGGAGCTGGAAGGTGATCTGCTGCGGCGAGAGATCGCCGTCATGACGCTGGCCGCCGGTCATGGCGACGGCGTCGTTGTAGAGGATCTTGTAGGTGATGTTGGTCTTGGAGGCGACCGCCTGGCGAATGGCGAGCAGACCGGAGTGGAAATAGGTGCCGTCACCAAGGTTCGCGAAAATGTGGTTCTCGTTGGTGAAGGGCGCGATGCCGACCCACGGCACGCCCTCGCCGCCCATATGCGTGAACGTCTCGGTCGAGCGGTCCATCCACAGCGCCATGAAGTGACAGCCGATGCCGGCGAGCGCGCGGCTGCCTTCGGGGACCTTGGTGGACGTGTTGTGGGGACAGCCGGAGCAGAAATACGGCACGCGAGAAACAGGCGCTGTCGCTTGCATCTGGGTGGCCTGACGGCCGTTGAACCAGTCGGCCTTGGCGCGGAGCATCTCCGCGATCTCTGGGTTGAGATTAAGTCGAAGCAGCCGCTCGGTGATCGAGGTCGCAAGCGAGGCGACGCTGAGCTCGGCGGCGAAGGTCAGGAAGCGCTTGTCGTGCTCGTCCATCTTGCCGACGATGCGCGGGCGGACGTCGTCGCGCCAGTTGAACAGCTCCTGCTTGACCTGGTTCTCGACGATCTCGCGCCGCTCTTCGATGATGAAAATCTCTTCGAGCCCGACCGCGAACTGGCGCACGCCTTCCGGCTCCAGCGGCCAGGGCATGCCGATCTTGTAGAGACGAAGGCCGATCTTGGCGGCCACCTCCTCGGTGATCCCGAGCTCGCGCAGCGCTTGCCGCACGTCCTCGTAGCTCTTGCCGGACGCCATGATGCCGAAGCGCGCATTCGGCGAATCCATGGTGACGCGGTTGACCTTGTTGGCGCGCGCAAAGGCGATCGCGGCAAAGCCCTTGTAGTCCTGGAGGCGGCGGTCCTGCTCGAAGCGGTCGTCGGGCCAGCGCAGGTTGAGGCCGCCGGGCGGCAGCTCGAAATCGGGCGGGATGATGAAGGGCTTCATCTCGTCGGTGAGGTCGATCTCGGCGGTGGTCTCCACCGTCTCCGTGATCACCTTCATGCCGACCCAGCAGCCCGAGTAGCGCGACATCGCGATACCGAGCAGGCCCATCTCGATCATCTCGTGGATGCTGGACGGGTAGAGATACGGCATCAGCGCCGACATGAAGGCGTGGTCGGACTGATGCGGGACGGTCGAGGATTTTGCGCCGTGGTCGTCGCCGGCCAGGCACAGCACCCCGCCGTTCTTGGCCGAGCCCGCGGCATTGCCGTGGCGGAACACGTCGCCGCAGCGATCGACGCCGGGCCCCTTGCCGTACCAGATGCCGACCACACCGTCATACTTGGCGCCGGGCGAGAGGTTGAGCTGCTGCGAGCCCCAGACGGCGGTCGCGGCCAGGTCCTCGTTCACGCCGGGCTGGAACTTGATGTTGTACTGCTCGAGATGCTTTCGCGCCGCAAAGAGCTGCTGGTCATAGCCGCCGAGCGGCGAGCCGCGATAGCCGGAGATGAAGCCCGCGGTGTTGAGGCCATTGGCGCGGTCGCGCCGGATCTGGGCCATGGGCAGGCGAACCAGGGCCTGGATGCCCGTGGTGAAGACGTGTCCGGTGTCCTGGGTGTATTTTTGATCGAGACTGATCGGACCCTGGTTGATGCCCATGCTGTCCTCTTTCCACGCCCTGTTCAGGTCTTTGTCACTTAACGTCGCTTAAGCCGTTGCCTGCCCGTTGTTTTTAGCTAGGGCGCGCCGACCGTCTCCGACACTCTATGTCGGATATTTAACGCTCCGCACCACAAATCTGGACCAAAGGGAGCGCCGGGTAAAAATCGCAATTTCGTGGCTGCAAAGGCGTCCGGCATTTTCAATTTGTGTCACGATACCCCCGCCGTCGCGAAATGAATTGACGCCCCATTCACGCAGGCGACGTCGAATGGTCGCAGGAGAGGCTTTCGATGCGGACGATTCTGGCTGGCCTGGCTGTTGTGGGTTTGGCGTTGTGCAGTGCGGTTGCGAGCACGGTCCGTGCCGCCGAGCCGTCGCCGGAGCTGGTCGCCTACGGCAAGACGCTGGTCGAGGCTGGTGACTGCGCGGGCTGCCACACCGCCGATCCGGCAAAGCCGTTCGCGGGCGGAAAGCGCATCGATACGCCCTTCGGCGCGATCTATGCGCCGAACCTGACGCCCGACCGGGACACCGGGATCGGCGGCTGGGCGGATGCCGATTTCACCCGCGCCCTCCGCTATGGCGTCGCGCCTGACGGCTCGAACTACTATCCGGCCTTCCCCTATCCCTACTTCACGAAGATGACGAAGGACGACACGCTGGCGATCCGCGCCTATCTCGGCACGCTGGCGCCCGTCGTAAGCCGCAACAAGCCGCCGGAGCTGCGCTGGCCGTTCGGTTATCGCGGCCTGATGCGGATCTGGAACACCATGTTTTTCAAGCCCGGCCTGTTCGAGCCGGACCAAAGCCAGAGCGCGGCCTGGAATCGCGGCGGCTATCTGGTCACCGGGCTCAGCCATTGCGGCGCCTGCCATACGCCGAAGAACTATTTTGGCGCGGACAAGCAGGCGCAGGCATTGTCCGGCAACGAGGTCGGCGGCTGGTACGCCCCAAGGCTCGATGGCGCGCCCCGCACCGGGCTGAAGTCGTGGAGCGTCGAGGACATCGCCGAATATCTGCAGAGCGGCCGCAATGCCAAAAGCCATGCCGACGGGTTGATGGCGGAGGTGGTCGTCAGCTCGACCTCGAAGATGAGCGACGCCGATGTGCGCGCGATCGCGGTCTACCTGAAGAGCCTGCCGCCGGCGCGGCGTGAGACGATCGTGACGCCGCCCGATGAGGCCACGATGAAAACCGGCCAGGCGGTCTACGCAAAGTTCTGCATCGCCTGCCACGAAGCCGATGGCACCGGCGCGCCGCGCATCTATCCGCCGCTGCCTGCCAACGCGCTGCTGCAATCGGTCAATCCGTCCTCGACCTTGCGCATCACCCTCGACGGCGCCCACACCGTGACGACGCCGCGCGCGCCCAACACCGGCGAGATGCCGGCCTACGCCAAGCAATTGTCCGACGAGGAGATCGCGGCGGTGGCCAACTACATCCGCAACTCCTGGGGCAATTCGGGCCCGCTGGTGACGCCGGCGCAGGTCGCGAAGGCGCGGAAGCAGCCGTAGCCAGCTCTCTCCCCGTCATTGCGAGCCAACGGGTCCGCGCGAAGCGCGGCCCGATGACAGGCTCCGCGAAGCAATCCAGAGTCCCTCCGCGGAAAGATTTCTGGATTGCTTCGCTGGGCTCGCAATGACGAGGTGGATGGGGCTACCGCTCATCCCCCGTGAACACGAATTTCGGCATCTCCCATTTGTAGCGCACCGCGAGCAGGCGGAAGCTGATGCCGAGGATGAAGGTCAGGATCGTCCAGAGCTCGGCGTTGATGCCGAGGCCGAAGGCGGTCGCATAGAACAGGCCGGTCACGACCGAGACGCTGGCGTAGAGCTCGGAGCGGAACAGCAGCGGTACGTCGTTGCAGAGCACGTCGCGCAACACGCCGCCGGCGCAGCCCGTCACCATGCCCGAGACGATGACGATCGGCAGCGAGACATCCATCTGCCAGGCGATGTCGCAACCGGTCATGGTGAAGACGACGAGGCCGATGGCATCGAGCACGATGAAGGCGAACTGAAGCCGGTGCACGAGGCGCGCGACCAGGATGGTCAGCAGCGCGGCAGCGCCGGGAAGCACGAGATAGATCGGGTTCGCAACCCAGGCCAGCGGATAGTGACCGAGGAACAGGTCGCGCAGCGTGCCACCGCCGAGCGCGGTGATGCTGCCGAGCATGCAGACACCGACATAGTCCATGCTGCGCCGCCCCGCAGCTAGCGCCGCGGTCATGCCCTGCGCCGTCAAGGCAACAAACGCCAGAAGATGCAGCACGCTATCGCTTGGCGGCAGGCTCCACATCGCTTTGTTCCCTTATTCCCGCCGTGGAACTTACGTCCGCGGTTCCAGGATGAACAAGGGTTCATCCGGATTAACAGGTTCCCGATTCCCGACGCGGGGGCAACATGCGACGAAAGCATCAGAGGGGCGGAACAGAATCTCGCATCTATGGGTTGTCCAGCCGCCATAATCGAGGAGACCCAATCGATGGCTGACGAGCGTTTTCCCAACGATCCGTATCGCCCGAATCTCGCCGATGATGAGTATCTCCGTGCGGCGCGACGGGATGCCGACCTTCAGGCCGACCCCGAGCTGGGCGAAGGCCCCGCCTCCAGCGGCAAGGTCGCGCTGTTTGCCGTGGCTGTCGCCCTGGTGCTGGGCGCCGTGTTCTACGGCTTGAACAACACGACCACGGGCAACCAGGCGAGCAATGAGCCGGCGACGAAGACCGCCCAGCAGGCTCCGCCGACCAATCCAGCGGCGCCTCCCGGCATGCGCGACGTGACGCCGCGCAACAACGCCGCGCCGGGCGTGACCACGGGTGTTGCGCCGAGCAAGCCGGCCGCGCCGGATCCGGCCGCTCCGTCTGACGGCACGAAGGCTCCGTCCGACGGCGCGAAGTAAGACCACAACTGTCATCGCCCCGGGCGGGGCATGACACCGAGAGGACGAGAGAGCGGCGGGACACAACATCCCGCCGCTTTTCGTTTGGCTCTATTGCTTGAGCATGATCTCCGCGCAAACGCGTTCCGCGTTTGTCGCGAGGGAAAACCGCTGCACACTTTTCCGGATCATGCTTTAGCCGAACATCTTGTTGAGCTCGCCGCCGGGATAGCCGCTGCCGAGCTCGGTGAACGTCCCCTTCTCCGCCATCTCCTTTGCCGCGCGCATGAAGCCGCCCCAGGCGGCGCGGGCGAGCGAGCCGCCGACGCTGATCCGGCGCACGCCGAGATCTTCGGCCTCCTGCAACGACAGGCCGGAGCCGCCGATCAAGAGGTTGAACGGCTTTGGTGCGACAGCCTTCACCACCGCGGCGATGTCCTCGCGGCTCTTCAGGCCCGGCGCGTAGAGGCAGTCGGCGCCGGCATCCGCGTAGGCGGTGAGCCGGTCGATCACGAGCTTGAGATCGGTCACGCCCCAGAGATATGCTTCGCAGCGGCCGACCAGCAGCGTGCCGCTGTCGCCGATCGCCTTGCGCGAGGCCTTGATGCGCTCGACCGCGAGCGCGCGATCGTAGAGCGGCTTGTCCTTGTCACCGGTGGAATCCTCGATCGACAGCCCAGCGACGCCGGTGCGCACACCGCGCTCGACATTGTCGGCGACCTTGTCGGGCTCGACCGCAAAGCCGCCCTCGAAATCCGCATTCACGGGAATATCGACCGCCGAGCTCAATGCTGCCAGATGCTGACAGACGTCCTCGACGGTGACGTGATTGTCGGCCTTGCCGATGGTCCATGCAAAGCCCGCGCTCGATGACGCTATCGCCTTGAAACCGAGATGCTGCAACGCCTTGGCGCTGCCGACATCGACCGGATTGGGCAGAATGAAGCAGCCGCTCTCGTGCATCTTCCTGAAGGTTGCGCGCTTGTCCGCGGTCGTCACGTGCATGTTTCTCTCCCTTGTTGGCCGCGCAGACATAGGCACGCATTCGGGGCAGTGCTAGTGCGCGTCGTGCACTGCGCGGCTGTCTTTCGGCGCCTCCTCGCGATCATTCATGCCGTAGTCCCTGACGACGCTGGCGATGCGCAGGCGATAGTCGGCAAAGATCTGTGCCCTGCCCCTGGCCTGGGTGCGGCGGTGCTCCATCGTGTTGCGCCAGGCCTGCACGGCCGCCTCATCCCGCCAGAACGACACCGACAGGATCTTGCCCTTCTCGGTCAGGCTCTCGAAGCGCTCGACCGAGATGAAGCCGTCGATGGTTTGCAGGATCGGCTTCAGATCGGCTGCAAGGTCGAAATATGTCTGGCGATGCTCGGGCTTGGGCCAGACCTCGAAGATCACGGCGATCATGGGCGTCTCCTGCTGGCGGTGTCGTGGCCTACAATACCACCTTGCGCAGGAAGGTGCGCTCTTCCGCGAGGATGAACTTGTGTTCCTCGGCGAAATGGAAGTTCGCCATGCCTTCCGCATCCTGGCGCAGCCGGGCGCGATAGGCCTCATAGGCGGCCAGGCTCTCGAAGGTGATCAGCGCGAAGGCGATGTTGTTGGTGCCCTCGTGCGGCATGAAATAGCCGATCAGGTCGCCGCCGCATTTCGGGATGATGGTGAGCCAGCGTTTTGAATATTCCTCGAACTGCGCGCGCTTGAACGGATCGAGCTGGTAGCGGATGAAGACGGTGACGGACATGTGAGGCTCCTGTGTTTCCACATCGTCATTGCGAGCGCAGCGAAGCAATCCAGGTTGTCAGCTCCTCATCCTGAGGAGCGCGGAACGCGCGTCTCGAGGGATGAAGGCCCCGCCGGTGGCCTCGCCCTTCGAGACGCGCGCGCGAGGGCGCGCTCCTCAGGGTGAGGATCGGGCTTCCGATTTTGCTTCGTCATTCGTTCGCAACGACGATGTGGCAACACGCTACGCGCTTGCCCGACTGCAATGCTTCGGCTACCATCGAAGCATGAAATCAGGACCCGACATCGCCATGGTCGCCGCGCTGGTCGGCGACCCCGCCCGCGCCAACATGCTCACGGCGCTGATGAACGGACGCGCGCTGACCGCGAGCGAGCTGGCGCAGGAGGCCGGCATCACGCCGCAGACCGCAAGCTCGCATCTGGCCAAGCTCGAGGCCGGCGGGCTGGTCGAGCCGGAGAAGCAGGGCCGCCACCGCTACTATCGCCTCACCGACGACGACGTAGCCGGCGTGCTCGAAGGCCTTGCGGGGCTCGCCGCGCGCACCGGCCACATGCGCGTGCGCACCGGGCCGAAGGATCCGGCGCTGCGGCGCGCGCGCATCTGCTACGATCATCTCGCCGGCGATCTCGGCGTGCAGATGCTCGACACCATGCGCGAGAGAAACCTGGTCAAGCAGAAGAAGCAGGACATCGAGCTGACCGCCGAGGGCGAGCGCTTCCTCGCCAGACATTTGCAGATCTCGCCCGACATGCTCGCCCATCCGCGGCGGCCGGTGTGCAAGGCCTGCCTCGACTGGAGCGAGCGGCGCCACCATCTCGCCGGCACGCTTGGCGCCACCATGATGCAGCGCTTCACCGAACTGAAATGGGCCGCGCGCGACGCCACGCCCGGCAGCCGCGTGGTGAATTTCACCCGCACCGGCGAGAAGCAGTTTGCGGCGCTGTTCGGCAGTGAGAAGGACTGATCACGCCGGGCGCGCGACGGCACACAATCGCGTGTGAGCTCTCACTCTCGTCATGGCCGGGCTTGACCCGGCCATCCACGCGTTTAAGGCCACCGTCATTCCGGGGCGATGCGAAGCATCGAACCCGGAATCTCGAAATTCCGGGTTCGGTCCTGCGGACCGCCCCGGAATGACGGCTTCAAGCAAGAGACCCCCAAATGAACCGCCTCCTCCCGACCGCGCTCGCCGCCGCCCTTCTCGCCGCTCCTCTCGCCGCTCACGCCGCCGACGCCACTCAGCGCGAGCCCTACGGCATCGCGCTCGAGGGCTTTGCCTATCCCTATCCCGTGCACGTGCTGCCTGTTGTCAACGACGGCGAGCAGCTCGGCATGGCCTATATGGACGTCGCGCCTCAGCAGCCGAACGGCCGCACCGTGGTGCTGCTGCACGGGCGCAATTTCCCGTCGAGCTACTGGGCGCCCGTCATCAGGATGCTGAGCGAAGCCGGTTTCCGCGTCGTGGTGCCGGACCAGATCGGCTTCGGCAAATCCTCCAAGCCGGCGGGCGAGCTGCATTTCGACACGCTGGCGCGCAACACCATCGCGCTGCTCGACCATCTCAAGATCGACAAGGCCGAGATCGTCGCCCATTCGCTCGGCGGCATGCTGGGCGTGCGCATCGCCCGCGCCTATCCCGATAGAGTCGCCCATCTCGTGCTGACCGCGCCGATCGGGCTGGAAGACTATCGCCTCTACGTGCCGCCGACGCCGACCGAGAAGATCATCGAGAGCGAAGACAAGCTCACGGCCGAGGGCTATCGCAAGCAGCTCCAGACCAATTACGCGATCAAGCTGCCGCCGGATCAGATCACGCCCTTCATCGACGCCCGCTTCAACATCAAGGGCAGCCCCGACTATCCGCGCTGGCTGCGCGCCTTCGTCAGCTCCGGCCAGATGATCTATCGCGAGCCGGTCGCGCACGAGGTCGCGCTTGTTTCCGAGCCGACGCTGTTCATCATGGGCGCCGACGACCACAACGCACCGGGCCGTCCGAACGCACCGGAGGCGCTGCGCGCCAAGATGGGACAGAACGCCGAGCTCGCGAAGGCGTTCGCCGCGAAGATGCCGAATGCGCGGGCCGAGGTGATCCCCGACACCGGCCATCTCGTCTTCCTGGAAGCGCCGGAGAAGTACCGGGAGCTGGTGCTCGGCTTTCTCGGCCGCTAGCGACGCCGGCGTGTCGCCTGGAGCAGGATGCGGGCAGTGTTCATGCCGCATTCAGGTCATGATTGACAGATTTGGATCGCGACGTGTCGGCACGTATCTCCCCAAATTTAACGTGTCGAATCGTGTCTTTTGATTCATCGTGCGCCACGAGCGCCAGTCCCTTAAGACCTGCCCCCAAGAATCTCCCCCCAAGGACGAGAAGGAAGATCAGATGAAATATCTCTTCGCCGCCGTGATGCTCGCCAGCGCGGTCGTTGGTTTCAGCGAAGCGGCCAGCGCCGCGGAGGGCTGTGGTCCCGGCTGGTATCGTGGCCGCTATGGCAACTGCCGTCCGATGGGCGGGCGTCCACCGGTCGTGGTCGTGGCACCCCGCCCCGCGCCGGTCGTCGTCGTGCGTCCGCGCGGGTGCCCCTATGGCCTGCGCTGGTACGCCGGCCGCTGCCGTCCGTTCTGATCCCGTATTTTCGCATGGCGAAATGGCCGCGCGGCGAAAGCCTGCGCGGCCTTTTTCCTTTGAGCGACCTCCAGCACATTGACTTGCAGGAGCCAGAATCAAAACGGGGACCGCGAACCGCGATCCCCGTCCGGATTTCGATTGCCGAGCGCTTACCAGTAGCGGCGATGCCAGCGCCGGCGGCGCCAGCCCCAGTGCCTGTGACGCCAGCCCCAGTGTCTGTGGCCCCAGCCCCGGTGGCGACCGTGCCAGTGCACCTGTTCGGGCTTGAGCCGTGCGGCTTCATCGCTGGTGGTGACGGCGGGATGAGCGTCCGGGTTACCCTGCGGCAGGCGGGAATCACCGAGCGGCTGCGGCGCCAGCGGCGCGGCCTGTGCGGCGGCGGTGAACGCGGCGGCACCCGCTGCGGCACCGAATGCGAGTTTCAGAAAATTGCGGCGTTCCATGTCATCTTCCTCTCGGGCAAGCGTTGATGATGCCGAGCAAGTGTCGGGCCCGCGATATGAACTTTGGCTGAATCGAGCGTTCAGATTCGTTGCATAGGTGACAGGAGAGCCTGTGGCCGTAGCCCTACTTCGCAAACTCCTGCGCCAGCACCAGCATCTCGCGCGTGCGCGTCACCTCGGGCCAGTCGCGGTTGAAATCGGCGAGGAGCTTTTTCAGCGCGTCACCTTTCAGCATCGCCGCGAGCTTGGCCTCGTCGTCAAACTGATACATCGCCTGGTGCAGCGAGGGATCGTCGAGGCTCCAGAAGCGCCAGGCTTTGCTCACGCCGAACGCCTTGACCGCATCGGGCACATGCTCGGTCTCATACCATTTGTCGAAGGCGGCACGCTTGCTCGCGTCGGTGACGGTGGCACGGACAACGAAGAAGGCTGACGGCATCGGGTTTCCTCCCTGTTATTTGGCATGAGACTAGCCATTCATGTCGCCGGCGACAAAAAGAGTTGGCACCGGTGTCGGAACGCACACCCCTCGCCCGTCCTACGCCTGGACAGCACACGGAGACACTGCATGGCCGCCCTCACCCTCACCACCTTCGACTGGGTTCCCGAGATGCCCAGGGGTTTCGTCCGCGACCTTCGCGTGCGCTGGGCGCTCGAAGAGGCCGCCTTGCCGTACCGCGTCGCGAGCGTGCCGTTCGGCCCGCGGGACGCCGCGCATTTCGCGCACCAGCCCTTCGGCCAGGTGCCGTGGCTGACCGACGGCGACCTCTCGATCTTCGAGAGCGGCGCGATCCTGCTGCATCTGGGTGAGCGCAGCGCGAAGCTGATGCCGACCGACCCGCACGGCCGCACCAAGGCGATGGAGTGGGTGCTCGCCGCGCTCAATTCGGTGGAGATGCCGGCCCTGCCCTGGACGATGTTCAAGTTTACCGGCAGTGACGATGGCTCACCTGCCGTGAAGTTCGTCGACGACTTCCTCAAGCTCCGCCTCAAGCACATGGAGACGGTGCTGGCCGGCCGCGAATGGTTGGCGGGGCCCTTCTCCGTCGCCGACATCCTGATGTCGGACGTGCTGCGCGTCGTCGATCGCTTCGATGGGTTGGCGGCACATCCAGCCTGCCGCGCCTACGTCGCGCGCGCCACGGCCCGCCCGGCCTTCGCCAAGGCGCACGCCGACCAGATGGCGCATTTCGCTGCGGCGGATGGGGCACGCTAACGCAGACGGATTAGCGAAGCGCAATCCGCCAATGTCCGCCTCAACAAAATTGGTGGGTTACGCCGGCGAACTGCACTTCGCGCAGTCGCAAGGCTCACCCACCCTACGCGCTCAACCTGTACCACCCTGGCTTCTAGTTTTGCGAACGCGTAAAGGGGACAAAACGCACGAGAGCGACGCCGCGCGTCGTCGTCTTGCCGGGGGCGATTTTTTCGACGACTGTGAGCTGCTGAGTGGTGTAACCGGGTCCCAACGGCATGACGAGACGGCCCCCCACTTTGAGCTGCTCAATCAGCGGCGACGGTGGCTGCCCGAGCGCGGCAGTCACGACGATGGCGTCAAAAGGACCGCATTCGGGCCAGCCGTCGTAGCCGTCGCCAAGCCTGACGCTCACGTTGTCATACGCGAGGTCTCTTAGTCTTTTCGCTGCGGTCTCGGCCAATTGCGGGATGATCTCGATGCTGCAGACCTTTCGCGCGAGCTGCGCGAGGATGGCGGCCTGGTAGCCCGAACCGGTACCGACTTCGAGCACAACCTGATCGGGCGCGACCTCGGCCAACTGGGTCATCAAGGCCACAATGTACGGCTGCGAAATGGTCTGGCCGAGGCCGATTGGTATCGGTCTATCGGCGTATGCGATAGAGCAAGATTGCTCAGGGATGAACAGGTGGCGTTTCGTTTGCGCCATGGCCTCAAGGACCCTCTCCGACAGGCCTTGCTGTCCCAAAACACCGGCAGCGGACCGGGCGTAGGCCCGGATGGTCTCGACCATGGCGGCGCGCTCGCGGACGCATTGTGCGTCCTGTGCGGTCGCTTCCCACGCGACGACACCCATGGCGAACACGAACAGTGGCAAGACCTTCATGATCGTGCGCTCTCCAAGAGGGGCACAATTCACGTCGACCGCTTGAGCGCTAACCCTGCGCGTAAGATCCGACCTCGCCCCGCAAGCGAGGCGAGGTTTGCTTAAGCTCAGGTGCCCTCGAACTTGAACGACACGTTGAGTTTAGCGCGATAGGCCTCTACTTTTCCTTTGGCGTCCAGCTGAATATCGAGCTTGACGACCTCTGCGACACGAAGGTCACGAAGAGATTTTGCAGCCTGCTCGACCGCGTTGGCGGCGGCCTTTTCCCAGGAATCGCTGCTGGTGCCGATCAGTTCTATGACCTTGTAGACGCTCTCAGGCATGTCGTCCTCCCGTTCGGTATGAAGCAGGAAGCAGGTGCTCCCTGCCACAGTCGAGCCTAGCACGATATCGGCGCTGAAAGGACGGTGCCAAGACCTGGTAACCAGCGGGTCCAATGATCCATTGCCCCTCCCAACCCGGTCGGACTCGGCTCATTGAGCCCGCGTCGCAACAACGTCGCGGTAGCCCGTTAGCCCGTATTCCTGACCGCTTCAGCTAGCATGGCGTAAAGCTGGTGCTTGCTGAATTCCTTGGGTTGCTTGTTTGTTGTCTTCCGCGACACCTTCTTGGCTGCCGGTTGGGCACAGGCAACCAACAACGCCGGCTCTCGCTTCCGGACCGACCTTATCTTGGGTTTTGCTGTTGGCGGCTTGTGGCCACGCGTCAGGCCCAAGCGAGTTAGCCTGCCGCAGACAGCGTTACGGCTACACCCGAGACGGCGCGCAATCTGCGCGGCACTCTGTCCTTGGATCCAGAGTTTTTTGAGCAGCGCTACGTCTTTCGCATCCCAACTCATGGGAGATATTGTACGCCAACTGCCATCCACTTTTCTAGTCTTCGTCTGGCTCGCGTACGACCGCCGGTTCGTCGTCGTCCCCCTCCTCTTCTCCCTCCTCGTCCTCGTCCTCGTCCTCGTCATCAGGATCCCGGGGCGGCATCTTGCCGCCCTTGATCACAAAGCGACTCCAATCCATCGAGCCGGTGGGAAATTCTTCGGGGATGTTTTGCTTCATGGTGTTGCTCCTCGGGTCTGGAGCTAGAGAGCGCCGGTGATTAATGTGCCGGGCATCTTGCGGTTGTGGGTTCGACGCTCTTGTCGATGCAGGCCCGTCGCTTCGGCTGCATCCAGCCACTACAGCTTGTAGCCGATCTTTCGCAGCAGGTCTTTCCGCCACGCAATGTCCTCGTCGGTTTCGACACCCAGCGGTGAGGCGCCATCCACCACCCCGAGCACGCCGCAGCCCTGCTCCGTTTGCGCGACGATCACTTGTGTGGGGTTGGCCGTCGCGCAGTAGATGCGGCAGACCTCCGGCACCGCGCGCACCGCAGCCAGCACGTTGACTGGAAAGAATCCGTCGCCCAGGAAGATCAGGAATGCATGGCCGGCGCCGATGGCCATTGCGTTGTCGCGTGCAAGCGCGATTGCGGCTTCGTCGTTCCCCGACCAGCGCACCAGCCGCTTGCCGGAGGCCTCGCAGAAGGCCAGCCCGAAACGGATGCCCGGAACTGCGCCCACCAGCGCCTCATGGAGGTCTTCCACAGTCTTGATGAAATGCGACTGGCCGAAGATGAAGTTGGTTGCGTCCGGCTTGACGATCGGCACCACGGTGAGTTCCATGGCTGCGCTCCTTCAAGGTCCCAACGCCGTTCATGGTAGGCCACCAGAAGGCAATTGCAAGCGGCCAGAGACGGCCGATTTCGCGCTGGAAGCCGCTGGCAGCGAAGCAAGGGACGGGCGAAGCCGGGGCAGTGAACGATGTCGGACGTGCTGCGCCTCGTCGATCACTTCGACGGGTTGACGGACCATCCGGCCTGCCGCGCCTACGTCGCGCGCGCGACGGCCCGCCCGGCCTTTGCCAAGGCGCACGCCGACCAGATGGCGCATTTCGCTGCGGCGGATAAGGCGCGCGCCGGAGCGTGACGAGCCTCACATAATTAATCCGGTGCTCGCCATAGGCTCACCTCCATCGGAACGAAACAATTTGGGACAAACTATTCCGGCGGAAGGTGACACATGGCCCGCATCGAATTTCTGAAAGAGCAGCTTGCCCGCGCAGAGAGGCTGGCAAAGACCATCCTCGACCAGCACACCGTGGAGCGGCTTCAGGCGTTCGCGGCCGAATGCCGCGAGGAGTTGCAGACCCTGACGCGCAGGGCTGCGGCGTGATGCGAGTGAGCGCCCACCAAGGGGCGCGTCACACCAGCTTCATCGGCGCATCGGCAACCACGCGCAGGTCGATCCTGCCGATCAGCTGAGATCGAAGCGCCTCCGCATCACCGATTGCGCTCTCCGTCTGCCGCAACGTGCTGACATTCGAGCCGAGCGAGACAATTCCGCCGAGCACCAGAGCGATCGATCCGAGCGCCGCGGTCTGTCCCGCTCCCAACAGGCCAAGGATCGCGAACAACAGCAGCGCGCCCCCACCGCCGATGGCGATCTTGGACGCCAGAATGTACTTCCGGCACCGCTCGGCGACCTCGGCGAGCCGCTCGATCCGATCTTCGATCTGTGAAATCTCGTCGGTCTGATCGTCTTCGGTCATCGGATTTTGATCGAGGATGCCAAATCAGAAGCGTAGCCAGTAGCCCGCATGAGCGAAGCGACATGCGGGACTCTTGCGTGGAAACCCGGATGTCGCTTCGCTCATCCGGGCTACTCATCCCTCACAGCGGCAAATTGTCGTGCTTCTTCGCCGGCGCCTCGACCTTCTTGTCCTTGAGCATCGCCAGCGCCCTTGCGATCCGCTTGCGGGTCGAGTGCGGCATGATCACGTCGTCGATGTAGCCGCGCTCGGCGGCGATGAAGGGCGACAGGAAGCGGTCTTCGTATTCCTTGGTGCGCGCGGCGATCTTGTCGGGGTCGCCGATGTCACTGCGGAAGATGATCTCGACCGCGCCCTTGGCGCCCATCACCGCGATCTGGGCGGTCGGCCAGGCGTAGTTCATGTCGGCGCCGATCTCCTTGGAGGCCATGACGTCGAAGGCGCCGCCATAGGCCTTGCGGGTGATGATGGTGACCAGCGGCACGGTGCACTGCGAATAGGCGAACAGGAGCTTGGCGCCGTGCTTGATCAGGCCGCCATATTCCTGCGCGGTGCCGGGCAGGAAGCCCGGCACGTCCACGAAGGTGACGATCGGGATGTTGAAGGCATCGCAAAAACGAACAAAGCGCGCCGCTTTCCGCGAGGCGTCGCTGTCGAGCACACCGGCCAGCACCATCGGCTGGTTGGCGACGAAGCCGACGGTACGGCCGGCGATGCGGCCGAAGCCGGTGACGATGTTCTTGGCAAAGGACTCCGCGATCTCGAAGAAGTCGCCCTCGTCCACGACCTTCAGGATCAACTCCTTCATGTCGTAGGGCTTGTTCGGATTGTCGGGGATCAGCGTGTCCAGGGACATGTCGACGCGGCCGATGTCGTCGAAGCTCGGCCATTCCGGCACGCCGTCGGTGTTGTTGGACGGCAGGAAGTCGATCAGGCGCCGCATCTGCAGCAGCGTCTCGACGTCGTTCTCGAAGGCGCCATCGGCGATCGAGGAGCGCGTGGCGTGCACCGAGGCGCCGCCGAGCTCTTCGGCGGTGACGACCTCGTTGGTGACGGTCTTCACGACGTCGGGGCCGGTGACGAACATGTAGCTGGTGTTCTTCACCATGAAGATGAAGTCGGTCATCGCGGGCGAATAGACGTCGCCGCCGGCGCAGGGGCCCATGATGACGGAGATCTGCGGGATCACGCCGGAAGCGAGCACGTTGCGGCGGAACACATAGGAATAGCCGGCGAGCGCGGCGACGCCCTCCTGGATGCGGGCGCCGCCCGCGTCATAAAGGCCGATGATGGGCGCCCGCGCCTTCATCGCCATGTCCTGCAATTTGGTGATCTTCAGCGCGTGGGTCTCGGACAGCGAGCCGCCGAACACCGTGAAATCCTTGGCAAAGACAAAAGTCTTGCGGCCGTTGACGGTGCCCCAGCCGGTGACGACGCCGTCACCCGGGATCTTGTTCTTCTCCATGCCGAATTCGGTGGAGCGGTGCTCGACGAACATGTCGAACTCCTCGAACGATCCCTTGTCGAGCAGGAGCTCGATGCGCTCGCGCGCGGTCAGCTTGCCGCGGGCGTGCTGCGCCTCGATGCGCTTCTCCCCGCCGCCGAGCTTTGCGCCGGCACGACGATCTTCAAGGGCGTCCAGGATATGTTTCATTTGCTCCCGCCAGTTCTTAGCCTAAATGCGATTGCCGGGGGTTCTAACACGGCATTTTGCGGGCCGGGAAGCCGCTTTCGGGCTCGCAGGGCTGCCTTGCCGCAGCGGGAAAGCGCAAGGAATTACAGAGTTTTGCCTGGGAGGCGACGATGGACCAAGGAACGGCCGAGACCGGCACTGTGACGGGCGGTGTCAACATCCTGCTGCGGCTGGAGGGCCTGACCCTGTTCGCAGGGATGGTGATGCTCTACTGGGCCTGGGATGGGTCCTGGCTGGTGTTTGCCGTGCTCTTCTTCGTGCCCGACCTGAGCTTCCTGGCATACCTTTCGGACGCCAGGTTCGGCGCGCTGGTCTACAACGCCGCCCACAGCTACATGGCGCCGGTGGCGCTGCTGACGCTGGGCTTCGGCCTCGCCTCGCCGCTCACCTTGTCCATCGCCTTGATCTGGCTGGCCCATATCGGCATCGACCGGGCGCTGGGCTATGGCCTGAAATACTCGGCCGGGTTCGGCTTTACCCATCTCGGGCGGATTGGCCGGCAGAAGGACGCCTGATCCCGCGCGCGACCTGGCGGCGGGATGATCGATTTTGTCCGTGCTGGTCGGTTGACCCGGCGCGCCGATTCAGGCTTGCTTCGGGCTTACGATCAGGCGCCGAATGTTGCGTGAGCCCAGTCGGTACGGCGGCGGTCCTCACGTCTGACTGCAAGCATCACCTCATGTCCGCGACGGTCGTCCCCCTGCCGCCGAACTCGTCGTCCGAAACCGTCGACTTCCTGCGGCGCATGGCCAGCATGGTGTCGGGACGGAACGGCGAGATGCTGCTGCGTGCCGCAAGCCTGATCGAGTCGCTGACGCAGCGGGCGAAGTCAGCCGAGCGGCTCTATCATCAGCAGCATGAAGAGAACACACGCCATGTCGAGCTGCGCGAGGCCGCCGAGCTTGCCTCCGACGCCATGGTCGCCCAGATCGAGGCGCTGCGGGCACAGCTTACCGAGGTGACGGCGGCTGCGGCAGCCGAGCGTGCGGCGTTCGATGCCGAGCGCGGCAAGCTGCTCGGCCTGATGCAGGCCGCGGAAAGCCACATCGGCAAGCTCAGCACCGAGCTCGATACGCTACGCGCCTCCGTCGATAGCTTCAACGAGACCGTGGTCTCCGTGCCGATCGAGGTGCTGCGGCTGGCGCGGACGCAGTTCGATTATCTCTCCGGTGGCTTTGCCAGAAGCGGCGACGTGATCTCGCAGGCCATGAGCGAGATCGGCGGCTTTGCCATAGACCAGGCGCTGACGACGAAGAAGACGGCCGACAAGGCCTGAGGCCGCCGCGCACCAAATTGACAGCGCGCGAGCCCGTTGTTCTACTGCAAAAAAATATCAGGGAGAATCCGATGCCGAGGGCATTCCGCGTCGCTGCCGCACTCATCGCGCTTTGCGCCTCAACCGCGCTCGCCAGCGCGCAATCCCTTCCCAAGGAAGTCGCCACCCGCGCCGAGATCTACCCGATCCCCTCGCTCACCCTCTCCGACCAGCAATTCCTCAGCGGCGATGCGGCCGCCGGCAAGCCGGTGACGGTCGCGGGCGAATTCCGCGTCGCGCAGGGCAGTGGAAAACTCCCCGTCGTGGTGCTGATGCACGGCTCCAGCGGCGTCGGCGCCACCACGGAAGCCTGGGTCCACGCCTTCAACGCCATGGGCATCTCGACCTTCGTGATCGACGGCTTCACCGGCCGCGGACTGACGGTGGTCGGACCGAACCAGGCCCTGCTCGGCCGGCTCAATCTGATCGTCGACATCTACCGCTCGCTCGAGATTTTGGCGAAGCATCCCCGCGTCGATCCTGACCGCATCGTGCTGATGGGCTTTTCGCGCGGCGGACAGGCAACGCTCTATGCTAGCCTCGACCGCTTCAACAAGCTCTGGAACAAGTCCGGCATCCAGTTCGCCGCCTATATCCCGTTCTATCCGGATTGCTCGACGAGCTATGTCGGCGATACCGAGGTCACGGCGCGCCCGATCCGCATCTTCCACGGCACGCCAGACGACTACAACCCCGTGAAAAGCTGCAAGGCCTTCGTCGAGCGACTCAAGACCGCCGGGCGCGACGTGGTGCTGACCGAATACCCCGATAGCGCCCACGGCTTCGACAGCGGCCTGCTCGGCGTCGCCACCGTGGCTGTCTCAGCCAACGCGCAGACCGTGCGCAATTGCCAGATCAAGGAAGGCGACGGCGGCGTGCTGATGAACGCCAGCACGCAGGCGCCCTTCACCTACAGGGACGCCTGCGTCGAGCTCAATCCCCATGTCGGCGGCAATCCCGCAACCGCCGCCGAGTCGCGCAAGGCCGTGGAGGAATTCTTGCAGGCGCTGTTCAAGCTGGGATGAAAGGCAGCCGGGCCCCTGTCGAGACGCCCGCTTTGCGGGCTCCTCACCATGAGACGCGATGCCGTAGGGTGGGCAAAGCGAAGCGTGCCCACCTACTACGGATCACCGTGTGGAGAGATGGTGGGCACGGCGCTGCGCGCCTTTGCCCACCCTACTTCTGTTCAAGCTTGGCCAGGCGACGGCAGCGCCCCATACTCCGTCATTGCGAGCGCAGCGAAGCAATCCAGAATCTTTCCGCGGAGGGGCTCTGGATTGCTTCGCTGCGCTCGCAATGACGCGTGGCGAGAGGCGCGCTCGCAATGACGAGAGGAGCGCGGGACGCGCGTATCGAACCATGAAGGCCCCGATCTCGCCCCGCAACTATCCTTCGAGACGCCCGCTACGCGGGCTCCTCAGGATGAGGACGGAGGCTTGTGAGGCAGCAGATCAGCGCAGTTGCGCTCAGACCGCGCCGATCTCGGCAAGGCAGGCTTGCGTCAGCGGCATGCGCTCGCCGACGAGGCGCGGCTCGGTGCAGTCCATGTTGAGCGCGAACACGGTGTGCGCCTCGCCCTTCTCGGCCCAGCCGACCATCCAGCCCAGCGACGGCTCGCCGCGCTCGGCGCCCAGGAGGCCGGACTTGGCGCGGATGACGCTATCGCCGACCTTGGTCACCGGCAGGATGTCAGCGACGAGATCCTGGCTGCGCTTGGAAATCGGCAGCGCGCGCCGCCGCAGCCGGTCGACGAAATCGATCTGCTCGACCGGATCGATGCGCAAAGCGCCTGTGAGCCAGAACTGGTCGATGCCGCCGCCGATGTCGCGATTGCCATAGTCGAACAGATCGACGTACTTCTGCATGCGCTCCTGCCCGATCCGGCGCGCGATCTCCTGATAGACCGGCACCGCACTGACCGCGATCGCACTGCGCAGCGTGTGATCCTTGTTCCACGCCTCGATTCCGCGCTTCACGCCGTCCCAGGGGAACACGTCCTTGTCGGGATCTGTGACCACGCCGGTCTCCAGCGCGATCAGCGAGTTCGGGATCTTGAAGGTCGAGGCCGGCAGCTTGCCCTCGCCCGAGCGCTCCTTGTCGCTGGCGACGATCAGATAGTCCTCGACCTTGTAGCCGACAAAGGTGCCTGATGTGCCGAGATCGGCGAAGCGTTTTGCCAGGCTGTCGCGGATCTCGTTGCGCGGCGGCGCGACATGGGCGAGCGCACGCGACGGCAGGATCGCGGTTGCGGCGAGAAGGCCGAGGGTGAAACGGCGAGTGATCACGTGAATGTCCGTTGAGCGATGGAATTGGCGGCGACCATGCAGCCGCTATCATGGTGAAACGATGACAGCTACCTAGCCCGGCCCGACAGCCGCAGCACGAACACCAGCACTTCGGCGACGGCCTTGTAGAGATCGGGCGGGATCTCCTCGCCAAGCTCGACCTTGGACAGCGCTCCGGCCAGGATTTCGTTCTCCTCGATCGGGATGTCGTTGGCCCTGGCGATCTCGACGATTTTTTCGCCGATCGTGCCCTTGCCCTTGGCGACGACGACCGGCGCGTTGGTGCCCTTCTCGTAATGCAGCGCGATCGCGAGCTTGGACTGGTCGCTCATGTGGCGCGATCCAGGAAGTGGCCGGCGCGGGCCGGTGCCGGCTGCGGCGGCGTGCCGTCGCGCACCACGATGTCGCCGGGCTTGAGCTCGGCCCTGGTCAGCGCCTGATTGAGATCACCGATCCCGGCGCGGAGTTGCTGCGCGGTCGCCGGCCGCTCCGCCCACATCCGCACGAAGGTCTTGTCGCCGTTCAGCGTGATCAAGGCATGCACGGGGCCGGCCGGCTCGACGTTGAGCGTGAAGCGCGCACGCCAGGCGCGTTTGGCGGGATCTGCGGATTCGTTGCCGCCGTCGCGCGAGATCTCGAACTGCGCCATGGCGGTCCCCTGCGGTGTCGCAAAGGGAATCTCGAAATTCCACTGCGGCACGGCCGGATCGACGCGGTGCCCGGAGGCATCGGTGCGATCGGGGAGCGAGGCGACCTGGAGCAAGGTCTGCCGCGCGATCGCGGCATTGGTGTCGTCGAGCAGACGGTGCACGGTCGCAGCCAGCGGCGTATCCGGCACGATCGATGGCGAGGCGATGGACTGCGGCGACGGCAGCGCGCCGCGGAATGGCGGTGGCGTCGCGCGCGCGGCGGCCTCGAAGATGTGGCCATCGGGCACGGCCTTGTTCGAGCCCGGCAAATTGCCGATCATGCGCGGCAGGTTTTGCGTGACCTCCTGCAAGAGGCTCGCGGCAAGGCCTGCGGACATGGTTCGCGGGCCCGCCGCCTGCGGTGTTGCGCCCGCCATGTCGGCCAGCACGGCGGCTGCGAGCGCAGCGCCGCGCGGCATTTGCGTCGGCTGGGCGATCTCCGGATTGGGCGACGGCAATGCCGCTTGCGCGGCCTCGCCCGCCGCCTGAAGTGCGGACGCTGCGGTCTGCGGCGTGGGAGTCACGCTTGTCGGCGGCGCGGTGCCTTGCGCCGGTGCCTGCGGCGCGCCGGTCTCGAGCGCGCCTGAGGTCGCGGCCAGCGTCTGGCGCAGCACCAGCAGCGCTGCCTTCAGGTCCGGCACCGCGCCCGACGACGGCATCGCGCCCGCGGCAAGCGAAGCCTCGAGAAACAGCCCTGACTTCTGGAAGGCGGATTCGATGTCGCCGCCATCAAGCGCTGTATTGAGCGGCGTCTGCTGCGCCAGCACGTCCAGCACCGCCTGCTTCAATCCCGCCGGCAGACCGCTTCCGGTCACGACGGAGGCCAGATTGGCGAACAGCGGCGCCTGGCTGCCCTGCTTGCTCGCGGCCTCGGCCGAAGCCATCGTGACCGCGACCTGCTCCGATGGGCTCAAAGTGTTGCGCGCCGCGCTCGCGGACGGCACGAGCGACGGGCTGTCGACCAGCGAAGCCGCGGCCGGCGTCAGCGTGACCTGATCGGCGGCCGCCTCGCCTGCGCCGCCCATGACGGCGAGGCGGATGGTGCCGTCGTTCTGCGACACCGCGAGCTGGAGATTTTGTCCCGGCGACAGCGCGACTTCCGACATCACGTCGAGGGAAAGATTTGCAATCGCGATCCGCACCAGATTGTCGGCGAGTACGCTGACCACTCTGGCGTCGACGACGCTGCCGGCCTGAAGCACGAGGTCAGGCGTCGCCGCATCAGCCACGGGGCTGGCAGCACTGACGGGAGTAATGGAACTGATCGGCGTCGCCATCTCAGGGGCCCAGGAGCACGGGCCACCCTAACGCCGGCGTCGTAAACCTCTCGTTAAGGACCTTCGGCGGCGGATGGCTCGACCGCCGCCAGAACTGCGACGGCAGCGTTGAAGTCCCGCGCGCGGGCGGCCCGGCGTGCCGCGGCCTCCTCGTCCACGCCCCATTGGTCGGTGTTCCAGTCCTCATCGACATGGGCGGCGGCCCAGACCTGGTCGGCCTCGCGCACGCCATGGGCCAGGGCCAGCGCCAGCAGCGCCGAGCCGGTCAGGGTCGTCACCACATGGAGCGCCGCGACCGACCAGGCATCCCCGGGCAGGGCTGCGCGGGCGGCCTCAATGGCCTCGTCCGGCTGCTTCACATGCATGACGCCCTCGGACAGGATGAAATGCGCCCCCAGCGTCTCCGCGGCCCAGAACAGCACGGGGTCCCAATGCGTGGCCTCGCGGGCCACGAGCGCCTCGGGATGGCCGGCGCGATAGAACAGCAGGTCGGACTCGAAATATTTTGCAAGATCGTCCCTGACGAGCTCGACGCGATCGACCACGCCCTCGACCACGCTGTTGGCGATCCGCGTCAGCGGCATGGTCACGGGATCGATCGTCTCGCCCTGGGCCGCCCATTCGGCGGCGACCGCGTCGGCCAGCGCGCGTGAGGGGATCACCACCTGGCGGCCGGACGGCGTGCGGATCGGCTTGCCGTCGAGCGTGATGGCGAAGCCGCCTTCGGTCCCGGCGACGCCGGCCTCCTTGTAGAAGCGCTTACGCTGCGGCGTGCGCGCGGACTGGCGGGCCGCCTCGCGTGGATCGCGCGGGGATTGCCTCGCAACTTCGTCGAACAATTCGCGCATCTCAGTTTTCGGCCCTACTCGCTCAGTGCTAGGCTTGTACGACAAGACCGGCGCCCGATAAAGCGAGCGGCAGGCATGAGGGAACTTGCGGGTATTGTGGCCCTGGTCGCCGGGCTTTGGCTGGCCGCGGCTGAGGCCGGCTTTCGAAGCCCGGAATCGCTGGTCCGCAACGTCTATGCCCATTACGGCCAGGGCGTGCCGGAGCTGTCAAAGGGCCTGCCGCGGGATGGCGCCACCGCCCGGCAATTCTTCGATTTCCCGCTGCGCAAGGCCTGGAGCACACCGAGGGCCGAGCCCTATGATTTCCTGGTGCAGAGCCCGAGCTGGAAGCTCGGCCCGGTCGCGATCGCGGTCGTGCGGAGGCAATACGACAAGACCTATGTCGCGGCGAATTTCGACAATCACGGCCGCCGGGTGACGCTGAACTTCATCCTCGTCAACGGCCCCGAAGGCTGGCTGATCACGGATGTCGAGACCCCGCACGACAGCTTGCGCATGTTTCTGGAGCAGTTTCGGAATTGAGGGGGTGTGGGGACGTGCCCACAACCATCGCTGTCATGCCCCGCGAAGGCGGGGCATCCAGTACGCCGCGGCGGATGTGGTGAGAGCGAGCTCTCTAACGCCGGTCTCTGGAATACTGGATCGCCCGCCTTCGCGGGCGATGACAGCGAGAACGTGGCTAGTCCCGCGCCTTACTCGTTCGCGCGCCCCTACTCTTCCGGCGCGTTCTCGATCGGATCGAACCGGCTTGCATCGAGCCCGAGCAGATTCCACGACTGCTGCATGTGCGGCGGCAGCGGGGCGGTTGCGTCGATCACGCCGCCGCGCGGATGCTGAATGACGATGCGGCGCGCGAGCAGATGCAGCCGGTTTTGCAGCCCGCCCGGCAGCTGCCAGTTCTCAATGTTGAAATATTTGGGATCGCCGACGATGGGATGGCCGATATGCTCCATATGCGCGCGGAGCTGATGGGTGCGGCCCGTCACCGGCTTCAACGACACCCAGGTCAGCTTGTTGCCGGCGGTCTCGACCACGGCATAATAGGTCACCGCGTGGCTGGCGCCCTCATCGCCGTGCTGGGCGATGCGCATGATGGTGTCGTCCTCGCTCTCTTCCTTCGCAAGGAAGGTCGAGATGCGACCCTGCTTCGGCTTCGGCAGACCCGGCACCAGCGCCCAATAGGTTTTTCGCGCGGACCGCGAACGGAAGGCACCGGTCAGATGCGAGGCGGCAAATCGCGTCTTGGCGATCAGCAGGCAGCCCGACGTCTCCCTGTCGATGCGGTGCACGAGGCGCGGCTTCTGGCCCTTGGCATCGCGCATCACCTCCAGCATCTGGTCGATGTGCCGTGTCATGCCCGAGCCGCCCTGCACGGCAAGTCCGGCCGGCTTGTTCAGCACGAGGACGTCGTCGTCCTCGTAGATCGTCATCTCCTTCAGCGCGGCAAGCGTCTTTTGGGCGCCTTCCGATAGCTCGCCGGCGGCCTTCGGCGTGTCGAGCTTCAGCGGCGGAATGCGGACGCTCTGGCCCTCCTCCAGTCGATCTTTGCTGTCGACACGCTTGCCATCGACGCGGAGCTCGCCTTTGCGGACGACGCGCTGGATGTGGGAGAACGACAGGCCGGGAAAGCGCGCCTCGAGGAAGCGATCAACGCGCATGTTGTTCTCGTCGGCCGTCACCTTGACGGTCTGCACCTTGGTCGGCAGCAGCGCCTCGACGGGCTTCGCCGGCGTCGACGCCTCGGGCGCAGCAGCTTTGGGCGGGCGCCGCTCGGCACGCTCGGCCGCAAAACGCGGCGGCTTCGCACCCGGTTTGGCGCCAGGCCGCGGCCCCGCCTTCTTGGCGCTGCGCGCCTTGAACGGACGTGCGTCATCGCGCTCGTCACGCGAACGGGGCTTCGGGTTCATTCTCTTGATGCGACGGCTCATGGTTGCCTGCGTACCCTAAAAGCCGGCTCCCGTCACGGCGAAATGGCCGTTTCTACCGCGAGCCGCCCCGCTCCTTCCGCAGCTTGGCCCAATAGTCCAGCCGCTTCCTGATCTCCCGCTCGAAACCGCGCTCGGGCGGGTCGTAGAAGGTCTGGCGGCCCAGGGCTTCCGGAAAGTAGTCCTGGCCGGAGAAGGCGTCGGGGGCGTCGTGGTCGTATTCGTAAGCTGCGCCGTAGCCTTCCGACTTCATCAGCTTGGTCGGAGAATTGAGGATGTGCTTTGGCGGCAGCAGCGAGCCGGCCTGCTTTGCGGTCTGCATGGCGGCACCGAAGGCGGTGTAGACCGCGTTCGATTTCGGCGCAGTGGCGAGATAGACCACGGCCTGCGCGATGGCGAGCTCGCCTTCTGGATGGCCGAGGAAGTCGAAGGCGTCCTTGGCGGCATTGGCGATGACGAGCGCCTGCGGATCGGCAAGGCCGATGTCCTCGACCGCCATGCGCACGACGCGGCGGGCCAGGAACAGCGGGTCCTCGCCGGCGTCCAACATGCGCGCCAGATAATACAGCGCGGCGTCGGGATCGGAGCCGCGCACCGACTTATGCAGCGCCGAGATCAGGTTGTAATGACCGTCGGCCGACTTGTCGTAGATCGGCGCGCGGCGTTGCAGGATATCCTGCAACTGCGCGGCATTGAAAATCTCATCCGTCCGCGCCGAACGCCAAACCTCTTCGGCGAGCGTCAGCGATGCCCTTCCATCGCCGTCGGCCATGCGCACCAGCACCGCGCGTGCTTCCGCATCGAGCGGCAGCTTGCGGCCCTCGACCTCCTCGGCATGCGCAAACAGCTTTTCGATCGCGGCGGCGTCGAGCGAGCGAAACACCAGTACGCGCGCACGCGACAGAAGCGCCGCGTTGAGCTCGAAGGACGGGTTTTCGGTGGTGGCGCCGACCATGACCACCGTGCCGTCTTCCATGACAGGAAGAAACGAATCCTGCTGGGCGCGGTTGAAGCGGTGCACCTCGTCGACGAACAGGAGCGTGCCCTTGCCCATCTCGCGGCGGGCACGCGCGGCGTCGAAGGCCTTCTTCAGGTCCGCGACGCCGGAGAACACCGCTGAGATCTGCTCGAAATGCAGGTCGGTCGCATCCGCCAGCAGCCGCGCCACCGTGGTCTTGCCGGTGCCGGGCGGGCCCCAGAACACCAGCGAGCCGAGCGTGCGCGTCTCCAGCATGCGCGTCAGCGCGCCGTCGGGGCCGAGGATGTGATCCTGGCCGACGACCTCCGACAACGCGCGCGGGCGCAGCCGGTCCGGCAGCGGATGCGGAGCCTCGTGATCGAGCCCCGCCGCGGCAAAGAGAGTTGGCGTCTCCTGTGGTCGCTTCGGACTCATCCGCCCAGCGTGACGTTGATCTGCTGCCCGCCGCGCACCAGCGTGATGCGCCAGACCCGCGGCCGCTCACCCGCGGCCTTTTCGAGGTCGCCGGTCTTGCTGATCTTCTGGTTGTTGACGGCCAGGATGATGTCGCCCTTCTGGAAGCCGACATTCGCCGCGGCGCTGTCGCCGCCAAGATCGGCGATCACGACGCCTTCGGTGTCGGCGTCCAGATGCAGCTCGTCGGCAACCGCCGGCGTGATGGTCGAGACCTTGGCGCCCTGGAACGGCGAACGCGCGGTGATGACGAGCTCGTTGCGGCCGGCATCGGGCGCGGTCTCCAGCGCCACCGTCAGCTTGACCGGCTTGCCGCCGCGCTGCACGTCGATCTGCGCGGTGCCGCCGAGCGGACGCGTCGCGAAGCGGTAGTCGAAGGCGTTGGGGTCATCCACGGTCTGGCCGTCGATGCCGGTGATGAGATCGGAGGATTTCAGGCCGGCCTTCGCTGCGGGGCCGTTCGAGACCACGTTCGCGACCAAGGCACCAGTCGGCGAACGCAAGCCGAGGCTTTCGGCGATCTCGGGCGTCACCGTCTGCAATTTGGCGCCGAGCCAGGGACGCTTGACCGCCTTGCCGCCGCTCTTGGCGGAGGCGACAACGACGCGCACCATGTTGGCGGGGATCGCAAAGCCGATGCCCTGCGAGCCGCCGGAGCGCGAATAGATCGCGGTGTTGATGCCGGCAAGCTTGCCGCTCATGTCCACCAGCGCACCGCCGGAATTGCCGGGATTGATCGCCGCATCGGTCTGGATGAAGAACTGGTAGTCGGTGATGCCGACCTGCGTACGCGCGAGCGCCGAGATGATGCCGTGAGTCACGGTCTGGCCGACGCCGAAGGGATTGCCGATCGCGAGCACGACGTCACCGACCAGCAACTCGTCCGAGTTGGTGAAGTCGAGCGTCGGGAATTTCTCCTTGGTGTCCTTCAGGCGCAACACGGCGAGATCGGTGCGGGAATCCTTCAACAGGATCTCGGCCTCGAACTCGCGCTTGTCCGACAGCGACACCTTGACCTGGTCCGCACCCTCGATGACGTGGACGTTGGTGACGACGAGGCCCGACGAATCGACGATGACGCCGGAGCCGAGCGAGCGCTGCATCTGCTCGGGCTGCTGGCCGGGCACGCCGAAGAAGCGGCGGAAGATCGGGTCGTCGAGCAGCGGATTGCGGTTCTGCACCACCTTGGCGGCATAGACGTTGACGACGGCCGGCTGCACCCGCTGCACGATCGGCGCATAGGACAGCCGCAGCTCGGCCGGCGACGACGGGACCCGACGGTCCTGCGCCGCAGCCGGATTGAAGTGGGCCGAAAAGGCTATGCACAATGCCGTGACGACGGCGGTCCAGGTCGATCGAAACATTCCTACCTCTTGGAAAAGACGCCGGAATATAGGCGCGTTCGCCCCCCAATAGAAGGGCGCGGGACGGCAATATTCACCCCCTTCCGCCGCCTGCCGCATACACGCCCCGCGTAAGAAATGGCAATTTGCCCGGCGCTGTGGATTGGCATGATGCGCGTCATCTTGCATTGTGATGCAAGGCGGATTCGGTTGCGGCGAATTTGCATCAGTGGGAACCACGCAACCGGGGCGCGCCGTCGCGGGGCAGTCATCGATCGTTCCTAGGCTCTCCGCCTGCAACTTGGGGAAGTTCGTCAATCGATGGAGGCGTGACATGAGCAGGACAAGAATTGCGGCCACGGCGATTGGTCTCGCCGGTGTGCTGGCGGCATCGCAGGCCCAGGCCCAATCGGCAAGCAGCAGCGAGCAGGAGATCGCGCTGCTGAAGCAGCAGCTGAAGATGCTGGAGCAGAAGCTCGACAAGCTCCAGAGCCAGACCGCGGCGAACACGGCGGCCACGGCGAAAGCCAAGGCCGAGGCGAAGGCCGAAGCCAAAGCCGAAGCGCGCTCGGAAGCGAAAGCGGTCGTGGCCAACGCCAACGCTGCAATCCCGCTCAAGGGACCGGCACCCGCCTCCGGTGTCGTCGTGACGATGCCGAACAACCGGCCGACCATCTGTACTGCCGATGGGGCGAACTGCGTCGGCATCACCGGCCGCGTGCATTGGGATGTCGGCGGCTATGATTATCGTCCCAACACCGCGGCCACAGTGCCGCAGAAGCTCGACAGCGGCGAGAACGTCCGCCGCGCGCGCATCGGCCTTGCCGGCAAATTCTTCAACGACTGGAATTTCGCGCTGATCTACGATTTCGGCGGTTCGGCTGACGGCTTCGGCGGCACGGGGGCCGCCGGCGCTACTCCTGTCGGCTTCCTGCCCGGCGGAGGCACGTCCGGCATCGAGAACGCGTATATCAGCTACACCGGGCTGAAGCCGTTCGGCGGCAAGATGGCGATCGAAGCCGGCATTATGGACCTTGCCTGGACCATGGATGAATCCATGAGCTCCAACGATCTTCCTTTCATGGAACGGGCTTCGGTCGGTGTCATTGCGCAAAACATCGCCGCCGGCGACTTCCGTTCTGCCGTCGGCGCCCGCTGGTACAACGACGTGTTCTGGGCCGGCGCATACGTGACTGGCCCGACCACGGGTGCGATTCACTCAGCGTCCAGCGTCTCACCTCCCGGCACCAGCGAGCAATACGGCGCGACGGCCCGCGTTGCAGGCCAGATCGTCAGCGGCAACGACTACTCGGTGCATCTCGGAGGCGACGCACAGTGGCTGATTCAGCCGCCGCGCAATCTGGTCGCCAACACGCAAACACTCACGCTCAGCGATCGTCCCGAGCTGCGCATCGATCCCACGACGCTGATCTCGACCGGTGCGATTGCCAATGTCTCGGGCGCCCAGGTTTATGGTGTCGAAGCCGCCGCGACCTATGGATCGCTGTTCCTCCAGGGCGAATACTACTGGTTCAACGTCGATCGCAACGCGAACACCAGCGTGCCGTTAATCGGAGCGCCAAACCTGAAATTCCAGGGCGGCTACGCGGAAGCGGCCTACGTCTTGACCGGGGAATCGCGCAAGTACAATCCAGCGAACGCCGCCTATGGCGGCGTCAAGCCAGATCATCCGTTCTCGCTCGATGGCGGTGGCTGGGGCGCCTGGGAGATCGCCGGCCGCTATTCCACTATGGATTTGAATAATCAGCTGGCAACCGCCGCGGGCATCGCCGGCGGACGGCAGACCGTCTACACGCTGGCGCTCAACTGGTACGTCAACGGCAACGTCCGCTTCATGCTCGACTATCTGCATGGCACGGTGTCGCGGCAGGCCTCGCCGATTTCGACCGCCGATGTCGGCTCGAAGTTCGACGCCGTCGCGATGCGCACGCAGTTCGCGTTCTGAACTCGTCGTCCCGGGGCGCGCGAATGCGCGAACCCGGGACCCATAGCCACAGGGAGTAGTTTGGCGAAGGCTCGGAGTTGCCGGCTCGCGTCACAACGTGCCTCTGTGGTTATGGGTCCCGGCCTTCGCCGGGACGACACCGAGAGCTTGGCGGCCAACCTCTCACTACGCTGCTCGCTTCGGCTTCTTGACCGGTTCCGCCTCGGGCGCCGGCGCGCAGGTCAGCCGCTGCTGGTGGCTCTCGCCCCACGCCTTCAGGATATCGATCACCGGCCTGAGGCTCTCGCCGAGTTCGGAGAGGCAATACTCCACCCGCGGCGGCACTTCGGCATAGACCTTGCGGATGACGAGCTTGTCCTCCTCCAGCGCGCGCAGCTGTTTTGTCAGCATGCGCTGGGTGATGCCGGGCATCCGGCGGCGTAGCTCGCCGAAGCGCTGGGTGCCGTCCTGGAGGTGGTAGAGGATCACGCCCTTCCACTTGCCGTCGATCAGGTCCAGCGTCGCCTCGACCGAGCAGCCGGGACGCCGGGTAAAATCTCGCCGCTTCATCCGTGTTTTCCCAATAGTATCCAAACAGGGACTATATCCCCGAATTTACAGTACTTGCCAAACCGGGGCCAGCGGGACAGTTAGCAGGCCGGGCGCACATCACAAGCTGCGCGCCATCTGATGGAGACAAGCCATGAAGGCCGTCGGCTACAAGAAGTCGCTTCCGATCGAGGATCAGGACGCGTTGATCGATTTCGAGACCGCAAAACCCGAGCCCAAGGGACGCGACATCCGCGTCGCCGTGAAGGCGATATCGGCCAATCCGGTCGACTACAAGGTGCGCAAGCGCGCCGCGCCGCCCGAGGGCGAGACGAAGATCTTGGGCTATGACGCGGCCGGCGTGGTCGACGCGGTCGGCCCCGAGGTCACGCTGTTCAAGCCGGGCGACGAGGTGTTCTACGCGGGTTCGATCCAGCGTCCGGGCACCAACTCCGAATTCCACCTGGTCGACGAGCGCATCGTCGGCAACAAGCCGAAGTCGCTCTCGTTTGCGCAAGCCGCCGCGCTCCCCCTCACCTCCATCACCGCGTGGGAGTTGCTGTTCGATCGGCTCGGCGCGGTGCCGGGCAAGAGCGTCGATCCGCGCACGCTGCTGATCACGGGCGGCGCCGGCGGCGTCGGCTCGATCCTGATCCAGCTCGCCCGCCGCCTCACCGGGCTGACGGTGCTCGCGACCGCGACACGGCCGGAGTCGCAGAAATGGTGCCTCGATCTCGGCGCGCATGCGGTGATCGACCACGGCAAGCCGATGAAGGAGCAGATCGAGAAGCTCAAGCTGCCGCCGGTGGCGCTGGTGGCGAGCCTCACCTTCACCGATCAGCACTACAAGGCGATCGCCGAGTTCATGGCGCCGCAGGGCCGGTTCGGCCTGATCGACGATCCGCCCGAGTTCGCGGTTGCCGCATTCAAGGGCAAGGCGATCTCTGTGCACTGGGAATCGATGTTCACGCGCTCCTCGTTCCAGACGCCTGACATGATCGCGCAGCATCATCTGCTCGATGACGTCGCCGATCTCATCGACAAGGGCGTGCTCCGCACCACGCTCGACCAGACCTTCGGCACGATCAACGCGGCCAACCTCAAGCGCGCGCACGCGCTGCTCGAGAGCGGCAAGTCGCGCGGCAAGATCGTGCTGGAGGGGTGGTAGCAGCCAAAGGCTCCGTCATGCCCGGGCTTGACCCGGGCATCCACGGACGTTTTCGCCCGAGGCCACACGTGGATGGCCGGAACAAGCCCGGCCATGACGAGTGCCGTTAGGGCGCGACACCCTCGACGAACAACAGCCGCCGCTCCAGCGCCGTCTGCCGCAGCTTCAACGCCTCGGCATATTCCGCCGACGCGTACCATTCGCGCGCGCGGACCATCGACGGAAACTCGACGATGATCATGGCCTTCGGCGGCGGGCCGCCCTCCACCACCTCGGCGGCCCCGCCGCGCGCGAGGTAACGGCCGCCGTATTGCGCGATCGTCTGCGCCGCAAGCGCGCGATAGGCCTCCATCGCACTCCTGTCGCGCACCTCGACCTCGGAGATCACATAGGCCGGCATCTGCGTCGCCTCAGGCAATCGTGTTGACGATGCCGCCTTCCGCGCGCAACGCCGCGCCGTTGGTCGCGGAAGCTTCCTTCGACGCAACATAGACCACCATGTTGGCGATCTCGTCGACGCTGGCGAAGCGCTGGATCAGCGAGCTCGGGCGATGCTGCTTGACGAAATTGGCTGCGGCTTCATCCACCGACTGACCGTTTTGTTTCGCGAGATCCTTCACGAAGGTCTCGACACCCTCCGACATGGTCGGGCCCGGCAGCACGGAATTGACGGTGACGCCGGTGCCGCGGGTGAGCTGCGCCAGGCCGCGCGCGACCGAGAGCTGGGCGGTCTTGCTCATGCCGTAGTGAATCATCTCGACGGGAATGTTGAGGCCGGATTCAGAGGAGATGAAGACGATGCGGCCCCAGTTGCGCTTGAGCATGCCCTTCAGATACGCGCGCGACAGCCGCACGCCGCTCATGACGTTGACCTCGAAGAAGCGGCTCCAGTCCTCGTCGGGGATCTCGAAAAAGTCCTTTGGCTCGAAGATCCCGGCATTGTTGATGAGGATGTCTACCTCCGGCAGTGCCGCCACAAGCGCCTTGCAGCCCGATGCGGTCGACACGTCGGCAGCAATGCCGCGCACCTTGCCACCCGCCGCTTCCAGCTTGCGCACGGCGGCATCGACCTTGTCCTGGCCACGCCCGTTGATCACGACGCTCGCGCCCGAGGCGGCAAGGCCTTTGGCAATGGCGTGGCCGATGCCAGCGGTCGAGCCGGTCACCAGTGCAGTTTTTCCGGAAAGGTCGATGTCCATGTAGTATCTCCATCAGATCGATGATGCGAATATCGGGCGCGGCGGATCGGGCCGCAATCGGCGCTCACCAATCAGTGAGACGCCGAGCACTTTTCCTGCGACAACGTAGACACTTTGCCTGAACCGCTGCTGGAACGATTATTGCTAGCAGCACGGCGTCTCATGTGAACACGGAAGAACTATGCGATGAAGCGAACGGCTCTCACGATTTTCCTCGGACTGGTCGGCCTGATGGGCGGCAATTCGCTCGCGCCCGCTCAAACGGTCTATCCGGAAAAATCGTTGCAATTGATCTGCCCCTTCCCGCCGGGCGGCGCCTCCGACGTGATCGCGCGCATCATCGGCAGCGAACTGGAGACGCGGCTCGGCAAGCCCGTGATCATCATGAACCGTCCCGGGGGCGGCACCACGATCGCGGCAAAGGAAGTCGCGCGCTCGGCGCCTGACGGATACACCCTGTTCTTCAGCTCGAACTCGAGCTTCACGCTGCCGGCAGCCGTGAAGGAAAGCGTGCCTTACGACGCGGCCAAGGATTTCGAGCCGCTCGGCCAGGTCGGCAAGATCACGCTGGCGCTGGTCACCTACAAGGACAATCCGGTCAACGACGTGGCTGCGCTGGTCGCCGAAGCGAAGGCCAATCCCGACAAGCTGTCGCTCGCATCCTTCGGCGTTGCCACCGTCTCGCATTTCGCCGGCGAGCTGTTCAAGTCCAGTGCCGGGGTCAAGATGGTCCACCTGCCCTACAAGGGCAGTGCACCGGCGATGAACGACCTCATCGGCAAGCACATTCAGTACCACGTCGACACCGTGATCGCCGTGAAGCCGCAGCTCGAGGCGGGCACCGTCAAGGTGCTCGCGGTGTTCTCGGGCAAACGCACGCCCTACCTGCCCGACGTGCCGACGCTTGCCGAACTCGGCTATGGCAACATCGACTTCGCGTCCTGGGGCGCGGTGGTCGCGCCCAAGGGGCTGCCGCCGGCCGTTCGCGACAAGCTGTCGGCGACGCTGGAGGAGATCATCAACAGCCCTTCCGTAATCGAGCGCTTCACCAAGGTCGGCTTCGAACCAGGCTTCATGCGCTACAGCGATTGGGCAGGAGCCATCGGCAAGGAGACCGCCGAGATGAAGGAGATCGCGCAAAGGGCGGGGATCAAGGAAGAATAGTCTCGCCGATCTTCGCCAGTCCCAAAACAAAAGCGGCGCCCGAGGGCGCCGCTTTCAATTCCGTACCTGCTGAAACGGCTTACGCCGCCTCGGCTTCCTTCTCCTGCACCGGACCGGAATCCTGGCCCTTGGCATCGACGTCGCGATCGACGAACTCGATCACGGCCATCGCGGCGTTGTCGCCGTAGCGGAAGCCGGCCTTGATGATGCGGGTGTAGCCGCCCTGGCGGTCCTTGTAGCGGGTCGCGAGCACGTCGAAGAGCTTCCTGACCTGATCCTTGTCGCGCATCTCGGAGATGGCCTGGCGGCGCATGGACAGCCCGCCCTTCTTGCCGAGGGTGACCAGCTTCTCCACGATCGGGCGCAATTCCTTCGCCTTCGGGAGCGTGGTGACGATCTGCTCGTGCTTGATCAGCGCGGCCGCCATGTTGGCGAACATCGCCCTGCGGTGCTCGGCCGTGCGGTTGAGCTTCCGATGAACCTTGCCGTGACGCATGTAACTATTCCTTACGTTAAAACTGCCGCGACGGTTCGTCGGACATGTTGCTCAGGTGGGCTGCCTGCGTTCGCCCGGTCGTCATTCCGGGGCGACTCGCAGAGCCGAACCCGGAATCTCGAGATTCCGGGTTCGATGCTTGCGCATCGCCCCGGAACAACGAATCTCAGTAGTGATCCTCGAAGCGCTTGGCGAGCTCGTCGATGTTCTCCGGCGGCCAGCCCGGCACTTCCATGCCGAGATGCAGACCCATCTGGGCCAGCACTTCCTTGATCTCGTTCAGCGACTTGCGGCCGAAGTTCGGGGTGCGGAGCATTTCCGCTTCGCTCTTCTGCACGAGGTCGCCGATGTAGACGATGTTGTCGTTCTTCAAGCAGTTGGCCGAACGCACCGACAGCTCGAGCTCGTCCACCTTCTTGAGGAAGGCCGGGTTGAAGGCGAGGTCCGGGATGATCTCCTGGGCGACTTCCTTGCGCGGCTCTTCGAAGTTGACGAACACGTTGAGCTGATCCTGGAGGATGCGGGCGGCGTAAGCCACCGAGTCATCCGGCGAGATCGCGCCGTTGGTCTCGATCGTCATGGTCAGCTTGTCGTAGTCGAGGATCTGGCCCTCGCGGGTGTTCTCGACCTTGTAGGAGACCTTGCGGACCGGCGAGTACAGGCTGTCGACCGGGATCAGGCCGATCGGCGCGTCCTCGGGACGGTTGCGCTCGGCGGGCACGTAGCCCTTGCCGGTCGCGACCGTGAACTCCATGCGGATCTCGGCGCCCTCGTCGAGCGTGCAGATCTGGAGGTCCGGGTTGAGCACGACGACGTCGCCGACGGTCTGGATGTCGCCGGCGGTGACGACGCCCGGGCCCTGCTTCTTCACGACCATGCGCTTGGGGCCTTCGCCCTGCATCTTGATCGAGATGTCCTTGATGTTCAGCACGATGTCGGTGACGTCCTCACGGACGCCAGCGATCGAGGAGAACTCGTGCAGCACGCCGTCGATGTGCACCGACTGCACCGCCGCGCCCTGGAGCGAGGAGAGCAGGATGCGGCGCAGCGCGTTGCCGAGGGTCTGGCCAAAGCCGCGCTCGAGCGGCTCGGCGACGATGGTCGCGAAGCGGGCCGGATCGCTGCCGGGCGTGACCTGGAGCTTGTTCGGCCGAATCAGTTCTTGCCAATTTTTCTGGATCGTCACTGTTTCACCCATACAGGCCAGTCGAACTGCCGTTGCAGACACTGGCGTTGGAGAAAGGCCGCAGGTCGCACCTGCGGCTTCTTGCAAAAGTCATTGCGGGCGCCGATGCGCCCGCAACCTCGTATCAAACGCGCCGACGCTTGCGGGGACGGCAACCGTTATGCGGGATCGTGGTCACGTCGCGGATCGAGGTGACGGTGAAGCCTGCGGCCTGGAGCGCGCGGAGCGCCGACTCGCGGCCCGAACCGGGACCGGCGACTTCGACTTCCAGCGTGCGCATGCCGTGCTCCTGCGCCTTCTTCGACACGTCCTCGGCGGCAACCTGCGCCGCGTACGGGGTCGACTTGCGCGAGCCCTTGAAGCCCATCGTGCCGGCGGAAGACCAGGCAATCGTGTTGCCCTGCGCGTCGGTAATGGTGATGGTCGTGTTGTTGAACGACGAGTTCACGTGCGCAACGCCGGAGGCGATGTTCTTGCGTTCACGTCGGCGAACGCGGGTGGCTTCCTTGCCCATTGAGTACCTTTCCTGGAGATCTCAAACGCCGCCGTAATGCCAGCGGCTACACCTGTGGAACGAAAGGCGCGTGGCGAACGGGTCATCCCCGGTTCGCCACACGCCGCGATTGGATTCGAAAACTTACTTCTTCTTGCCGGCGATGGCCTTGGCCGGGCCCTTGCGCGTGCGCGCATTGGTGTGGGTACGCTGACCGCGCACCGGCAGACCACGACGATGACGCAGGCCGCGATAGCAGCCGAGGTCCATCAGACGCTTGATGTTGATGCCGACCTCACGACGCAGGTCACCCTCGACGAGATAGTCGCGGTCGATGACTTCGCGGATCTGGAGCACTTCGGCGTCGCTGAGCTGATTGACGCGACGATCCACCGGGATCTTCACCTTCTCCAGGATCTCACCGGCGATCTTCTGACCGATGCCATGGATGTACTGGAGCGCGATCAGCACGCGCTTGTTGGTGGGAATGTTCACGCCGGCAATACGGGCCACGGCCTTCTCTCCTGTTGCCGGTCCTCGTCAGGACCAGGCTTTAAGTGCTTGTGTTCTCGGGCAGGTGTTCACAAACGCGAACACGACGCCCACCCCCGGTCTTCCTGGGGCCCGGCATCGTCTGAAACTATCCGACTTGGATGCGGGGCTTATTAAGGGATTCCGGGGGCTTTCGTCAACCGCTGCTAGCGCTTAGCTCGCTTTTTCGTGACCTTTTTTGCGGCCTTTTTGGCACCCTTTTTGACAGCCTTCTTGGCGGTCTTCTTGGCAGCCTTCTTTACCGTCTTCTTGGCGGTAGTCTTGACCGCCTTCTTGGCGCCCTTCACGGCCTTCTTGGCCGCCTTTTTAGCGGATTTGGCGGGCTTTTGGGCCGCTTTCGCCGGCTTTCTGGCTGTCTTAGCCTTGGCCGCCCCCTTCTTGGCCGACGCAGCCTTGGCCGCGCTCTTGGCAGTTCCCTTGGCAGTTCCCTTGGCAGTTCCCTTGGCATGTGTCTTGGGCTCGACTGCCCCGAGCGCCAGGAGCTGGCGGTGGATCGCACGGGTGACCTCGTCGATGGCCATCATGCCATCGATGGTCGAGAGCTTCCGCCGCTCGGAATAGTAGTGAATCAGGGGCTCCGTCTGGCTGCGGTAGCTGGCAAGCCGCTTGGCCAGGACCTCGGGGGTGTCGTCGAGCCGAACCTCCTCACCGCGCTCGCGCATCTGGGCGACTCGGGTCTCGACGCGACTCAGCAGCGCGCTCTCGTTGACACGGAGCTCGATCACGGCGTCGAGCTTGAGGTGCTTGTGCTTCAGCAGCTCGTCCAGCGCCTCGGCCTGCGGCACGGTGCGCGGGAAACCGTCGAGGATGAAACCGTTCCTGGCGTCCGGCTGGTCGATCCGGTCGGAGATGATTCCGACCACGACCTCGTCGGGCACGAGGCCGCCGCTGGCCATGATCTCCTTGGCCTTCAACCCGACCGGCGTTCCCGCCGCCACGGCCGCGCGCAGCATCTCGCCGGTCGAGAGCTGGACGATACCATAGCGCCGTACCAGCAGCTGCGCCTGGGTCCCCTTGCCCGACCCCGGCGGTCCCAGAAGTATAATTCTCATCGGCGTACGCCCCCCGGATTGGTGAGCGATACGTCGCGCACCTGTGTTTTGATATCAAGAGCGGTGCCAACCACAACCAGCGCTCCACCGCCATTGACGATCATACTATAAGGCAGCCCGATCCCGTAAAGCTCGAAGACCTCTGGAATCAACTGCAATGCCGTCAGGTAGACGGCTCCGACGACCGTCGTCAATGATACGACGCGGTCGAGATAGTCGGCAGTCGCGTCGCCCGCTGCAACACCGGGAATTGTACCGTTACGCTGCGCCAGAGATTTGGCCGTGTATTCAGGGTCGACGACATTGGCCGTGTAGACGAAGGCGAGCACGAACACCGCGATCGATCCGAGGACGACGTGGGCCAGCGCACCAAACTGAAGTTGACGGTAGGCCGCGGCGATCCACGGCGCATCGGCACCAAAGACGTAGGTCAGTCCAGCCAGCGGCAGAAACAGGATCCAGGGCGCCACCGTGGCCGGCACCAGAAAGCCGGCGCTGTTGATCTTCACCGGGAGAACCGCCGAACGCGCGGGCAGCAGGCGATCTCCGATTTTGCGTTCGGCGAACTCGACACCGACATTCCGTCGCGCGCCCTCGACGAAGACGATCAGAGCGACGACCGCGATCCAGAAGACGGCGTGGAACAGCACGAGATTGCCGGAGATCTGGCCGCTCTCCAGAAGGCTTGCGATGCCGGCGATATCACGCGGAACACTAACGAGAAAATTGACGCTGAGCAGCAGCGCCAGACCATTGCCGATACCGTGACGGGTGATCTGTTCGCTGAGCCAGATCAGGACGAACACACCGCCAACGATCGAGACGGTGGCTGCGAGCACGGACCATTCGTCCGGATCGGAAACCAGCGCCGGAATCGACTGGATGGTGGAGGCGTAGCCGTAGGCCTGGAAGGTGGAAAATGCCAGGGTCAGGATCAGCGTGTAGCCGGAGATCTTGCGCCGGCCACGCTCGCCTGACCTCTCGATCGAACTCAGGCGCTGCCATACCAGCGAGAGAAGCCGAACGACGATCGCAGCACTCAGATAGGGAAGGATACCGAGCGCGAAGATCGAAAGGCGGACCTTATGCTCGGCCGAGAAAGACAAGCTCTGCGCGCCCATCCCTGCGAACGGGACCTGCGTGCCGAGCCTGAAAACGAGCAGCGCGCCGATCGTGATAGCGATGCGGCGCGCGAGCTCGGTCGTCATCTTGCGATGGGCTCTACCTGCGGCGGCCCCGCAGCTTCGACTTCCGGATCAGGCCCTCATACTGATGGGCCAGCAGATAGCCCTGCACCTGCGCGACCGTGTCCATGGTGACGCTGACCACGATCAGCAGCGAGGTGCCGCCGAAGTAGAACGGCACCGAGGCGTAGGAGATCAGGATCTCGGGGATCAAGCAGACGATTGCCAGATAGACGGCGCCGAGCACGGTGATGCGCGACAGCACGTAGTCGATATATTCCGCAGTGCGCTCGCCGGGACGGATGCCCGGAATGAAGCCGCCGTGCTTCTTCAGATTGTCCGCGGTCTCGGTCGGGTTGAACACGATCGCGGTGTAGAAGAACGCAAAGAACACGATCAGCGCGAGATACATGATCAGGAACAGCGGACGGCCATGGCCGAGCTGGGTGGTGATCCACTGGAACCATTCCGGCCCGCTGCCCGCATTGAAGTTCGCAACCGTCGTCGGCAGCAGCAGGAGCGAAGAGGCGAAGATCGGCGGGATCACGCCCGAGGTGTTGAGCTTGAGCGGCAGATGCGAGGACTGGCCCTCGAACATCTTGTTGCCGACCTGGCGCTTCGGATACTGGATCAGCAGCCGGCGCTGCGCCCGCTCCATGAACACGATGAAGGCGATCACGGCGACCGCCATGATGATGACGACCAGGATCAGACCGGTCGACATCGCACCCTGACGGCCGAGCTCGAGCATGTTGGCGAGCGCCGCAGGCAGCTCGGCGACGATGCCGGAGAGAATGATCAGCGAGATGCCGTTGCCGATGCCGCGCGAGGTGATCTGCTCACCCAGCCACATCAGGAACATGGTGCCGCCGGTCAGCGTGATCGCCGTGGACAGGCGGAAGAACATGCCGGGATCGCTGACGACGTTGCCGGCACCTTCGAGGCCCACCGCGATGCCGTAGGACTGGAACGCGGCCAGGATCACGGTCAGGTAGCGGGTGTACTGGTTCAGCGTCTTGCGGCCGGCCTCGCCTTCCTTCTTCAGCGCCTCGAGCTGCGGCGAGACGGTGGTCAGGAGCTGGATGATGATCGAGGCCGAGATGTACGGCATGATGTTCAGCGCGAAGATCGCCATGCGGTGGATGCCGCCGCCGGCGAACATGTTGAACATGCCGAGGATGCCGCCCGCCTGGGAGCGGAACACCTGCTCCCAGATGTTGGGATCGATGCCCGGCAACGGGATGTAGGTCCCGAGCCGATAAACGAGCAGCGCACCCAGGGTGAACCAGATGCGCTTCTTCAGTTCGTCAGCCTTGGCAAACGCACCGAAATTGAGGTTGGCTGCCAGTTGTTCCGCTGCTGAGGCCATCTTGGACTTTCTCCCGCCGCCTGTTGCGCCGTCATGCCCGCGGCCGGGCTACTTTAGCGGACGCCGGACATTATCTGGGGCTCGGCTTCGATAAGTCCACGTCCCGCATGCGTAAAGGCCCGCGAGCCGCGGGCCAATGACGCAGTTGTTACGCCGCCTCGCCTTCTTCCTTGGCAGGGGCGAGGATCTTCACCGAACCGCCGGCCTTCTCGACCGCGGCAATCGCGGTCTTGGTGGCGCCGTGCACTTCGATGTTGAGCTTGGACTTGAGCTCGCCGCGGCCGAGCAGCCGCAGGCCGCCCTTGGCGCGGCGCAGCACGCCGCCCTTCACCAGGGCCTCGACGTTGACGACGCTGCCGGCGTCGATCTTCTTGGCATCGACCGCTTCCTGGAGCCGGTCGAGATTGATCTCGGCGAACTCCACGCGGAAGATGTTGTTGAAGCCGCGCTTGGGCAGACGGCGATGCATCGGCATCTGGCCGCCTTCGAAACCCTTGATGCGCACGCCCGAACGCGCGGTCTGGCCCTTGCCGCCGCGGCCGGACTGCTTGCCCTTGCCCGAACCAATGCCGCGGCCGACGCGCATACGCTTCTTGCGCGAGCCGGCGTTGTCGGCGATATCGCTGAGCTTCATCGCCCTTCTCCTTGTGTCTTGCGCGTGATCTTCACCGAAAACCGGCACCCAGTTTCGGGATCATGCGCCCTGCTTACTTCTCGTCGACGATGCGGACGAGATGGTGAACCTTCTCGATCATGCCGCGCACGGCCGGAGTGTCCGGCAGTTCGCTGGTGCGGCCGATCTTGTTGAGCTTGAGCCCGATCAGCGTCGAACGCTGCGAGTGATGGCGGCGGATCGCGCTGCCGGTCTGCTCGAGCTTGATCGTCTTTGCGGCCTTGGCCATCTTGGTCTACTCCGAAAAGCTTCCGTTAGTCGGCAGCCGCCTCGGCGTCGCCGCCGATACGGCGGGACTGGAGGGTGGACACCTTGATATTGCGGCGGGCTGCGACCGAACGCGGCGAATCCTGGTGCTTCAGCGCGTCGAAGGTCGCGCGCACCATGTTGTACGGGTTCGACGAGCCGATCGACTTCGCCACCACGTCCTGGACGCCGAGCGTCTCGAACACGGCGCGCATCGGGCCGCCGGCGATGATGCCGGTACCGGCCGGAGCGGCACGCAGGTAGACACGGCCCGCGCCATGACGGCCGGCGATGTCGTGATGCAGCGTGCGGCCCTCGCGCAGCGACACGCGGGTCAGGTTGCGCTTGGCGGATTCGGTTGCCTTGCGGATCGCCTCAGGCACTTCGCGCGCCTTGCCGTGACCGAAGCCGGCGCGGCCCTTCTGGTCGCCGATCACGACCAGCGCTGCGAAACCGAAGCGCTTGCCGCCCTTGACGACCTTGGCCACGCGGTTGATGTGAACGAGCTTGTCGACGAACTCGCTGTCGCGCTCCTCGCGCTCCTTGCGGTCGCGTCCGCCGCCGCGTTGATCGCGTCCACCACGTTGTTCGCGTTCTGCCATTTTTCCAATCCTTCTGAGGCTTGCGCCTCAATCCTCAAATTCTGTTAGAAGCTCAGCCCGCTCTCACGCGCCGCATCGGCAAGAGCCTTGACGCGCCCGTGATAGAGGTAGCTGCCGCGATCGAACACGACTTCCTTGACGCCCTTCTCAGCGGCGCGCTCGGCCAGCAGCTTGCCGACCGCCTTCGCCGCATCGATGTCGGCGCCGGTCTTGCCGCCGTCGCGCATCGACTTCTCGAGCGAGGAGGCAGAGGCCAGCGTCTCGCCCTTCAGGTCGTCGATGACCTGGGCGTAGATGTGCTTGGACGAGCGGAACACCGACAGACGCGGACGGCCACCACCGGAGCGGCGCAGCTTCAGCCGCACACTCCGCTTGCGCCGGGCATTCGTAACCTTGGCTTTCGACATGACCGGCTCCGTTACTTCTTCTTGCCTTCCTTGCGGAAGATGAATTCGCCAACATACTTCACGCCCTTGCCCTTGTAGGGCTCCGGCGGGCGGTACGAGCGGATTTCGGCCGCGACCTGGCCGACGCGCTGGATGTCGCTGCCCGTCACCGTGATCTCGGTCGGCTTCGGCACCGTGATCGTGATCCCTTCCGGGATCGCATAGACCACGTCGTGGCTGTAGCCGAGCGCGAGCTGCAGGTTCTTGCCCTGCATCGCGGCGCGGTAGCCGACGCCGGTGATCTCGAGCTTCTTCTCGAAGCCCTTGGTGACGCCTTCGACCAGATTCGCGACCTGAGCGCGAGCGGTGCCGTACAGCGCCCGCGCGCGGTTGGTCTCAACCCGCGGGTTCACCTTCACCTGGCCGTTCTCGAGCTTCACCTCGACGTCGTCATGGACGACGAACTGAAGCTGGCCCTTCGGCCCCTTCATCTTGACGGTCTGCCCGTCGACGGTCGCGGTCACACCCGACGGAACCGCAACCGGTCTTTTGCCAACACGTGACATGGATCAAAAATCCTTCTCAGAACACCGTGAAGAGGACTTCACCGCCCACATTCGCGTCGCGCGCGCTGTGGTCGGCCATGATCCCCTTCGGCGTCGACAACACCGAAATGCCGAGCCCGTTGTTGACCCGCGGCAGGTTCTTCACCGAGGCGTAAACACGACGCCCGGGCTTGGAAACACGTTCGATCTCGCGGATGACGGGCTCGCCGTCGAAATACTTCAGCTCGATCTCTATCTCGCTGCGGCCCGAGGAGTGCTCGACCGTGGCGTAGCCGCGGATGTAGCCCTCGCTCTTGAGCACCTCGAGCACGTTCTCGCGCATCCGCGAGCCAGGCGTGGAGACCTTGCTCTTGGAGCGCATCTGCGCGTTGCGGATGCGGGTGATCAGATCGCTGATTGGATCGTGCGTAGACATCTAAACGACCCTCCTTACCAGCTCGACTTCACGAGGCCCGGGACCATGCCCTTGGAGCCAAGTTCGCGCAGCGCGATACGGGACAGCTTGTTCTTGCGGTAGTTCGAGCGCGGACGGCCCGACAGCTCGCAGCGAAGACGCACGCGGGTCGCCGACGAATTGCGCGGCATCTCGGCGAGCTTCAGGGTCGCGGCGAACCGCTCCTCCATCGGCAGCGTCTTGTCGGCGATGATCGCCTTCAACCGCTCGCGCTTCGGGGCGGCGTTCTTCACCATCCGCTTGCGCCGGTTGTTCTTCTCGATTGAACTCTTCTTTGCCATGCTTGGCTCCTGGGTATCCGCGTTTGAGAGGCTTTAGGTCAGCGTCTCACTGCCGGAACGGGAAATTGAAAGCGGTCAACAAGGCCCTCGCCTCTTCGTCGGTCTTGGCCGTGGTGCAGACGGTGATGTCCATACCGCGGGCTTCCGTGACCTTGTCGAAGTCGATCTCGGGGAAAATGATGTGCTCCTTGATGCCGAGCGAGTAGTTGCCGCGGCCGTCGAAGCTCTTCGGGTTCAGGCCGCGGAAGTCGCGGACGCGCGGCAGCGCGACCGTGACCAGGCGGTCGATGAACTCGTACATGCGGGCCTTGCGCAGCGTGACCTTGCAGCCGATCGGCTGGTTCTCACGCAGCTTGAAGGTCGCGATGGCGATGCGCGAATAGGTCACGATCGCCTTCTGGCCGGCGATCTGGGTCAGCTCGGCAGCGGCGGTCTCGGCCTTCTTGCGGTCGTTGACGGAATCGCCAACGCCCATGTTCAGCACGACCTTGTCCAGGCGCGGAACCTGCATGACGTTCTCGTAACCGAACTTCTCGGTCAGCGCCGTGCGGATCTTCGCATCGTATTCCGCGCGCAGGCGCGGCGTGTAAGCGGCCTCAGCCATCGATCTCAGCTCCCGAGCTCTTGGCGATGCGGACCTTCTTGCCGTCCGCCAGAATCTTGAATCCGACGCGGGTCGGCTTTCCGTCCTTGCCGACATACGCGATGTTGGACAGTTGGATCGGCGCCTCTTTCGAGATGATGCCGCCCTCCTGGGCCTGCGTCTGCTTCTGGTGACGCTTGACCATGTTGACGCCGCGCACGAGCGCCGTGCCGGCGTCGGGGCGAACCTCGAACACTTCGCCGGTGCGACCCTTGTCGCGACCGGTCAGCACGACGACCTTGTCGCCCTTGCGGATCTTCGCAGCCATCACAGCACCTCCGGCGCGAGGGAAATGATCTTCATGTGATTCTTGGCGCGCAGCTCGCGCGGCACGGGCCCGAAGATACGGGTGCCGACCGGCTCGGACTGGTTGTTGATCAGCACGGCGGCGTTGCGGTCGAAGCGGATGACCGAACCGTCGGCGCGGCGGATGTCCTTGCGGACGCGCACCACGACGGCCTTCATCACGTCGCCCTTCTTCACCTTGCCACGCGGAATCGCTTCCTTGATCGAGACGACAATGATGTCGCCGATCGTGGCGTAGCGGCGCTTGGAGCCCCCGAGCACCTTGATACACATGACACGGCGTGCGCCAGAATTGTCGGCCACGTCGAGGTTGGTCTGCATCTGAATCATTGATGCACCTCGTCCTCTTCTCTCTTGCGCCAGCCCAGCCGGCGCTCAACATTTACCTGAAGGCAGTCGGCTAAAGCCAACAGATCAGGCGCTTTTCTTGTGTTCGCCCCGGATCACGATCCAGCGCTTCAACTTCGAAATCGGCTTCGATTCCTCGATCCAAACCATATCGCCCGGCTTGAACTCGTTGTTCTCGTCGTGCGCGTGATAGTTCTTCGAACGGCGGATCGTCTTCTTGTAGATCGGGTGCGTGAAGCGGCGATCGACGCGGACAACGACCGTCTTGGCTGTCTTGTCGCTGACGACCACGCCCTGCAAAGTACGTTTCGGCATCTTCGTAAGCCTCTTACTTCTTCTTCGCGCGCGTCTGCGCGGCGACGGTCTTGATCCGGGCGATGTCGCGGCGGGCCTCGCGCAGGCGCGAGGTATTCTCGAGCTGCCCGGTGGCGCGCTGGAAGCGCAGGTTAAAGCGCTCCTTCTTCAGGTTCAGGATGGCGTCATCCTGCTGGTCGGGGCTCATCGCGCGGATGTCTTCGATCTTCATCTGGGCCATGGCCATTACTCCGCAATGCGCTCGACGAAGCGCGTCTTGATCGGCAGCTTGGCGGCCGCCAGGGTCAGCGCCTCACGCGCCGTCTGGGTGTTGACGCCGTCGATCTCGAACAGCACCCGGCCCGGCTTGACGCGCGCCACCCACAGTTCCGGCGAACCCTTGCCGGAACCCATGCGGACTTCGGCCGGCTTCTTCGACACCGGAAGGTCGGGGAACACGCGGATCCAGACGCGGCCGGCGCGCTTCATGTGACGGGTCAGCGCGCGGCGGGCGGCTTCGATCTGGCGCGCGGTGACGCGCTCAGGCTCGGTCGCCTTCAGGCCGTACTGGCCGAACGCCAACGTCGCGCCCGAAGACGCAACGCCGTGGATGCGGCCCTTATGCGCCTTCCGGAACTTCGTTTTCTTAGGTTGCATCATGGCTTTAAGCCCTCAAATTCCTGTGCTGGCTCAGACCGCAGCGTTGTCGCGGCGCTGACGGCCACCACGATCACCACCGCCGCCGGTCTCGCCTTCGGCCATTCTCTTGTCCTGGGCCATCGGATCGTGCTCGAGGATCTCGCCCTTGAAGATCCAGACCTTGACGCCGCAGGTGCCGAAGGTCGTGAACGCGGTCGCAACGCCGTAGTCGATGTCCGCGCGCAGCGTGTGCAGCGGCACGCGACCTTCGCGGTACCACTCCATGCGCGCGATTTCCGCACCGCCGAGACGTCCCGAGCAGTTGATGCGGATGCCTTCCGCGCCGAGACGCATCGCCGACTGCACGGCGCGCTTCATGGCACGGCGGAACGCCACGCGGCGCTCCAGCTGCTGCGCGATCGACTCGGCCACCAGCGTCGCATCGAGCTCCGGCTTGCGGATCTCGACGATGTTGATGACGACGTCGGACGAGGTGATGTCCGCGACCCGCTTGCGCAGCTTGTCGATGTCGGCGCCCTTCTTGCCGATCACCACGCCCGGACGGGCCGAGTGGATGGTGACGCGGCACTTCTTGTGCGGACGCTCGATCACGATGCGGGCGACGGCCGCCTGCTTGAGCTCCTTGTGCAGGATCTCGCGGATCTTGACGTCCTCATGCAGCAGCTTGCCGTATTCCTGCTTGCCGGCGAACCAGCGGGAATCCCAGGTCCGGTTGATGCCGAGACGCAGACCGATCGGATTGATCTTTTGACCCATCGTTTTCTCCTGCGACCCTTAAGCCGCTGCTGCTTCGGCTTCGACCTGACGAACAATGATCGTCAGCTGCGAAAATGGTTTGTAGACACGGCCCGAACGGCCACGGCCGCGGGCGGCAAAGCGCTTCATCACGAGGCCGTTGCCGACGAAAGCCTGCGCCACGACGAGATCATCGACGTCGAGGTCGTGGTTGTTCTCGGCATTGGCGATAGCCGATTCCAGGCACTTCCTCACGTCAACCGCGATCCGCTTGCGCGAAAACTGCAGGTCGGCGAGCGCAGCGGCCGCCTTCCGGCCGCGAATGAGCTGGGCGACCAGGTTGAGCTTCTGCGGGCTCACCCGCAGCATCCGGGCGACCGCCTTGGCCTCGTTGTCGGCGAGGCTCCGTTCGCGCTTAGGTTTGCTCATCGTTTAATCCTCAAGCCTTCTTGGCTTTCTTGTCACCGGAGTGGCCATGGAAGGTCCGGGTCGGCGAAAACTCGCCGAACTTGTGACCGACCATTTCCTCGTTGACGGCCACCGGCACGTGCTTCTGACCGTTGTAGACGCCGAAGGTCAGACCGACGAACTGCGGCAGGATCGTCGAACGACGGCTCCAGATCTTGATGACGTCGTGACGGCCGGACGCGCGCGCGGCATCTGCCTTCTTGAGCAGAGAACCCTCGACGAACGGGCCTTTCCAGACTGAACGAACCATGTCCGGCGTTCCTTACTTCTTCCGCTTGTGGCGGCTTAGGAGAATGAATTTGTTGGTCGACTTGTTGGAGCGGGTCTTCTTGCCCTTGGTCGGCTTGCCCCACGGAGTGACCGGGTGGCGACCGCCCGAGGTACGACCTTCACCACCGCCGTGCGGATGGTCGATCGGGTTCATCGAAACGCCGCGGTTGTGCGGCTTGCGACCCAGCCAACGGTTGCGGCCGGCCTTGCCGATCGAGGTGTTCATGTGATCCGGGTTCGACACCGCGCCGATCGTGCCGCGGCAACGGCCGTGCACCAGGCGCTGCTCACCCGAGTTCAGGCGGATGATGACGTAGTCCTGGTCGCGACCGACGAGCTGGGCGTAGGTGCCCGCGGAACGGGCGAGCTGGCCGCCCTTCCCGATCTTGACCTCGATGTTGTGGATGATCGTGCCGACCGGCATGTTGCCGAGCGGCATGACGTTGCCCGGCTTCACGTCGACATAGTTGCCGGCCACCACGGAATCACCGACCGCCAGGCGCTGCGGCGCCAGGATATAGGCCTGGGTGCCGTCTTCGTACTTGACCAGTGCGATGAACGCAGTGCGGTTCGGATCGTATTCCAGCCGCTCGACGGTCGCGGGCGCATCGACCTTGTCGCGCTTGAAGTCGACGATGCGCAGGGTCTGCTTGTGACCGCCGCCGCGGAAGCGCACGGTGATGCGACCGGTGTTGTTGCGACCGCCGGAGGAATGCTTGCCTTCGGTAAGCGCCTTGACCGGCTTGCCCTTGTACAGGGCCGAACGATCGACCATGACCAGCTGGCGCTGGCCCGGCGTCGTGGGATTGAATGTCTTCAGTGCCATCGTCGTACGACCTTACAGACCGGTGGTGACGTCGATCCGGTGACCCTCTTCGAGGGTCACGATCGCGCGCTTGGTGTTCGACTGCGAACCGAGGTTGCCGCGGAAGACCTTGGTCTTGCCCTTGCGGACCAGCGTGTTGACGCTCTTGACCTTGACGTCGAACAGCTTCTCGATCGCTTCCTTGATCTGCGGCTTGGTCGCCTTCGCGGCCACCTTGAACAGGACCTTGTTGTGCTCGGACGCCAGCGTCGCCTTTTCGGTGACGACCGGAGCGACGATCACGTCGTAGTGGCGAGGCTCGATGTTCTTCGTCATTTGAAGCGCGCCTCCAGCGCATCGATGGCGGCCTTGGTCAGAACGAGCTTCTGACGGCGCAGGATGTCATAGACGTTGATGCCCTGGATCGGCAGCACGTCCATGTTCGGGATGTTGCGGGCCGCGGCGGCAAAGCCGTTGTTGAGCTCGGCGCCGTCGATGATCAGCGCGTTGGTGAGCCCCAGGCCCGAGAAGTGACCGAGCAGCGCCTTGGTCTTCGCGGCTTCCAGCGCGGCCTTGTCGATCACCAGCAGATCACCGTCCTTGGCCTTGGCCGACAGCGCATGCTTGAGAGCCAGCGCGCGGACCTTCTTCGGCAGGTCGGTGGCGTGCGAACGCACCACCGGACCGAAGGCGCGGCCACCGCCACGGAACTGCGGCACGCGGGCCGAGCCGTGACGAGCACCGCCGGTGCCCTTCTGCTTGTACATCTTCTTGCCGGTGCGCCAGATCTCGGCGCGGCCCTTGGCCTTGTGGGTGCCGGCCTGGCGCTTGTTGAGCTGCCACTGCACGCAACGCGCAATGATGTCCTGGCGCGGCTCGAGGCCGAAAATGGCGTCAGAAAGCTGGACCGAGCCGGCTTCCTTACCTTCGAGGGTGGTGACCTTCAATTCCATCTCACGCACCCTCCTGCTGGGCCGCAGCCTCGGCTTCGCCACCCGCAACCTTGAACTTGCCGGGCTTCGGAGCTTCCTTCGGCAGCGGCTTCTTGACGGCGTCGCGCACGCGGATCCAGCCGCCCTTGGAGCCGGGAACGGCGCCTTCGACGAGGATCAGGCCGCGCTCGACATCGAGCTGAACGACTCGAAGGTTGAGCGTGGTGATGCGGTCGACACCCATGTGGCCGGGCATCTTCTTGTTCTTCCAGGTCTTGCCGGGATCCTGACGACCACCGGTCGAACCGATCGAGCGGTGCGAGACCGACACACCGTGCGTGGCGCGCAGACCGCCGAAGTTCCAGCGCTTCATGCCGCCGGCGAAGCCCTTACCGACCGAGGTGCCGGTGACGTCGACGAACTGGCCGACGACGAAATGATCGGCCTGGATCTCGGCGCCGACCGGGATCATGGCGTCCGCGGTGACGCGGAACTCCTCGACCCGGCGCTTCGGCTCGACCTTGGCGACCGCGAACTGGCCGCGCTCCGCCTTGGGCATGTAAACGGTCTTGCGGCTGCCAGAACCGAGCTGGAGCGCGACGTAACCGTTCTTCTCTTCGGTGCGGTGGCCTACGACCTGGCAATTGCCGAGCTTCAGCACGGTCACGGGGATATGTTCGCCGGCCTCCGTGAAGACCCGCGTCATCCCGACCTTTTGTGCGATCACTCCGGAGCGCATCGGCTTGCTTCCTGTTCTTTCTGTCCGCTTACGCGAACGGGATCCAAAAATCTTAGAGCTTGATCTCGACGTCGACACCGGCGGCCAGATCGAGCTTCATCAAAGCATCGACGGTCTGCGGGGTCGGATCGACGATGTCGAGCAGGCGCTTGTGAGTGCGCATCTCGAACTGTTCGCGGCTCTTCTTGTCGACGTGGGGCGAACGGTTGACGGTGAACTTCTCGATGCGGGTGGGCAGCGGAATGGGTCCGCGGACCTGCGCGCCGGTGCGCTTCGCCGTGTTCACGATCTCGCGGGTCGACGTATCGAGGATACGATGGTCGAACGCCTTGAGACGGATACGAATGTTTTGGCCGTTCATTGCCGTGGTCTCTCTTCAGTGGGTGGCGAATAGCGAATAGCGAATGTCACCATTCGCTACTCGCCGGTCCCTATTCTCGTAATTACTCGATGATCGAGGCGACGACGCCGGCGCCGACGGTACGGCCGCCTTCGCGGATCGCGAAGCGGAGCTTCTCTTCCATCGCGATCGGCACGATCAGGTGCACTTCCATCGCGATGTTGTCGCCCGGCATCACCATCTCGGTGCCTTCCGGCAGATGCACGACACCGGTCACGTCAGTGGTGCGGAAGTAGAACTGCGGACGGTAGTTGGTGAAGAACGGGGTGTGACGACCGCCCTCTTCCTTGGTGAGGATGTAGGCCTCAGCCTTGAACTTGGTGTGCGGCTTGACCGAACCCGGCTTCGCCAGCACCTGACCGCGCTCGACGTCCTCGCGCTTGGTGCCGCGGAGCAGCGCACCGATGTTGTCGCCGGCCTGGCCCTGATCGAGCAGCTTGCGGAACATTTCGACGCCGGTGACGGTGGTCTTCTGGGTCGCACGCAGACCGACGATCTCGATTTCCTCGCCGACCTTGACGATGCCGCGCTCGACACGGCCGGTCACGACGGTGCCGCGGCCCGAGATCGAGAACACGTCTTCAACCGGCATCAGGAACGGCTGGTCGATCGGACGCTCCGGCTGCGGGATGTACTCGTCGACGTTGCGCATCAGCTCGAGGATGGCGTCGTGGCCGAGCTTCTTGTCCGAATCTTCGAGAGCGGCGAGCGCCGAGCCCTTGATGATCGGGATCTTGTCGCCCGGGAATTCGTACTTCGAGAGCAGCTCGCGGACTTCGAGCTCGACGAGCTCGAGCAGCTCCGGATCGTCGACCATGTCGCACTTGTTGAGGAACACGACGAGCGCGGGCACGCCGACCTGGCGGGCGAGCAGGATGTGCTCGCGGGTCTGCGGCATCGGGCCGTCAGCGGCCGACACGACCAGGATCGCACCGTCCATCTGGGCGGCGCCGGTGATCATGTTCTTCACGTAGTCGGCGTGGCCGGGGCAGTCGACGTGGGCGTAGTGGCGGTTCTTGGTCTCGTACTCGACGTGCGCGGTCGAGATCGTGATGCCGCGCGCCTTCTCTTCCGGCGCCTTGTCGATCTGGTCGTACGCGGTGAACGTCGCACCGCCGGTCTCGGCGAGGATCTTGGTGATCGCCGCGGTCAGCGACGTCTTGCCATGGTCGACGTGACCGATGGTGCCGATGTTGCAGTGCGGCTTGTTACGTTCAAACTTTGCTTTGGCCATTTGACTCTCCGTTCAATCGTCAGCTTGAGACCGACGACAATCAGGCAAACTTCTTTTGGACTTCTGCCGACACGTTGGCCGGCGCTTCTGCGTAGTGATCGAACTGCATGGTGAAGGTTGCGCGACCCTGGCTCATCGAGCGCAGGTTATTCACGTAACCGAACATGTTCATGAGCGGCACCATCGCGTTGATGACGTTGGCGTTGCCGCGCATGTCTTGACCCTGGATCTGACCGCGCCGGGAATTCAGGTCGCCGATGACCGAGCCGGTGTAGTCTTCCGGGGTCACCACTTCGACCTTCATGATCGGCTCGAGCAGGACGGACTTGCCCTTCTGCAGCGCTTCGCGGAATGCCGCGCGCGATGCGATTTCGAAGGCCAGCGCCGACGAGTCGACGTCGTGGTACTTGCCGTCGACGAGCTGAACCTTGACGTCGACCACGGGGAAGCCCGCGACGACACCAGAGCTCATCACGCTGTTGAGGCCCTTTTCGACACCGGGGATGTATTCCTTCGGAACCGCACCGCCGACGATCTTGGACTCGAACTCGTAGCCCTTGCCGGGCTCGTTCGGCTCGACCACGATCGACACTTCCGCGAACTGACCGGTACCGCCGGTCTGCTTCTTGTGGGTGTACTTGACCTCGGCCTTCTTGGTGACGCGCTCACGGAACGCAACCTGCGGCGCGCCGATGTTGGCGTCGACCTTGTAGGTGCGCTTGAGGATGTCGACCTTGATGTCGAGATGGAGCTCGCCCATGCCCTTGAGGATGGTCTGGCCGGACTCCTGGTCGGTCGACACGCGGAAGGACGGATCCTCCGCGGCGAGCTTGGCCAGCGCCACGCCCAGCTTTTCCTGGTCGGCCTTGGACTTCGGCTCGATCGCGATCTCGATGACCGGCTCGGGGAATTCCATCTTCTCCAGGATCACCTGCTTGTCGGGATCGCACAGCGTGTCACCGGTGCGCGCTTCCTTCAGGCCGGCCAGCGCGACGATGTCGCCGGCATAGGCTTCCTTGATGTCTTCGCGGTTGTTCGCATGCATCAGCAGCATGCGCCCGATGCGCTCCTTCTTCTCGCGGGTCGAGTTCACGACGCCGGTGCCGCTCTGGAGAACGCCGGAGTAGATGCGGCAGAAGGTGATGGTGCCGACGAACGGGTCGTCCATGATCTTGAACGCGAGCAGCGCGAGCGGCTCCTTGTCGTCGGCCTTGCGCACGACCTCGTTGCCGCGGTCGTCGGTGCCCTTGATCGCGGGCACGTCGATCGGCGACGGCAGGTAGTCGACGACGGCGTCGAGCAGCGGCTGCACGCCCTTGTTCTTGAAGGCCGAGCCGCACAGCACGGGATAGAACGCGCCGGTCAGCACCGCCTTGCGGATCAGCCGCTTCAGCGTCGCTTCGTCCGGCTCGTTGCCGTCGAGGAAGGCGGCCAATGCGTCGTCGTCGAGCTCGACGGCGGCTTCCACCATCTTCTCGCGGTATTCCTTGGCCTGCTCGACCATATCTTCCGGAATGTCGACATAGTCGAACTTCGCGCCGAGCGATTCATCGTTCCAGATGATGCCCTGCATCTTCACGAGGTCGACGAGACCCTTGAAGTTGTTCTCGGCACCGATCGGAAGCTGGATCGCAATCGGCTTGGCGCCGAGACGGTCGACGATGTCGGCCAGACACTTGAAGAAGTCGGCGCCGGTCTTGTCCATCTTATTGGCGAAGACGATGCGCGGAACCTTGTACTTGTCGCCCTGGCGCCAGACGGTCTCGGTCTGGGGCTCAACGCCCTGGTTCGAGTCGAGCACGCAGACGGCGCCGTCGAGCACGCGCAGCGAACGCTCGACTTCGATGGTGAAGTCGACGTGGCCGGGTGTGTCGATGATGTTCAGGCGCTTGCCGGCCCAGAACGCGGTGGTCGCAGCCGAGGTGATCGTGATGCCACGCTCCTGCTCCTGCTCCATCCAGTCCATCGTCGCGGCACCTTCGTGCACTTCGCCGATCTTGTGGCTCTTGCCGGTGTAATAGAGGATGCGCTCGGTGGTCGTGGTCTTGCCGGCATCGATATGCGCCATGATACCGAAATTGCGGTAGTTCTCTATGGCATGAACGCGAGGCATGGGCTGTTCCTTAGATTCCGTGTGTCGCCGTTACCAGCGATAGTGCGAGAAGGCACGGTTGGCTTCCGCCATCCGGTGCACGTCTTCACGCTTCTTGACGGCGTTGCCGCGGTTGTTCGAGGCGTCCAGCAGCTCAGCCGAAAGCCGCTCGGTCATCGTCTTCTCGTTGCGCTCGCGCGCGGCCGAGATCAGCCAGCGGATGCCCAGCGCCTGCCGGCGGGTGGAGCGAACTTCGACCGGAACCTGGTAGGTCGCGCCGCCGACGCGGCGGGAACGAACCTCGATCGTCGGCATGACGTTCTCAAGCGCCTGCTCGAACACGCCGAGCGGGTTCTGCTTGGTCTTGGTTTCGATGATGCCAAACGCACCGTAGACGATGCCTTCGGCGACCGACTTCTTGCCGGCGTACATCACCGAGTTCATGAACTTCGTGACGATGATGTTCCCGAACTTCGGATCCGGGAGAACTTCGCGCTTTTCCGCTGAGTGGCGACGAGACATTGAGCTGGTTCCCGCTTACTTCGGACGCTTGGCGCCGTACTTCGAACGACGCTGCTTACGGTTCTTGACGCCCTGGGTATCCAGAACGCCGCGGAGGATGTGATAGCGCACGCCGGGCAAGTCCTTGACGCGGCCGCCGCGGATCATGACCACCGAGTGCTCCTGGAGGTTATGGCCCTCACCCGGGATGTAGCCGATCACCTCGAAGCCGTTGGTCAGGCGCACCTTGGCGACCTTACGAAGCGCCGAGTTCGGCTTCTTCGGGGTCGTGGTGTAGACGCGGGTGCAAACACCACGCTTCTGCGGCGACTGCTGCAGCGCCGGCACCTTCTTGCGCGACTTCTGCACTTCACGCGGTTGAGCGATCAGCTGGTTGATCGTCGGCATCCTGGCCTTACCCTTTGTTCTGCCGCGGTCCCTTCCGGGTCCGCTGTCTTGGCGCGGCCCGTTGCCGGAACCGCAATTCTGTTCGGGCCACCCGCCCGACGAGGTCGCCCTGCACGGAACAATCCGCACAAAGCGAAATTGCGCCAACCGCTCCATCACCGAGCGGAAAGCGTTACGACGCCACAGAGGACCGCAGTTTCAGGCCAATCAGCATAAAGCTGCGGCCCGCGCACCGAGGTCATGCATCCGAATTCGACCTCAAGAGAACGAGCTCTAGAGACCTAAAATCGCACTGGCATTGCCTAGCTATGATCGACAGCGTTTGAGCGGCATTCGTCGAGGTTGGTGCCCGTCTTCAACGACCCCTGAGGGATCAACGGGTGGCCCGTTCCGACGTTGGCGATGCTCACCGCCTGTCGTTAAGTGAGGCGCTTTCTATAAGTGGGAATCGATCAAGTCAAGGCGAAACGACAGTCAGAAAGCGCTTCTCGCGCCTATGGAATTCGCTTGTTGACCGCCCTCGCCGCACTTCCACGATGTGGGAACGACGTGCCCATTCCGCTAGCCCTAGATCTATTTATACCCGGGCGATATATACTTTTATAACCCCGGCTAAGGCTTTTTTTCCTGTTGATGCGTCAAACTGCCGCCTTCGGCGGAGATTGGCCCCATGCGGTACACCGACATTGCCATTATCGGCGGGGGATTGTCCGGCTCGATCGCCGCCGCAATGCTCGGCCGCGCCGGCATTTCGACGGTGCTGATCGATCCGCATGAGAGCTATCCGCCGGACTTTCGAGTCGAAAAACTCAGCGGCCACGTCCAGGTCGAGCGATTCCTGAAGACCGGAATCGCAGAATCAGTGCTGCGCCGCGCGACCTTTGCCGGCGAGAACTGGATCGCCCGCTTCGGTCGCCTGCTCGACAAGGCGCCGAGCCGGCAGTTCAACATCCTCTACGATTCGCTGGTCAACGCCGTCCGCGACGAAATCCCTGTCAGCGTCGAGCGAATCTGCGCCAAGGCCTTGGCGGTCGAGACCAGTCCGGAGCGGCAGAAGATCACGCTCTCCAACGACGAGACGATATCGGCCCGCCTGGTCGTGCTGGCCAACGGCCTGAACGTTGGCCTGCGCCACCAGCTCGGCATCGCCCGCAAGGTCGTCAGCGCCTGCCATTCGATCTCGATCGGGTTCGACGTGGTGCCGGCGGGACGGAATTCGTTCGACTTCCCGGCGCTGACCTATTTCTCGGAGCGGCCGAGCGATTGCATCCCCTACATCACGCTGTTTCCGATCGGCACGCGGATGCGCGCCAATCTGTTCGTCTACCGCGGCTTCGACGATCCCTGGCTGCGCGAGCTGCGCCGTGCACCCGCTGAGACGCTGGACGCCGCCCTGCCCCGGCTCAAGCGCATCACCGGCGCCTTCGACATCCCCGGTGAGCTGAAGGTCCGCCCGGTCGATCTCTACGTGAACGACCCTCGCGGCCAGCCTGGAATCGTGCTGGTCGGAGATGCCTTCTCGACCTCCTGTCCCGTCGCCGGCACCGGCTGCGACAAGGTCTTCACCGACGTTGAACGGCTCTGCAACGTCTACATCCCGCAGTGGCTTTCCTCCGACGGGATGAATGCGGCCAAGATCGCCGGTTTCTACGCCGATCCGGTCAAGCAAGCCTGCGATGCGTGGGCCGCAGCGAAGGCGTTCGACTTCCGCTCAGTCTCGACCGCGACGAGCCCTTACTGGACCGCGCAGCGCTGGGCGCGCTTCATCGCCTGGTGGGCTCAGGGCCTGCTGCGGCCGCTCGGAGGCGCCTTCGATCTGGAGCCGAACGTCCTCGGTCACTCCTCCTCGTCGTCCTCATCATCCTCGAGGTCGTCTTCATCCTCGTCGTCACCGTCGCTGTCGTCATCGGCCTGAGCCACAGCGCCATGCGGCTGGTGGATCTGGTCGTTCCAGAGCTTGCGATAGGTGCCGTTCCTGGCGAGCAGCTCGGCATGCGACCCGCGCTCGATCGCCCTGCCCCCTGAAATCACGATGATCTCGTCCATCTCGACCACCGAGGTCAGGCGGTGGGTCGACCAGATCATGGTGCGGCCCTTGGCGACCTTGAGCAGCGTGCGGTTGATCGCAGCCTCCGTGGTCTGGTCCAGCGCCGAGGTGGCTTCGTCCAGCAGCAGCACGGACGGGTTGCGGATGATCGCGCGCGCGATCGCGATGCGCTGGCGCTGGCCGCCCGACAGTGTATCGCCGCGCTCGCCCACCGGCGTGTCGTAGCGCTGCGGCAGGCTCATGATGTAGCGATGGATCTCGGCCTTCTTGGCCGCCTCCTCCACCTCCGCGTCGGTCGCGCCCTCCTTGCCGAGCCGGATGTTCTCGCGGATCGACATGTTGAACAGCATGTTCTCCTGGAACACCACCGCCATGCTCCGGCGCAGCGAATCCAGCGTCACCTTGCGCACATCGACACCGTCGATGGTGACGCGGCCCTCGTCGGGCACGTAGAGCCGCAGGATCAGGTTGAGCAGCGTGCTCTTGCCGGAGCCTGAGGGGCCGACAATGGCGATGCTCTTGCCGACATTGAGCTTGAGGCTGAGATTGTCCAGCACCGGCGTCTGGCTGCCTTCGTACTGGAAGGTCACGCGGTCGAAGGTGATGTCGTGTGTAATGCGCGGCAGATCGGGCGCGCCGGCACGATCGGCCCCGCGCGTGGGCTCGTCGAGCAGCTCCTGGATGTGCCGGATCGCGGCGGCCGAGGAGATCGACACCGGGATGAAATGCATCACATGGGCGATGTTGTAGGAGACCTCCCAGAACGCGCTCTCGAAGGTGACGAAGGTGCCGATGGTGATCTGGCCCTTGGTCGCCAGGTACGCACCGATCGCGAGCACCACGAGATGCAGGAGCAGCACCGAGATGGTGACCGTCCGCTCCACCATGGTCGACAGGAACGCGGCTGAGGCGATCCTGTTGCGGGTCTCGTCGTTGCGGAAGCTGAAGAAGCCGAACATCCGGCGTTGCAGGCTGAACGCCTTGATGACGGCCTGTGCCGCCACATTCTCCTGCACCATGCCGAGCAGCGCGGATTCATTGAGCTTCTGCTCGTAATTGGCCTGCACCGCCTTCGGGGTGAGCATGCGCGGACCGATCAGCGTGATCGGAAACACCAGCAGCGCAACCACCGCGAGCTGCCAGTTCAGGAACACCATCAGGATGATGCCGGCGATCAACTCGAGGAACGGCAGCGCCGCGCTGTTGGCGAAGGTCTTGACCGAGCCTTCGAAGGCGGCGAGGTCGACGGAAAAACGCGACAGGATCTCGCCGCGCTTGGTGCGGCCGAAATAGGCGGCCGGCAGGTCCTGGACGTGCTCGAACAGGTGCTTGCGGACGTCGGAGATGATGCAGGCCGCGAGCCGCGCGTCCCAGCGCTCGTACCAGACCGCGACGATCGAGGTGAAGATGCCGGCGGCCGCGAGCACGCCGAGGATCTTGTACAGCGCCTGGAAATCCTCCTCGCCGAGCGCGTCGTCGATCAGGAACTTCAGGCTGAGCGGCATGATGACGTTGAACAGCGTCTCGACGACGACGCCGAACGCCACGAACGACAGCATCCGCTTGTAGTTGGTCAGATAGGGCTTGACGAAACCCACGATGGTCGCGAGCGCGCCGGCGGCCTCGCGCGCGGTAAAGACGACGAGGTCCTCGTCCTCATCGTCGTCATCGAGCTCCAGCTCGTCGTCCTCCTCGCCTTCGTCGTCCTCGTCGTCTTCGAGATCCGGCTTGGCGGTGGGGGCAAGCTTGTCGAGCTCGGCCGCCTCTTCCACGGCGAGCTTCTGTTTGTCTGGAGAAGGAGGCTTGGACGCCATGAAACCAACGAATGCTGACGGCCGGCATGACCGCAGAGAAAGCAGGAAATAGCGGAAACCGCTACTGCACTGATTCTATGCGATCAGAATGAATTCGGCAAAGCAATTGGCGAATCCGATCCTTGCGGCTAGTCGTCGTCCTCGTCTTCGACCTTGTCGAAGAAGGAATAGCGCAGGCTGTCGGCGTCGGCGTACCACTGGCCCGGCCCCTTGTTGGCGGCGAGCGTCGCCTCCCAGAGCGCATCGGTACAGTCCTTGCGGTGCATCGACAGGTCGAACCCGTTGCCAAAGAACAGTTCGGACCATTCCCACCAGGTGCCGAGCTTCTTGACCCCACGCAGGAGGTCGTAGCGGTCGATCACGGCCGAGGCCATGTCCGAGGTGATCGAGCCGAACACGACGCCGGTCTTGACCACGCGGTTGAGCTCGCGAATCGCGCGGACCACCTGCTTCGGGGAAATGTGGCAGAGGCTGGTCTCGAACACGAAGTCGAAGGCGCCGTCCTTGAACGGCATGTCGGTGATCGAGCCGAGCTTGTTGTACTTCTTCAACGCCTTCGGCGTTTTGGCGTGGATGGCGCGGTTGTTCTCGATGCCGTAGGCATCGATGCCGCGCTCGCGCAGCGCGCCGACCAATTCGCCGCTAGCCGAGCCCGCGACCAACAGCTTGGCGCCCTTGGCCTTGCCCCAGACGATGCTGATCAGCCTGGTGAGGTAATCGGGGTCGGTGAAGTGGCGCCACGCCTCGCTATAGGGGCCGAGGCCGCGATAATTCTCGAAATAGTCGCGATCGATCTTGTCGGAGAGCGGCTTGTCGTCCTGGGCGCGCTCGCGGCGCAGGCGCATCATCTCGGTCAGGATGATGTCGGTCGCCGCATCCGAGGAGTCCAGCAAGCCGTTCAGCGTCGAGTCGAACAGATAGTCGCCGACCACGACGATGCCGGGATGCTCCTTCGGCTCGGGCCGGTGATTGGTCATGACGTCGCGCACGGGCAGACCGCCGGGAATCGCGTTCACCGACGACAGCCAGCGGTGAATCTTGCCTTCCATGAAATGCGCACGCGCATCGCCGAGGGAAGCCGGCAGCGATTTCAGCGCGGCGTCGATCAGCTCCTGGTCCGAGAGATTGGCGAAGGCCAGCGCGTCGGAGCCGGGAATGAGCCAGTTCAACACGCCGTGCTTGCCGACGTCGTGGCGCGCGCCCTCGTTGTAGACGCAGCAGCCGCCGAAGGCTTCCGACATGAACCAGGCGCCGGCAATCTTGTCGCCCCAGAACGGAGAGTCGAACAGGATCGAGACGCGCAGGTAATGCGCGGGGCGGTCGAAATACGAGACGTGCTTGACCATCGACTTGCGGAGCTGCTCGCCTTCCCAGCCGACGGTGCCGAGCCAGGAATGCGGCAGGCAGACCAGCACGAGATCGAAGTCGCGCGTCTCCGGCCCCTTGCCGTTCATCATCTTGAGCTGGTAGCGGCCGGTCGGCGCCTTGCCGACGGCGAGCACGCGGTGATTGAGCTGGATGTCGGCATTGACCTCCGACTGGAGGCACTCGATCAGCTGCTCGTTGCCGTTCTGGATCGAATAGAGGCCGATATAGCCGTCGACGTCCATCAGGTAGTTCTTGAGCGCGTTGAGGCCGTTGGTGTTGTGGCTCTCGGTCGCGATGTCGGAGCGCGCCATCACCTTGAAGAAGCGCTTTGCGGTCTCGTCCTCGACCTCCTCGTCGAGCACCTGCTCGGCGGTCTTGTAGGCCCAGGGATTCTCGTTATCGTGCGCGCCGACGCCCTCGTAATATTCGATCGGCGACATCGCCTCGGCGCAGCGCTGGCGGAACGCCTCGATCGCGGCCGCGGTCTTGGCGCCATATTTGCGGCGCATGCCCGGCACGTCGTTCAGCAGCTCGCCGCCGAACTGCACTTGCTCGGCATCCATCGGAATGGTCTGAAGCCCGAAATGCTGGATCAGCTCGCGCAGCGGATCCGGCCCCGTCATCGAGTAGTCGTAGATCTCGGCAACGCCGGCCTCGTACATCGCCGGCGCGGAATCGAATTTGCGGGTGACGATCTTGCCGCCGAGCCGGTCGGATGCCTCGTAGATGGTGACGCGGCAGAGGTCGCCGAGCTTACGCTTCAGATACCAGGCGCTCATCAGCCCGCCGGGGCCGCCGCCTACGATTGCGAGATCAAGCATATGAGTTCCGTGGTCTCCGGCCCTGCCCCCGTCACGGGACCACCGGTCTAAACTCCCCTAGCAGAAGCGCTTTTACGCCTGAAGGAAAGATGAACAAAGGTTGATCCTGCATCGCAGCAAGCAAAGAAAGCAGCAAAAAGGCCGGCTTGCGCCGGCCTTTTCATTGTCCTCGGTATTCCTACGGATGAACCATCATTCCGCGGGCGGCAGCGCAGGAAGCTCCGCTTCCGGTGCGGGCGACACGACGGCCGCCTGCTTCTCGCGCTCGTCCAGGATCAGCTTGTCGCGCTTCATCGCGACTTCGCGGATCTTGGCCATGGAGGCGCCGGTGCCCGCCGGGATCAGCCGGCCGACGATGACGTTCTCCTTGAGGCCTTCGAGCGGATCGACCTTGCCGTTGACCGCCGCTTCCGTGAGGACGCGGGTGGTCTCCTGGAACGAGGCCGCCGAGAAGAAGGAGCGGGTCTGGAGGCTCGCCTTGGTGATGCCGAGCAGAACCGGCGTACCCGTGGCGATCTTCTTGCCCTCTTCCTTGGCCTTCTCGTTGAGCGCGTCGAACTCGATCTTGTCGACCTGCTCGCCGGAGATCATGTCCGTGTCGCCCTGGTCGGTGACTTCCACCTTCTGGAGCATCTGACGGACAATCACCTCGATGTGCTTGTCGTTGATGAGCACGCCCTGGAGCCGGTAGACCTCCTGGATCTCGTTGACCAGATAGGCCGCGAGTTCCTCGATGCCCTTGACCGCCAGGATGTCGTGCGGCGCCGGGTTGCCTTCCACGATGAAGTCGCCCTTTTCGACGACGTCGCCGTCCTGAAGGTGGATGTGCTTGCCCTTCGGGATCAGGTACTCGCGCGGCTCGTCGGTCTTGTCCATCGGCTCGATCGAGATGCGACGCTTGTTCTTGTAGTCGCGCCCGAACCGGATGGTGCCCGCGATTTCGGCGATGATCGCCGCATCCTTCGGACGCCGTGCCTCGAACAGTTCCGCCACCCGCGGCAGACCGCCGGTGATGTCACGCGTCTTGGCGCTTTCGGTCGAGACACGGGCGAGGATGTCGCCCGGATTGACCTTGGCTCCGACGTCGACCGAGAGAATGGCGTCGACCGACAGCATGTAGCGGGCATCGCCGCCACGGGCGAGCTTGAGCACCTTGCCGTCCTTGCCCTTGACCACGATGGCCGGACGCAGGTCCGAGCCGCCGCGGGTCGAGCGCCAGTCGATGACCACGCGCTTGGCGATACCGGTGGCTTCGTCGAGCGTTTCCGAGATCGACTGCCCCTCGACCAGATCCTCGAAGCCGATGGTACCTTCGACTTCGGTGAGCAGCGGACGGGTGTAGGGATCCCACTCGACGATGCGCTGGCCGCGCTTGACGGTGTCGCCCTCGTCGACGTGCAGGCGCGAGCCGTACTGGATACGGTGCGTCGCACGCTCGGTGCCGTCGGCATCGACGATCGCCACCACCATGTTGCGGACCATCGCGACCAGGTGACCTTCGCTGTTGCGGGCGATGGCCTTGTTCCGGATCACGATCTTGCCGTCGAAGTTGGATTCGACGAACGACTGCTCGTTGAGCTGCGCCGCACCACCGATGTGGAAGGTGCGCATGGTCAGCTGGGTGCCGGGCTCGCCGATCGACTGCGCCGCGATGACACCGACCGCTTCGCCGTGGTTGACCGGCGTGCCGCGGGCGAGGTCGCGGCCGTAGCACTTGCCGCAGATGCCGTTGACGAGCTCGCAGGTCAGCGCCGAGCGGATCTTCACCTCCTGCACACCACCCTGGTGGATGGCGTCCAGATGGCTCTCTTCCATCAGCGTACCGCGCTTGATGATCACCTTGCCCGAGCTGTCACGCACGTCTTCGCAGGCCGTGCGTCCGAGGATGCGCGAGCCGAGCGAAGCGACCACGGTGCCGGCATCGACGATGGCGCGCATCTTGATGCCGAGCTTGGTGCCGCAGTCGTCCTGCGTGATGATGCAGTCCTGCGCGACGTCGACGAGACGACGGGTCAGGTAGCCCGAGTTCGCGGTCTTCAACGCGGTGTCCGCGAGGCCCTTGCGGGCGCCGTGGGTCGAGTTGAAGTACTCGAGCACCGAGAGGCCTTCCTTGAAGTTCGAGATGATCGGCGTCTCGATGATCTCACCCGACGGCTTGGCCATCAGGCCGCGCATGCCGGCGAGCTGGCGCATCTGGGCCGGCGAACCGCGGGCGCCGGAGTGAGCCATCATGTAGATCGAGTTGATGTCGGCATCGGCTCCGCTCGCCGTCTTCTTGGTGGCGGAGATCTCCTTCATCATCGCCTTGGCGATTTCTTCCGTGGCCTTCGACCAGGCGTCGACGACCTTGTTGTACTTCTCGCCATGGGTGATCAGGCCGTCGTTGTACTGCTGCTCGAAGTCCTTCGCCAGCGTACGGGTGGTGTCGACGATCTTCCACTTGCCGTGCGGCACGACCATGTCGTCCTTGCCGAACGAGATGCCGGCCTTGAACGCGTTGTAGAAGCCGAGCGCCATGATGCGGTCGCAGAAGATCACGGTCTCCTTCTGGCCGCAGTGACGGTAGACCTGGTCGATGACGCCCGAGATCTCGCGCTTGGTCATCAGCTTGTTGATGATCTCGTACGAAATCCGCGGGTTCTTCGGCAGCAGGTTGCCGAGCATGACGCGGCCCGCAGTGGTCTCGATCCAGCGCGTCGAGACCTTGCCGGTCTCGTCCATGCCCTGCCACCGATACTTGATCTTGGTGTGGAGGTGGATGACCTTCGCGTGCAGCGCGTGCTCGAGCTCGGCCATGTCGCCGAAGATCTTGCCCTCGCCGGGCAGGCCTTCGCGCATGATCGAGACGTAGTAGAGACCGAGCACGATGTCCTGCGACGGCACGATGATCGGCTGGCCGTTCGCCGGATGCAGGATGTTGTTGGTCGACATCATCAGGACGCGCGCTTCCAGCTGCGCTTCGAGCGACAGCGGAACGTGCACGGCCATCTGGTCGCCGTCGAAGTCGGCGTTGAACGCGGCGCAGACCAGCGGATGCAGCTGGATCGCCTTGCCCTCGATCAGCACGGGCTCGAACGCCTGGATGCCGAGACGATGCAGCGTCGGCGCGCGGTTGAGCAGCACCGGATGCTCGCGGATCACCTCGTCCAGGATGTCCCAGACCTCGGGCCGCTCCTTCTCGACCAGCTTCTTGGCCTGCTTCACGGTGGTGGACAGGCCCTTGGCGTCAAGCCGCGAATAGATGAACGGCTTGAACAGCTCGAGCGCCATCTTCTTCGGCAGGCCGCACTGATGCAGGCGCAGCTCGGGACCGACCACGATCACCGAACGGCCCGAATAGTCGACGCGCTTGCCGAGCAGGTTCTGGCGGAAGCGGCCCTGCTTGCCCTTGAGCATGTCGGCGAGCGACTTCAGCGGGCGCTTGTTGGCACCCGTGATGACGCGGCCGCGGCGACCGTTGTCGAACAGGGCATCGACCGCTTCCTGAAGCATGCGCTTCTCGTTGCGGATGATGATGTCGGGCGCGCGCAGCTCCATCAGCCGCTTCAAGCGGTTGTTGCGGTTGATGACGCGGCGGTAGAGGTCGTTGAGGTCCGAGGTCGCGAAGCGGCCGCCGTCCAGCGGCACCAGCGGACGCAGGTCCGGCGGGATCACCGGGACCACGGTCATGATCATCCATTCCGGCTTGTTGCCGGAGTGGCGGAACGCTTCGACGATCTTCAGGCGCTTGGCGAGCTTCTTGTGCTTGATGTCGGAGTCGGTCTCCTGCATCTCGACGCGCAAGGTGGCCTCGAGCTTCTCGAGGTCCATGCCCTTGAGCAGCTCGCGGATCGCTTCCGCGCCGATCATGGCGGTGAAGGAATCCTGGCCGTACTCGTCCTGCGCCTTCAGATACTCGTCTTCCGACAGCAGCTGACGGTCCTTCAGCGCGGTGAGGCCCGGCTCCAGCACGACGTAGTATTCGAAATAGAGGATCCGCTCGAGATCCTTCAGCGTCATGTCGAGCAGGAGGCCGATGCGCGAGGGCAGCGACTTCAGGAACCAGATGTGGGCGACCGGGGCTGCGAGCTCGATATGGCCCATGCGCTCGCGCCGGACGCGCGACAGCGTGACCTCGACCGAGCACTTCTCGCAGATGATGCCCTTGTACTTCATGCGCTTGTACTTGCCGCACAAGCACTCGTAGTCCTTGATCGGCCCGAAGATGCGGGCGCAGAACAGGCCGTCGCGCTCGGGCTTGAAGGTACGGTAGTTGATGGTCTCCGGCTTCTTGATCTCGCCGTAGGACCAGGACAGAATCTTCTCTGGAGACGCGATCGAGATCCGGATCTGGTCGAAGACCTGAGCCGGAGTCGTCGGATTGAAGAGATTCATAATTTCTTGGTTCATCGTCTTCTCCTCGCGCGCCGGTCGCCTCCGGCGGCAAATTCGAAAATCACTCGAGCGGGGCGCCCTGCCCTCAAGGCCTCAGGAGGGGCGCCAATGCCCGGCCGAGACGGCCGGGCATGAATGGTCGAATTACTCGGCCGCTTCCGACGTCGGCGCCGGTCCCATCTTGGAGTTGTGCAGGTCGACGTTGAGGCCGAGCGAGCGCATTTCCTTGACCAGCACGTTGAACGATTCCGGAATACCGGCCTCGAACGTGTCGTCGCCGCGCACGATCGCCTCGTACACCTTGGTGCGGCCGGCGACGTCGTCCGACTTCACCGTCAGCATCTCCTGGAGCGTGTACGCCGCGCCGTAAGCCTCGAGCGCCCACACCTCCATTTCGCCGAAGCGCTGGCCGCCGAACTGCGCCTTGCCGCCCAGCGGCTGCTGGGTGACGAGCGAGTACGGACCGATCGAACGCGCATGGATCTTGTCGTCGACGAGATGGTGCAGCTTGAGCATGTAGATGTAGCCCACCGTCACCTTGCGATCGAACGGATCGCCGGTGCGGCCGTCATAGACGGTCGACTGACCCGAAGCGTCGAGACCGGCAAGCTTCAGCATCTCCTCGATGTCGGCTTCCTTGGCGCCGTCGAACACCGGCGTCGCGATCGGCACGCCGCGGCTCAGATTGTGGCCGAGCTCGATCAGTTCGTTGTCGTTGAGCGACTTGATCGTCTCGTCCTCGCCGTAGACCTTCTTCAAGGTTTCCTTCAGCGGCTTGATGTCCTGCTTCGACAGATAGGCATCGACGGTCTGGCCGATACGCTTGCCGAGGCCGGCGCAAGCCCAGCCGAGATGGGTCTCGAGGATCTGTCCGACGTTCATGCGCGAGGGCACGCCGAGCGGATTGAGCACGATGTCGGCATGCGTGCCGTCTTCGAGGAACGGCATGTCCTCGATCGGCACGATCTTCGACACCACGCCCTTGTTGCCGTGGCGGCCGGCCATCTTGTCGCCGGGCTGGATCTTGCGCTTCACCGCGACGAAGACCTTGACCATCTTCATCACGCCGGGCGGCAATTCATCACCGCGCTGAAGCTTCTCGACCTTGTCGAGGAAGCGCTGCTCGAGCCCCTTCTTCGACTCGTCATACTGCTTCCGCATGGCCTCGATCTCGGCCATCAGCTTGTCGTTGGGCGAGGCGAACAGCCACCACTGCGACTTCGGGTACTCCTCGAGCACCGCACGGGTGATCTTGGTGTCCTTCTTGAAGCCCTTCGGACCCGCAATGCCCTGCCGCCCCTCGAGGAGCTCGGCAAGACGGTTGTAGACGTTGCGGTCCAGGATCGCCTGCTCGTCGTCGCGGTCCTTGGCCAGACGCTCGATCTCTTCCCGCTCGATCGCCAGCGCACGCTCGTCCTTGTCAACGCCGTGGCGGTTGAACACGCGCACTTCCACGATCGTGCCCTGCACGCCCGGAGGAACGCGCAGCGAGGTGTCGCGAACGTCGGAGGCCTTCTCGCCGAAGATGGCGCGCAGGAGCTTTTCTTCCGGCGTCATCGGGCTTTCGCCCTTCGGCGTGATCTTGCCGACCAGGATGTCGCCGGCACGCACTTCCGCGCCGATGTAGACGATACCGGCTTCGTCGAGGTTCTTGAGCGCTTCTTCCGAGACGTTCGGAATGTCGCGGGTGATTTCCTCAGGCCCGAGCTTGGTGTCGCGGGCCATCACCTCGAATTCCTCGATGTGGATCGAGGTGAAGACGTCTTCCTTCACGATCCGCTCGGAGAGCAGGATCGAGTCTTCGAAGTTGTAGCCGTTCCACGGCATGAACGCGACCAGCACGTTGCGGCCGAGCGCGAGCTCGCCGAGATCGGTCGACGGACCGTCGGCGATGATGTCGCCCTTCTTGACGATGTCGCCGACCTTCACCAGCGGACGCTGGTTGATGCAGGTCGACTGGTTGGAGCGCTGGTACTTCATCAGCCGGTAGATATCGACGCCCGACTTGGTCGGATCGAGATCTTCGGTGGCGCGGATCACGACGCGGGTGGCGTCGATCTGGTCGATCACGCCCGAGCGGCGCGCCGCGATTGCGGCGCCCGAGTCACGGGCAACGACGCCTTCCATGCCGGTGCCGACGAACGGCGCCTCGGCGCGAACCAGCGGCACCGCCTGGCGCTGCATGTTCGAGCCCATCAGCGCGCGGTTGGCGTCGTCGTTCTCGAGGAACGGGATCAACGCCGCGGCGACCGAAACGAGCTGCTTCGGCGACACGTCCATGTAGTCGACCTTGTCCGGCGTCACCGGCAAGACTTCGCCGGCGTGACGGCACACCACGAGGTCTTCGGTGAAGCGGCCCTTCGGGTCGAGCGGCACGTTGGCCTGCGCGACCGTGTAACGGCCCTCCTCCATCGCCGAGAGGTACACGACCTCGTCGGTGACGCGGCCGTCCTTGACCTTGCGGTACGGCGTCTCGACGAAGCCGTATTTGTTCACGCGCGCGAAGGTCGCGAGCGAGTTGATCAGGCCGATGTTCGGACCTTCCGGCGTCTCGATCGGGCAGATGCGGCCGTAATGCGTCGGATGCACGTCGCGCACCTCGAAGCCGGCGCGCTCGCGGGTCAGACCGCCCGGTCCAAGCGCCGACAGGCGGCGCTTGTGGGTGATCTCCGACAGCGGGTTGGTCTGGTCCATGAACTGCGAGAGCTGCGAGGAGCCGAAGAACTCGCGCACCGCGGCAGCCGCGGGCTTCGCGTTGATCAGGTCCTGCGGCATGACCGTGTCGATGTCGACCGAGGACATGCGCTCCTTGATCGCGCGCTCCATGCGCAGCAGGCCGATGCGGTACTGGTTCTCCATGAGCTCGCCGACCGAACGCACGCGGCGGTTGCCGAGATGGTCGATGTCGTCGATCTCGCCCTTGCCGTCGCGAAGATCCACCAGTGTCTTGATGACGGAGAGGATGTCTTCCTTGCGCAGCGTGCGCTGGGTGTCGGGCGCATCGAGGTCGAGGCGCATGTTCATCTTGACGCGACCGACCGCGGAGAGGTCGTAGCGCTCGGCGTCGAAGAACAGCGACTGGAACATGGCCTGCGCCGAATCCAGCGTCGGCGGCTCGCCCGGGCGCATCACGCGGTAGATGTCGAACAGCGCGTCCTCGCGCGTCATGTTCTTGTCGGCCGAGAGCGTGTTGCGGATGTAGGCGCCGACATTGACGTGGTCGATGTCGAGCAGCGGCAGTTCCTTGTAGCCCTGCTCGTTGAGGGCCTTCATGTTCTTGTCGGTGATCTCCTCGCCGGCCTCGGCGTGGATCTCGCCGGTCTTGGGATTGACGAGATCCTCGGCGAGGTAGTTGCCGACGAGTTCCTCATCCGACAGACGCAGCGCCTTCAGCCCCTTCTCCTGGAGCTGGCGGGCGGCACGGACGGTGAGCTTCTTGCCGGCCTCGAGCACGACCTTGCCGGTATCGGCGTCGATCAGGTCGTTAATGGTCGAGTAGCCGCGGAAACGGTTGGCGTCGAACGGAACGCGCCAGCCTTCCTTGGTCCGCTTGTAGAGGATCTTCTTGTAGAACGTGGACAGGATCGCCTCGCCATCAAGGCCGAGCGCGAACATCAGCGACGTCACCGGAATCTTGCGGCGACGGTCGATACGCGCATAGACGATGTCCTTGGCGTCGAACTCGATGTCGAGCCAGGAGCCGCGATACGGGATCACGCGGGCGGCGAACAGCAGCTTGCCCGAGGAATGGGTCTTGCCCTTGTCGTGGTCGAAGAACACGCCGGGCGAACGATGCATCTGCGAGACGATGACGCGTTCGGTGCCGTTGACGATGAAGGTGCCGTTCATCGTCATGAGCGGGATGTCGCCCATGTAGACGTCCTGCTCCTTGATGTCCTTCACCGACTTGGCGCCGGTTTCCTCGTCGATATCGAACACGATGAGGCGCAGCGTCACCTTGAGGGGGGCCGCGAAGGTCATGCCGCGCTGGCGGCACTCGTCGACGTCATATTTCGGCTGCTCGAACTCGTAGCGGACGAATTCCAGCATCGAGGTGCCCGAGAAGTCGGAGATCGGGAACACCGAGCGGAACACCGCCTGCAGACCCTCGTCGAGACGGCCGCCCTGGGGTTCGTCGACCATCAGGAACTGATCATAGGACGCCTTCTGAACCTCGATGAGGTTCGGCATCTCGGCGACTTCCTTGATGTGTCCGAAGAACTTGCGAACGCGTTTGCGACCGGTGAATGTCTGCTGCGCCATCGTGGCCTCTCATTTCGTCGCCCGCTCTGGGCGCGCCGTCCAGGACGCAGCTGCCGCCGCTCCCCGGGTTGAATTTTTCGAACCCGTTTCGGGGACCGAAAATCCAGTTTCAGGCCGTCATGTCCTGAATCTGTTCTTCAGACCTTCAAAACGCAAAACGACGCGCGGGGCGCATAGGCACGCCCGCCCGTCTCAACGATTGTCTTCACGGACTGCAAAAGCCCGAAATAGCCTGCTCTCCCAACGGCTTACAGGGAAATCCGGAATCCCTGCCCACCGCGCTTTCGTGCTGTCGACCCGATATGGGGCGACAATAGTGCAGATTCGAGGGGTAAACCCTCCAATCCCCACACTTTTTCGTGTTCGGCCTGCGTCGGGACGTTCCGTCGCACGCCTTTTGCATCCGGCCCGCCCTCGCAAGGGTGGACCAAGACCCCGGGCCTCGCTTGACGCTCGCCCGGGATCTCGTGCCAGCAAGCTTGCGCTTACTTGAGCTCGACCTTCGCGCCAGCCTTCTCGAGCTGGGCCTTGATCTTGTCGGCTTCTTCCTTGTTCACGCCTTCCTTGACCGGCTTCGGAGCACCCTCGACGAGGTCCTTTGCTTCCTTCAGGCCGAGACCGGTGATGGCGCGGACTTCCTTGATGACCTCGATCTTCTTGTCGCCGGCGCTGGCGAGAACGACCGTGAACTCGGTCTTCTCTTCCGCCGGAGCGGCGGCAGCGCCACCACCAGCCGGGCCGGCCACGGCGACAGCCGCGGCAGCCGAAACGCCCCACTTCTCTTCGAGGAGCTTCGCGAGTTCGGCAGCTTCGAGCACGGTGAGGCTCGAGAGGTCGTCAACGATCTTCTGCAAGTCAGCCATTGTTCAGTTTCCTTACGTGTAAGTCTGGTTCGGGTTTGAGTTTTGCGAAGGGCGTCAGGCCGCTTCGCCCTTTGAGGCATGAGCCTGGATGACACGCGCGAGCTTGCCCGCGGGCGCGTTGGCGAGCTGAGCGAGCTTGGTCGCCGGGGCCACAAGCAGGCCGACGATCTTGCCGCGCAGTTCATCAAGCGACGGCAGCGAGGCAAGCGCCTTCACGCCGTCGACATTCAGGACGGTCTTCCCCATCGAGCCGCCGACGATGACGAACTTTTCGTTCGCCTTGGCGAATTCGATGGCGACCTTTGGCGCCGCTACCGGATCGTTCGAAGTGGCGATCACGGTCGGTCCCCTCAGCATGGGGCCGATGGCAACGACGTCAGTGCCTTCAAGAGCAATTTTGGCGAGACGGTTCTTCGAGACCTTCACCGAGGCACCCGCCTGCTTCATCTGCTGGCGCAGCTTCTGCATCTGGGCGACGGTGAGGCCGGAATATTGAGCAACGACCGCGACGCTCGTGGTCTTGAAGACCCCATTGAGCTGTTCGACCGCTTCTTTTTTTGCCGCTCGTTCCACAGCAAGCTCTTTCCGGTTGGCGGTCATCGCGAAAGCGGGACCGCCGGGTTGCACCCATCGTCCCGCCCAAACCTGAACCTCAGGGGGCAAACCCTTCGGACACGCCGGGCAAGACGACAATTCAAAGCCTGCCCTCCGGGAGCCCGTTAGAGCCCACGGCGTGTCGAGGTCCGAACCAGACCCGTTCCGCAAGCCAGCCCTTAAAGCTGGGTGCGAAGTGAAATCCGGTCTTCACCCGTCTATGCAGGCCATGCGATTAAGCCGTTGAGAAATCGAAATTTCCCGCGGGCGCCTGCAGTCTTGGACAGGACAAGGTCAGCCGGCGAACCGCCTGACCTCTGCCCGCATTCCACCAACCGACGGTTTTCCTTCCTTTTCCGGCAAATCCTCGCGGACGTCCTGAAAAGGAATGATCTCCTGTCGTGTCGGGTTTTCGGAATGCGTGCACGAACGCGCCAGCCTAGGCCGGCACGTCCGGAGGCGGTTCTTTAACCGCTCCGGGCCGGCTTGCCAAGAGCAAAATTCACACCAGTTCCAATCCGTTGCCGCAGGCGCTTGACCCGGGCTGACAAGGACCGATTCAGGCCGATTTGACCCCATAAGGCAGCCGCTTGCCCTCGAAAAACGCGCCGAGGTTCGCCAGCACGCAATTCTGCATGGCGACGTGCGATTCCAGGGTGTGGCCGCCGAGATGCGGGGCGAACACCACGTTGGGGAGCGCGGTCAGGGCGTCGGGGGCGTGCGGTTCCTTCTCGAAGACGTCGAGGCCGGCGCCGGCGATGGTCTTGTCGGTCAGGGCGGCTACCAGGGCCTTCTCGTCGACGACCGACCCGCGGGAGATGTTGACGACATAGCCGTCCGCGCCGAGGCGCCCCAGGATATCGGCATTGACGACGTGCTGGGTCTCGTCCCCTGCCCGGACCGCGATCATCAGCACGCTGCACCAGTCGGCGAGCGCCTCCAGCGTCGGGAAATATTGATAGGGAAGATCGTACTTGGTGCGGCTGAAATAGCCGATTTCGCTCTCGAAGGCGGCGCAGCGCGCGGCGATCTTGCGGCCGATCTCGCCCATGCCGTAGACGCCGATCCGGCGGCCGGGCATGCCGGCCTGCGGGCGCATCATCGGCGAGGGCTTTGACGCGGCCCAATCGCCACTGCGGACATACTGGTCGGCGACCACGATCCGCCGCGTCGTCGCCAGCATCAGGGTCATCGCGATGTCGGCAACCGAGGCCGCATTGGCGCCGGGGCTGTGGCCGACCGCGATGTTGCGCGCGGCGGCCGCCTTCAGGTCTATGCCGTCATAGCCGGTGCCGTAGCAGACGATGGCGCCGAGTTTCGGAAACAGGTCCATCGCTTCGGCCCCGAGCGGGGTGCCGCCCGCAGTGAGCATCGCGCGAATGCCGCCGAGCTCGTCCGCCGAAAACACCTCCCGCGCGGGCTTGCCACCGGTGTCGAGCAGCTCGAACCGCTCGGCGAAGCGCGCCATCATCGTCTTGGGGAAGCGCGAGTAGATCAGGACCTTGTCAGCCATTGTTCTTGTTTCCGGTGAACGCCGCCACAAACGAAGAGGGGCGGAATCGGTTGCCCAATTCCGCCCCTCGCCTCATGCAATTTCCAAACCTCTGGCCGAGGCAAACCTTAGCCGAGAATGGTGCCCGGCTCGACCTTCACGCCGGGGCCCATCGTCGAGGACACCGCAACGCGCTGGATGTAGGTACCCTTGGAACCGGCCGGCTTCGCCTTCGAGACAGCGTCGGCCAGGGCCTTGATGTTCTCGACCAGCTTCTCCTCGGAGAACGAGGCCTTGCCGACGCCGGCCTGCAGGATGCCGGCCTTCTCGACGCGGAACTCGACCGAGCCGCCCTTGGCACCCTTCACGGCACCGGTGACGTCCATGGTCACGGTACCGATCTTCGGGTTCGGCATCAGGCCGCGCGGGCCCAGCACCTTACCGAGACGGCCGACCAGCGGCATCATGTCGGGGGTGGCGATGCAGCGGTCGAAATCGATCGAGCCGTTCTGCACCTTCTCGACCAGGTCTTCGGCGCCGACAACGTCGGCGCCCGCAGCCTTGGCCTCGTCGGCCTTGGCGCCACGGGCGAACACGCCGACGCGGAGCGTACGGCCGGTGCCGTTCGGCAGGGTCACGACGCCACGGACCATCTGGTCGGCGTGACGGGGATCGACGCCGAGATTGATCGCGACCTCGATGGTCTCGTCGAACTTCGCTTTCGCGCGTTCCTTGACCATCTTGATGGCTTCCGCGAGCGGGTAAAGCTTTTCGCGGTCAACACCTTCGCGGGCTTTGTTCAAACGCTTTCCGATTGCCATGACCGCTTACCCCGCCACTTCCAGACCCATCGAACGGGCAGAGCCCTCGACCATCTTCATGGCCGATTCGATGGTGTCGCAATTCAGGTCCTTCATCTTCTTCTCGGCGATCTCGCGCACCTGCGCCTTGGTCACCTTGCCGGCCTTGTCGCGGCCCGGCGCCTTCGAGCCGGACTGGATCTTGGCGGCCTGCTTGAGGAAGTAGGACATCGGCGGCGTCTTCATCTCGAAGGTGAAGGAACGGTCCGCATAGATGGTGATGATCACCGGGATCGGGGTGTTCTTCTCTTCCTTCTGGGTCTGGGCGTTGAACGCCTTGCAGAACTCCATGATGTTGAGACCGCGCTGACCAAGCGCGGGACCGATCGGGGGCGAAGGATTCGCCGCACCGGCCGGGACCTGAAGCTTCAGGTATCCGGTCACTTTCTTTGCCATGTATCACTCCTGTTGTGCCGGACAGGCCGGCGGTTTCAGGTTCGTGGTCTGGGTCGGATGCGGCTGGCAACCGCCCTCTCCCTCCCACGGCCTCTCTTTGCGCGAAGCTTTTCGGCTTCACGCGCGACCCGGTCAGACCTTCTCGACCTGACCGAATTCCAGCTCGACCGGCGTGGCGCGGCCGAAGATCGACACCGCGACCTTCACGCGCGAGCGCGCCTCGTCGATTTCCTCGACCACACCGGAGAACGAGGCGAACGGGCCATCGGCCACGCGCACGTTCTCGCCGATCTCGAACGACACCGACGCCTTCGGCCGTTCCACGCCCTCCTGCACCTGGTGCAGGATGCGCATGGCCTCGGCTTCCGAGATCGGCATCGGCTTGTTTTCCGCGCCGAGGAAGCCGGTCACCTTCGGCGTGTTCTTGATCAGATGGAACGCCTCGTCGGTCAGCTTCATCTTCACCAGCACGTAGCCGGGGAAGAACTTGCGCTCGGCGTCGATCTTGCGGCCGCGGCGCACTTCCGTGACCTTCTCGGTCGGAACCAGCACCAGCTCGAACAGTTCCTCGAGCCCGCGCTGCTTGGCCTGCTCGCGGATCGATTCGGCGACCTTCTTCTCGAAGTTCGAATAGGCGTGGACGATGTACCAGCGCTTGTCGGACAATTGAGCGGTTGCTGTAGCCATCAGTGAATGCCCAAGAGGAAGGTGATGAGGTAACGGATGATCTGGTCGGCGGCGAAGAAGAAGATCGAGGCCACGGCGACCATGACGAACACCATGATGGTGGTGATCGTTGTCTCGCGACGGGTCGGCCACGTGACCTTGGCGGTCTCCGAGCGCACTTCCTGCAAGAACTTGAACGGGCTGACTGCCATCGTTTGATGTCCAACGTCCGTCGACAGACGCGAATGAATTTCAGGGATCCGAACAGCCGCCGTTGGCCCAGCCCTCTGTCTCGAAGGATGAGCCGGAAACCGGGCTCGATTGTTCGGGGATTTCAAAGCCGCGCCGGAGATCCGCGTCTAACGGGCCGGCTGCAGGTGGCGGGTATCTACTGCGAACGGGGCCAAACGTCAAGGTAGCGGCTCATCCGCCCGGCGTCCCCTCGCCCCCGCAGGCCTACGGCAGAGCCCATGCGAATCAACGGTTTACCGGGCCGGGCCGAGCAGCCTTCCGACGCTCGAACCGGCCTGACCGCCCGCCTCGCGCTGACGGCGGCCCCAGACCAGCGTCAATCGGCCCGCTCGACCATGGAAATGCCCGGCAACGGCACCACGAACTTTCCGCCGTCCGCGAAATAACCGGCATGCTTGGCCCGGATCGGGTCGACGTAGCGCCAGGCGAACACGACGACGAACGCCGGCTTGCGGTCGTAAAGGGCGGCGGGCGGCAGGATCGGGATGTCGTAGCCGGGGCCGGCCATCACGTTCCCCTTCTTGGGGTCGTCGTCCACCAGGAAGTCGATCTTGCCCTCCAGGCCGAACTGCGGCAGCAGGGTCGTGGTGCCGACGGAGACGCCATAGCCGGCGACGAGTTGACCGCGTGCGTGGGCGGCATCGGCCATCGCGACCAACTCGTCGCGAATGGCAGCGATCCGCTTCACGTAGGGCGCATAATAGGCCGGCTGATCGACGCCGAGCCGGTCTTCCTCGGCGATGAACCGCGCGACCTCCGCCGACGGTTTCTTCGCGCCGCCGGCGCGCTGCACCGTCACGCGGATCGATCCGCCCTTGGTCCAGATGTGCTGGACGTCGATCACTTCCATCCCGAGCCGCGCGAAGAAGCGCGTCAGCGGCTTGATGTTAAAATACGACAGATGCTCGTGATAGACGGTGTCGAGCAGGTTCTTCTCGGTGACGTCGACGCCGTATTGCGTTTCGAAGACGAACAACCCGTCCGGCGCAAGCACGTCGCGAACCCCGATCACCAGCGGATCGAGATTGTCGACATTGGCAATCATGTTGTTGGCGATCACGACGCTCGCCGCACCGTGGCTTTTCAGGATGCGGTGCCCGACGGCGTCAGTGAAGAAATCGCCGATGGTTTCGATGCCCGCCTCGGTCGCGCGCCGCGCGATGTCGACGGCGGGATCAACGCCTAGCACCCGCATGCCACGCTCCTTGAAGAAGCCGAGCAGCGATCCGTCGTTGCTGCCGAGCTCGACCACCAGCGATCCCGGCGCGATTCCGAAGCGGCTGACGACGTCGCTGGCATAGCCTTCGAAATGCTGCCGCAGGCCGAGCGAGAGCGAGGTGGTGTAGACGTAGTTGCGGTACTGGATCTCCGGATTGCCGACATGGAGAATCTGGAGGTGGCCGCAGTCCCTGCACAGATGCAGCGCCATCGGCACCGCGGCCCTGAAGACCGGATCGTCGACGCTCGCGTCGGGCACCTGGAAGTTCGGTGTGCCAATGGGCATGCCGGCCATCGGGACGACAAGCTCTTGCTTGTCCGAATGACAGAGGCGGCAGGTATGACGGACGTAGAACAGGTTTTTCATCGTGGAACCAGAAAACGGAGAGATGCGCGCGGATGGGGCAATCCCACCCTGTGAAGATTAGGTCGACGGCAATGGTTCAAGCGGGTCAAGGGTGGCTCGATACCTCCTCGACCTTCGCCATTGCGTAATTCGGCGATTGTTCCGCAGCCTTCGCCGCCTTGTCCGCGGAATACGAGCCGCGCTCCGGGCTTGCCAGCCAGATCACGCCGCCTGCAAGACCGATGATCACGCTGACGGCACCCAGCAGGAGCGAAACCGACAGCGCCTCCTCGGACGGAACGCCGGCAAGGCCAAGGCAGGCGACCATGGCTCCCTCGCGAACGCCCCAGCCGCTGATCGAGATCGGAACGGCCGTCAGCAGCACCACCGGCGGAATCAGGATGCCGGCATCCAGCACCGAGAGCTGCGCTCCGACGCCGCGCGCCAGGGCATAGCAGGCCGCCGCCGTCACGAGATGGATGAGGAGCGCCGATCCGAGGAGCAAGCCGCGGCACGCGGACTGCAAGAGAAGAAATCTGACGAGCGTCCCGAACCGAACGAAGCTTGCGATCGCGGGAGGCGCGATGAGGCGCTTCGGCAGACGATCGAGTGTCAACAGGACCACGGTGCCGGCGACGCCCGCCAGCGTCAGCCCGCCGATGGCCAGGATCGCGGCCTGATCGGACACGCGTGACATCAGGAACGGCAATCCGGCCACCATTAGCACGACCAGCCCGATCAACGCCGTGAAACGGTCCGCCGCTACCCCCTTGACCGCCTCCGGCCACTGCACGCCGCGCTGCCGCAGCAGCCACATCCGCACCGCGTCGCCGCCGACCGACGACGGCAGCACCTGGTTGAACCAGAGGCTGATCATGAGGATCCGCCAGCCGGCGAACCAGTCCAGCGACACGCCGAGCGCGCGCATGATCAGCTCCCACCGGCCGTTGAGCACGAAGGTCTGAAAGAAGATCAGCGCCAGCGCGAGAGCGAACAGGAACGGATCGACGGAGACGAGATGAGCGCGCAACCGGCCCAGATCGAGACCGCGTGCGATGTAGGCAAGCACGGCGATCGACAGCAGCAGCTTCACCGAAAACAGAGCCGTCTGTTTGAAGCGCGACTGCATCCGATACCCGCCTCAGGACGCCGGGTATTCCGCGCGACCGATGACGAGGTCGATCGCGGCCATCATCCAGAACTGGTGCGTGGTCTCGACAATGTTGTAGCTGCGGCTGTCCACCCAGAAATTGACGTCGCCGAGATTACGCAGGGGATTCTCCGCATTCATGCCCGACAGCGTAATCACATCGAGCTTCATCGTCCTCGCCTGCGCGACCGCATTGAGAATGTTCTTCGAGCGCCCCGACGAACTGATCGCAACGAGGCAGTCGCCGGCGCGGGCGTTCAGCCGCACGGCGTGCGCGATCCAGTCCTCGAAACCGTAGTCGTTGGCGAGGCACGACATCATGCTTGCATCGCTGAAGCACAGCGCAGGCACTGATGCGTTCTTCGCCAGATCGATCGCCAGATGCGAGGCGATGCCGGCCGAGCCGCCATTGCCGATGAAGATGACGCGACCGCCCTGCTCGCGCGTGCGCAACCAGGTCGCACGGGTGGCGGAGATCCCCGCAAAAATACCGTCGTCTATCGCGGTCGCGCGATGGAGGCGACCGACGTAGTCGTCGAGGAAGGCCTTGTGATCGGGATCGACGGACTCGGAAGGCATGGGCTGGCGGCTCGATTGCAACATGTCGCCCTGATACCGACTATTACTAGGGATTGCAAAGGTATAATACTTGCAAAGTTTGCGGGCGGCTGGTAGTCGGCTTTCGGGTTTCACTCAACATTGGCGAGCCTGTTTCGCTGGGCATTCGCGTCACGGATGTTCCCCATGAAATGTATCGTTACTGGCGGCGCCGGTTTCATTGGAAGTCACCTCGTCGATCGACTCCTCGATGACGGCCACGAGGTCATCGCGCTCGACAATTTCGTCATCGGACGTCCAGAGAATCTGTCGTCGCGCGCCGGTTCGAGCCGGCTGAAGGTCGTGCGGGCCGACGTCACCGAGCTCGAATCGATCAGGCCGCATTTCGACGGCATCGACTGGGTTTTCCATCTCGCGGCGCTGGCCGACATCGTTCCCTCGATCGAGTCTCCGATCCCGTATCATCGCACCAATGTCGACGGCACGGTCAACGTTCTCGAGGCTGCGCGGCAGGCGGGCGTCAGCCGCTTCGTCTACGCGGCGTCATCGTCCTGCTACGGCATTCCCGACGTCTATCCGACACCGGAGAGTGCCGAGATTCGGCCGATGTATCCCTACGCACTCACCAAGAATCTCGGCGAGCAGTGCGTCATGCACTGGTGCCAGGTCTACAAGCTTCCGGCCGTGGCGCTCCGCCTGTTCAACGTGTTCGGGCCGCGCCATCGCACCACAGGCACCTACGGCGCCGTGTTCGGCGTCTTCATGGCGCAGAAGCTCGCCGGCAAGCCCTTCACGGTGGTCGGCGACGGAGAGCAGACCCGCGATTTCACCTTCGTCAGCGATGTCGCCGATGCCTTCGTGACTGCCGCGCGCTCCGAGGTCTCGCACGAGATATTCAACGTCGGCTCGGACAACACCTACAGCGTCAACCGGCTGGTCGAGCTTCTCGGCGGCGACAAGGTCCACATCCCCAAGCGTCCCGGCGAGCCCGACTGCACCTACGCCGACATCACCAAGATCAAGCGGGTCCTGAAATGGACGCCGAAGGTGAAGTTCGAGGACGGCGTCGCGACGATGCTGAAGTCGATGGATCAGTACAAGGACGCGCCTTTGTGGACGGTGGACAAGATCGCCGATGCCACCAAGGACTGGTTCAAATATCTTGGCGACGAGGACGGCGCGGCGTCCGGCACGCCGCAAAAGGCAAGCCACTGAACAGGTTCGCCGGATATCGTTGCCGCGAGTCGATCAATTCCGGGACGGCCGGCTGAGGTCGGCCGGCGCTTTGGGTATAATACACATGGGTAATGCTTCGACAGACAAGCCGATCGTCCATCCGGCACCGCACGAGAAGATCAAGACGATCGAGGAACTCGGCGCGATCGCGCGGGCCGCGCAGGCCGAGGGCCGCACCGTTGCGCTGTGCCACGGCGTGTTCGATCTGGTGCATCTCGGCCACGTCCGGCACATCCTGGCGGCGCGCAACGAGGCCGACGTGGTCATCGTGACCGTCACGGCCGACCGTTTCGTCAACAAGGGCCCGGGGCGGCCGATCTTCCCGGAGAGCATGCGCGCCGAGATGCTGGCCGCGCTCGGCACGGTCGACTGGGTCGGCATCAACCAGACCTCGAGCGCCGAGCCGATCCTCGATACCGTGCGCCCCGACATCTACGTGAAGGGCTCGGACTACGAAAATCCCGAGGATGACGTCACCGGCAAGATCGCCACCGAGCGAGATGCCGTCGAACGCCATGGCGGCCGCATCGTCTTCACGCGCGACGTGACCTTCAGCTCGTCGTCGCTGATGAACCGCTACTTCGACATCTACGATCCCCCTCTGCGCGACTACCTCCAGAAGGTGCGCGAAAGCGGTGGCGCCGAGCGCCTGCTGAAGCTGATCGACAAGATCCAGGACATGCACGTGGTGCTGGTCGGCGACACCATCATCGACGAATACCAGTACGTCACGGCGCTCGGAAAGGCTTCGAAGGAAAACATCGTCGCCACCCTGTTCAAGAATGGCGAGCAATTTGCCGGCGGCGTCATTGCCGCGGCCAATCACGTGGCGAGCTTCTGCAAATCGGTGGAGATCGTCACGACGCTGGGTGGCAAGGACTACCCGGAAGAGTTCATCCGCGCGCATGTCCGCCCGAATGTCACGCTCACGCCGATCCGCATTCAGGGCCGCCCGACGACCCGCAAATTGCGGTACGTCGAGCTGGGGTATCTGCACAAGCTCTTCGAAGTCTACACCATGGACGACACCCCGCTCGACGAGGCCGAGCGCAAGGAGATCGACCGCATCACCGCCGAGCGCGTTCGCGGCGGGGATGTGGTGATCGTCACCGATTTCGGTCACGGGATGATCGCTCCAAGCACGATCGATGCCCTGATCGCCAACTCCAAGTTCCTGGCGATCAACGCCCAGAGCAACAGCGGAAACCACGGCTACAATCTGATCACGAAGTATCCGCGGGCGGACTACATCTGCATCGACGCGCCGGAAGCGCGGCTGGCCGCCACCGACAAGTTCAGCGACATCGCGTCGGTGATCGAGACCAGCCTGCACGGCAAGATCGACTGCGATAACATGATCATCACGCACGGCTCCTTCGGCTGCTACCCCTTCTCGTCGAAGACCGGCGTCGCGCGCGTGCCCGCTTTCACCAAGACCGTCGTCGACACCGTCGGCGCCGGCGATGCCTTCCTGACGATCACGGCGCCGCTGGTTGCCGCCGGCGGCAATATCGAGGACGTCGCCTTCATCGGCAACGCCGCAGGCGCGATCAAGGTCGGCATCGTCGGTCACCGCAACTCGGTCGAAAAGGCTCCGCTGGTCAAGTTTGTCACCGCGTTGCTGAAATAGCGCACAGGAAGAATTCTGGAGAACGACAGTGATTGATCAGAAATGGAACGTGATGGTCACCGGTGGCGCCGGCTATGTCGGCAGCGTGCTGGTTCCCCAGTTGCTTGCAGCGGGCCACAAGGTCACCGTGCTCGACCTGTTCATGTATGGCGAATCGGTCTTCGACGCGGTTCGCAACAATCCGAACCTTCGCCTGATCAAGGGCGACATCCGCGATGAGGCCGCGATCAACGAGGCCCTGCGCGGCAACAACGCGGTGATCCACCTCGCCTGCATCTCCAACGACCCCTCGTTCGAGCTGGACCCTGGGCTCGGCAAGTCCATCAACTACGACTGCTTCCGTCCGATGGTGCGCGCCGCGAAGAAGGCCGGCATCAAGCGCTTCATCTACGCCTCCTCCTCGAGCGTCTACGGCATCAAGGACGAGGCCGAGGTGACCGAGGAGCTGTCCTGCGAGCCGCTCACGGACTACTCGAAGTTCAAGGCGATGTGCGAGACCGACCTTGCCGACGAGGCCGCGTCCGGGTTCGTCGCCTGCACCGTTCGTCCCGCGACCGTCTGCGGCTACGCACCGCGGCAGCGGCTCGACGTCGTCGTCAACATCCTGACCAATCTCGCGGTCAACACCGGCCGCATCCGCGTGTTCGGCGGAACGCAGCGCCGGCCCAACCTGCACATCGAGGACATGTCCGCGGCCTATCTGTTCCTGCTTCATCAGGACGACGCGAAGATCGACGGAAAGACCTACAATATCGGCTACGAAAACCACTCGCTGATGAAGATCGCCGACATCGTCAAGTCGGTGGTCGGCAGCAATGTCGACGTGGTCGTCGAGCCGACCGACGATCTGCGCTCGTACCATGTCTCATCGGAGAAGATCCGCCGCGAGCTCGGATTTGCGCCGACGCACACCATCGAGCAGGCCGTGTCCGGCCTTGTGGATGCCTTCAAGGCCGGCCGCCTGCCGAACTCGCTCAACGACCCCAGGTATTTCAACATCAAGATGATGCAGAACATCAGCCTGAAGTGAGCGGCGTGCGGATCGGCATCGATTTCGACAACACGATCATCTGCTACGACAAGGTCTTTGCCGCCGTCGCGCGTCAGCGTGGGCTGGTGCCGGAGGGCTGGGAGGGGCTGAAGACCGAGGTACGGGATCATCTGCGATCCCGTGCGGGCGGCGAGCTTGCCTGGCAAGGGCTGCAAGGCTTCGTCTACGGCAAGGGCATTGGCGGCGCCGAAATCTATCCGGGGGTGCGGGAATTCCTGGCAACGTGCAGGCAAGCCGGCTCGAAGGTCTACATCGTCAGCCACAAGACCCGGTTCGGCCACCAGGACCCCGACCACACCGACCTGCGTGACGCCGCGCGCGGCTGGCTGCGGGGGGCTGGCCTGATCGACGCCGCGGACGCGGCACTGGCCGTCGGCGATGTCTATTTCGAGGACACACTGGCCGGCAAGGTCGAGAGACTTGCGAGCCTGGAGCTCGATGTCTTCATCGACGATCTCGTCGAGGTCTTCGAGCAACCGCATTTTCCGAAGGCCACGCGATCGATCCTGTTCACGCGATCGCAGCCGCCCCACCCCGAACATTGCAAGCCGATCGCGACATGGGCCGGCATCCGCCACGAGGTGTTTGCGGAATGAGCGAGCCCGACATCAGCGCACCCGATGCAATGGCGATCGGCAGCCGCCTGACCGGGGCGCGGGTCGCGGCCGCCCAGCCGGCACGGTCCGGCAGCAATAACAGGGTGTTTCGGCTGGAGATGGCCGAGGGGCCGCCCCTTGCCCTCAAGCATTATCCTTCCGACGGACGCGATCGCCTGGGACAGGAATATGACGCGCTGTCGTTTCTGTCGCGCCACGGCATCACGTCGACACCGCGGCCGATCGCGAAGGACGTCGATGCGAACTGCGCGCTGTATCAATGGTTCGACGGCGAGGCCGCAGTGCTGCGCCCGCAAGTCGACGATGCCGATCAGCTCGCCGATTTCCTGATCGCGCTGCAGAAGCTGCGCGACGCCGAAGGCGCGCAGCTTCTGAGGAACGCCTCAGCCAGCATCTTTTCGCCCGAGGAAGCGGTCACTCAGTACCAGTTGCGCCTGGACGGATTGCGGCGGGCGTCGGATGACGAACCCGAACTGCGTGCATTCATGGACGCCAGCCTGGTTCCGAGCACCGACATCGCGATCCGGCAGCTCCGCCGGCGCTACGCGGAACTGGGGCGGGATCCCGCAGCGGATCTTGCGCTGGCGCATCGCGCGCTCAGCCCGTCCGACTTCGGACTGCACAACGCGCTCCGCGGCGAGGACGGCCGCCTGCGCTTCATCGACTTCGAATATTTCGGCTGGGACGATCCGGTCAAGCTGCTGTCCGACACCGCGATCCACCCCGGCAGCGATCTGCCTGCGACAAGCGCGAATCGCCTGATCGAACGCCTCACGCAAGCCTTCTCGGCTAGGGATGACGCGTTTGCGGTCCGCCGAGACGTACTGTATCCTCTATTCGGGGCGATTTGGTGCCTGATTGTCCTGAATGCTTATTTGCCGGAAAGCCGCTCCCGGCGCGCTCTGGCTGCGCAAGGAGGCGATCTGACGGTCCGCCTTGCCGGTCAGCTCGACAAAGCCCGCCGGCTCCATCAAACGATTTGCCAACGTGATCCAGATCTCACCCCACGCTGAAGCCGCCCTCACCTGCACGCTGGACGAGCGCAGTCTCTACCTGCGTCGTCTGGTCCTCGGTTCCGTCCGTTCCGCCGGACGCGGACATGTCGGTCCTGCCCTGTCGCTGATCGAGATGGTCCGCGTGCTCTACGACGACGTGCTGCGGATCGATCCGAACAACCCGCGCGATCCGGGCCGCGACCGCGCGATTCTCAGCAAGGGACACGGTTGCCTCGCGCTCTATGCGCTGTTGGCCGACCGCGGCTTCTTCCCCCTGTCGGAGCTGGAGGGCTTTTGCGGCCCGGACAGTATTCTGGGCGGACATCCCGAATACGGAATGGTGCCGGGGGTCGAGGCCTCGACCGGCGCGCTTGGACATGGCCTGTCGATCGGTGTCGGCCTCGCGCTCGCCGCGCGCATGCGCGAGCGCACCTACCGCACCTTCGTCCTGCTCGGCGACGGCGAGATCAACGAGGGATCGGTGTGGGAGGCTGCCATGGGCGCGGCCAAGCACGGGCTCGACAACCTGGTCGCGCTGATCGACTACAACAAGCTCCAGAGCTACGGGCCCACCGACTACGTCCTGCCGCTGGAGCCCCTCGCGGACAAGTGGCGCAGCTTCGGCTTTGCCGTGCAGGAGCTCAACGGCCACGACGTCGGCGCCCTGCGCACCGTCCTGAAGCAGGTCCCGCCGGTTGCGGGCAAACCCACCGCGATCATCTGCCATACCGTCAAGGGCAAGGGTCTGCCGGCCGCAGAATCCAACGCCGATTGGCATCACAAGAACAAGCTGACCGACAGCGAGCTCGACGCGATTCGCGTCGCCGTCGGCGATTTTTGATCGGCATCCCATGCGCAACACCGCCATGAACATGGTCCACAAGCTCGCCGCTCGCGACGAGCGTGTGCTTTACATCGGCTCCGATCCCGGCGCAGGCACCTTGCGCGCGATGAGCAAGGAGTTTCCGAAGCGCCATCTGATCGAAGGGATCTCGGAAGCGCACATCATCGGCATGTCGGCCGGCCTCGCGATGGAGGGCTTCGTGCCCTACGTCAACACCATCGCGACATTCCTCACCCGCCGTTGCTACGAGCAGGTGGCCGTCGACCTCTGCCTGCACAACCTGCCGGTGCGGCTGATCGCCAACGGCGGCGGGCTCGTCTATGCGCCGCTCGGTCCCACCCACCAGGCGATCGAGGACATCGCCATCATGCGGGCGCTGCCCAACATGACGGTGGTCTGCCCGTGCGATGCCGACGAAGCCGCGCGGCTGATGGAGCAGACCCTCGACTGGACCGGACCGATCTACATCCGCCTGGGAAAAGGCGGCGACGCCATCGTCTCGAAGGCCGAGCATGGCTTTGAGATCGGCAAGGCCATCCTGATGCGCCCGCCGGGTGACGTCCTCATGGTGACCACCGGGATCATGCTTCAGCGAGCGCTGGCCGCAGCCGACCTGCTGGCCGCACAAGGCGTCCGCGCGGGCATCCTGCACATGCATACCGTCAAGCCGCTCGACACCGAGGCGCTGCTGCAAGCGATCCGCGGCACCAGGCTCGTGGCGACTCTCGAGGAGCATGTCCCGTCCGGCGGCCTCGGCAGCGCGGTCGCGGAGACGCTGATCGACAGGCTCGGATCAGGCCTGCCGGCGATGCTGCGGCTGTCGCTGCCGGACCGCTTCATGCACAATTACGGCTCGCAGGACTCCCTGCTCAAGAAGCACGGGCTTTCCGCCGGCGCCATTGCCACCTCGATCGAGCGCGCACTTGCCGCCTCGCACACCTCCTCCCCTCAACTCCATTCCACCTGACGGGTCACATGTACGACGTTCGATACTCCTATCTGCTCGAGCAATTCTCCGACCCCGCCCCGATCCTGGCCGAGATCGGCCGTCTCGTGGCGACCGGGGACTTCACCCTTGGCAAGCCTGTCGCTGAATTCGAGAAGCGCTTCGCCGAGCTGATCGGCGTGCGTCACGCCATCGGCGTCGGATCGGGCACCGACGCGCTCAAGCTGCCGCTCAAGGCGCTCGGCATTGGCCATGGCGACGAGGTCATCACCGCCGCCAACACCTTCATCGCCACCGTCGGCGCCATCGCCGAGACCGGCGCGACGCCCGTGCTGGTCGATTGCGACGATTCCTTCTGCATGAACGTCGACCAGGTCGAGGCCGCGATCACGAAGAAGACCAAGGCGATCATGCCGGTTCAGCTGACCGGCGAGGTCACCGACATGGGCAAGCTGATGCCGATTGCGCAGCGCCACAACCTTCCCGTCGTCGAGGACGCCTGCCAGGGCATCCTCTCGGAGTTCGCGGGCAAGCGCTCCGGCACCCACGGCATCGCCGCCGGCTTCTCGCTGCATCCGCTCAAGAACCTCAACGTCTGGGGCGATGCCGGCGTCGTCGTCACCAATGACGACGGCATGAACGAGAAGCTCCGCCTCATCCGCAACCACGGCATGAAGAACCGCGACGAGATCGCGATCCTCGGCTGCAACTCGCGGCTCGATTCCCTCCAGGCGGTGGTCGGAAACTGGCTGATCGGCCAGACCAGCGAGATCACGCGGCGCCGGATCGAGAACGCAGCCTATTACGACGCCGGCCTTGCCGGCCTGCCCGGCCTGCGCGTCCCGCCGCGCCGGCCCAACGTGAAGCACGTCTATCACCTCTACATGGTGTTCGCCGAGCGTCGCGACGAGCTCTATCAGTACTGCCTGGACAACGGCATCGAAGCCAAGATCCACTATCCGATCCCGCTGTATCAGCAGGAAGGCCTCAAGCATCTCGGTTACGCCCCGGGAACGTTCCCGGTCACCGACCGCCATGCCAAGGAAGTCATCAGCTTCCCGGTGGACCAGCACCTGACACGCGCGCAGCAGGATCGCGTCATCGAGACTGTCAGGAAGTTCTGCCATGGACGCTGACACCGGCCGCCGCCGCATCGGTTACGTCAATCTTCCGGCGCAATTCGAGGAAGAGCGCGCCGAGATCATGCAGGCGGTCGAGGGCGTCTTCCAGCGTGGCGATTTCATCGGCGGAGCGGCGGTCGGAAAGCTCGAAGAGGAACTGTCCGCCTATCTCGGCTCGCCGCATGTCGTGACCCTGAATTCCGGCACCGATGCGCTGATCCTCGCGATGAGGGCGCTCAACATCGGTCCCGGCGACGAGGTCATCACCCCGCCGAACTCGTTCGTGGCATCGACCGCCGCGATCATCGCAGTCGGCGCCTCGCCGGTCTTTGCGGACGTGCTGCCGGACCAGAACATCGATCCGGCCGCGGTCGAGGCCGCCCTCACGCCGCGGACCAAGGCGATCATGCCGGTGCACCTGACCGGGCGCATGGCCGACATGAACCCGCTGATGGCGATCGCCGACAAGCACGCTCTCGCCGTGATCGAGGACAGCGCCCAGGCCGTCGGCTCGACCTATGACGGGCGGATGAGCGGCACCATCGGAACGTTCGGCTGTTTCTCCGCACATCCCCTGAAGAATCTCAATGCCGCGGGCGATGCCGGCTTCCTCGTCACCGCCGACGCCGAGCTTGCCGCGCGAATTCGCCGCCTGCGCAATCACGGTCTGATCAACCGCAGCGACGTCCAGGAATGGGGCATCGTGTCACGGCTCGACACGCTGCAGGCCGAGCTGCTTCGCATTCGCCTGCGCAACCTGCCGTCGGTGATCGAGCGCCGGCGGCGCAACGCCGCGCAATACCGCGCCGAGCTCGCAGGCCTGCCCCTGTTCATTCCGCCCTGCCGCAACATCGAGTTCAATACGTTCCACACCTTCGTGGTGCAGACTGACCGCCGCAACGACTTCCAGAAATATCTTGCCGACAAGGGCATCGAGACCGCGATCCACTATCCGGTGCCGATCCACCTTCAGCCGGCGGCAGCGCATCTTGGTCTGGGGCGCGGCGCGTTTCCGGTGACCGAGCGGCAAGCGGATCAGATCCTCACGCTCCCGATCAATCAGTTCCTCTCGGCCGACGATATCAGCTATATTTGCGCGACCGCCCGGGAGTATTTTGCATGACGGATACGGACTTTCTCCAGGCCGACGAGCAGGCGCTGGCGCAGCGCTTCATCGACAACGGCTTCGTCACGACGCCGGCCGACGACCGCGCCGGGCTCGACCGGATCCAGCGGCGCGCTGCTGAACTTGCCGCGGACTATCTGAAGCTGCCGCACAGCAATGATCCCTATGCGATGCTCGACGGCATCCATACGCGCGTGAGCGTCGACGATCTCAACGGCCTGCGGCTGCACGTCTTCAACGGCCTCAACGCCGAGCCCTGGTTCCGGCCGACCTATTTCCGTCTCGCCCGCTCGACGATCGAAACCATCGTCGGCAACGAGCTCTGCATGCAGCGCCGCGTCAACCTCAGCATCCAGATGCCCGGCGACGATTCCTCGCTGCTCGCCACGCACTCCGATGTCTGGTCGGGCGACTCGCCGTTCGAGGTCGTGGTGTGGGTGCCGCTGGTGGACGTCCACCGCACTAAAGCGATGTATCTGCTGCCCCCGTCCCTGAACGGCGACATGCAGGATCGGATGGCGAGCCTGCGCAGCGCCGAGGAGCTGTACAAGACGATCAAGCCGCACGCGACCTTCATCGAGATTCCCTACGGTCACGTGATGCTGTTCAACCAGACCCTGATGCACGGTAATCGCATCAACGAGGAGCCCGGCACGCGCTGGAGCATGAACTGCCGGTTCAAGAGCATCATGTCGCCCTACGCGGACAAGCGCTTCGGCGAGTTCTTCGAGCCGATCCTGCTGCGCCCGGCGACACGGGTCGGCATGCAATACAAGCTACCGGGAGGCTTCCATGGCTGAGCGAGCCGGCCATCGCGGCTACATTGGCGCCCGGCCACTGAACGGCAGCCGCTCCCCACAGCACGTCCAGAACATCGTGATCCGCGACTACGCGCGGCGGAAGAACCTGCAATACCTGCTCAGCGCCGTCGAGCACATCATGCCCGGCAGCTACATGGTGCTCGAGGACATCCTGGACGAGCTGCCCCGCTTGAACGGCCTGATCCTCTACAGCATCTTCATGCTGCCGCCCGACGAGGCGCGGCGACGGGAGATCTACGACCGCGTGCTGCGCGAGGGCTGCGATCTTCACGCAGCCGTCGAGGAGATCACGCTTTCGTCGCGGGACGGCATTCAGGCCGTCGAGGACATCCTGCTCGTCAATAGATTCGCGACCATCCTGTGACGATGTCGCGGACCGGTCGACGATCATGACCGAGATCAATCTGCTCCAGCCGATGCACGCATCGACCAAGCGGAACTACGTTCAGCGCGTGGTCGAGCATGACAAGGCCGAATCCGCCACCGTGGCGCGGCAATGGGGGCGCGACTACTGGGACGGCGACCGCCGTTACGGCTATGGCGGCTATCGCTACGACGGAAGGTGGCGCCCGCTCGCCCAGACCCTGATCGACCGCTACGGCATCAAGCCGGGCATGAGCGTGCTCGATGTCGGTTGCGGCAAGGGCTATCTGCTCTACGAGTTCACCCAGCTCGTCCCCGACCTCACGATCGCGGGCATCGACGTCTCCGAATATGGCATCGCCAACGCCAAGGAGGAGGTGCGGCCGCACCTGAAGGTTGGCAGCGCCGTCGAGCTGCCCTACCCCGATCACAGCTTCGATCTCGTGGTGTCGCTCGGCGTGCTGCACAACCTTCCGCTCGAGGACGTCTTCCGCGCGGTGTCGGAGATCGAGCGTGTCGGACGCGGCGCCTCAAAATATCTGATGGTGGAATCGTTTCGCAACGAGCGCGAGAAGGCAAATCTCCTCTACTGGCAACTCACCTGCCTGAGCTTCCACGGTCCGGAAACATGGGCCTGGATCTACGACAAATGCGGGTATCGAGGCGACCATGGGTTCATCTTCTTCGAATGAGACGGCCGGCCTGGGCCGGCCAACCTCGCTGCGCGCGCAGAATCCGGAAGTGTACTATTCGGACGACGCCATCGTCACGGCGGACGATGCCACGATCGCCGAGCTGAAGCGCATCGCCGCCGGCAACCCGCGCCTGCGCAGCCGGCTGTGCACGCATCCCGATCCCTCGTCGGGCCTGCACGAGATGCTGATCGTGCATCATCGCGAGGCGTATGTGCGGCCCCACAAGCATTTTGGCAAACCGGAATCGTTTCACGTGATCGAGGGCACGGCGCAGGTCGTGATCTTCGAAGATGACGGCCGCATTCGCGACGTGCTCGAGATGGCACCATACGGCCAGGGCAAGCGCTGCTATTACCGGATGCCCGAACAGGTCTTCCACTCGATCCTGATCACCTCGGAATGGCTGGTGTTTCACGAGACCACCGCCGGTCCCTTCGACCCCACCCGTACGGCATTTCCCGACTGGGCGCCGGATGGCAGCGAAGCCGTCACGGTCCAGGACTATGTCACAAAGACTGGCGCGCTCGCCGCGGAGCATCTGGCTCGCAAATAGACTTCGACCCGCTGTCGCTGCTCGGCTATCCCGCCGTGAATGATCGAGGACGAAACCAGCCGATGAAGCAGCCTGCAAAAGCATTGGTGACCCTCATCAAGTTCGCTGTCTCGATCGGAATCCTCGCATGGCTCTTGCGTGGCCAGGACCTGTCATCCCTGAAGGCCGATCTTCTCGCCGTCAAACTGGAGATGCTGGCGCTCGCGGTGTTGCTGCTGTTCGCCCAGACTTTCGTGCTCTGTCACCGGTGGATGCTGATCCTCCGCGCGATGGGCGTGCCGCTGGATTGGCTGGCGGGCTGGCGTATTCTCATCGTCAGCACCTTTTTCAATCAAGTGCTGCCCGCCGGCGGTGACGCGGTCCGGATCTGGATGTTGCGGCGGAATGGCGTGCAATGGTCACAAACGATCGGCAGCATCGTCGCCGATCGCTTCGTCGGGCTGCTGGCGCTTGGCGCCGTCTTATTGGCAGGATTGCCGTTCCTGCTGCCACGGATCAGCGACAACTCGCTCCTTTCCGCGATCGTTATCGTTCTCGTCTTTGCATGCCTCGGCACGATCGCCCTGGCCACGCTGGATTGGTGGCCATCTCGCATGATCGCGGCGCTGCCGGCCAAGATCGTACAATTCGCGATGCTCGTCAGGGCTCCGTTGCTGGCGAGCGAGGGGCGCGGAACGCTGATCGTATCCGCCGTCCTCATCCATCTGATCACGGTCGCAGCCTGTTATTTCCTCGCGATCGGAATGGAGGCGCAACTTTCCGCGCGCGACGCGTTCGTTCTCGTCCCACTTGTCATTCTGTCGTCCGCGGTCCCGATCTCGATCGGAGGATGGGGCGTTCGCGAGGGGGCGATGGTTGGCGCGCTCAGCCTGGCGGGAATTTCCTCCGACAAGGCGCTCGCGATATCGGTCTTGCTGGGTCTCGGCGCCCTGACCGTGGGACTGTTCGGCGGTTTGGTATGGCTGCTTGCTCCGGAGCGGGCCAATTTCACCCCTGACAAGAGCCGCGCGATCGCCGAGCAGGCCGACGCCGCGTCGATCTAGCAATGGTCAGCGGCAGATCAGATCAGGCGATGGCAGTGCGCTTGCGCACCATCGTCGAGACGTGGTGGTGGCGGATCCTGATTCTTGCGCCGGCCGCGCTTTCCATCTCGTGCCTGAATCGCAGCGGCACCTACCGTGCGTTGATATTCGATGGTGGCTGGATCGCACAGACGTATGTCGTCTCTTGGCTCGTTCTTACACCGTATCTCGGCTGGGTCGTGATCGCCACCGGGCGCCTGACGTACGCACTGATCAGGCACGAAGCCGCCCGGCGCGTCGATGAGTTCTTCCTTGGGGCAGCTGTGCTGATCCTGATCGGATTGGGACTCGGCGCAATGTCCATCCTGTACCCGCAGCTCGTTCTCGGACTGATGGCCGCGGTCTTGCTGTGGGACACACGCAGCCTCAGAACGCCACGCCGGATCGAGATAAACTACGCTGCACTCGCGATGTTGCTGCTCGGCGTCTGGCTTCTGGGAGCGGTCTTCCTCGATCGCGCCGTCATACCTGACGTCATTTCGACCGACGTTCAGCAGCTCTACGCACCCTATCTTGCAGAGGTTGCGAGAAATCACAGCGTCTGGCTTGCGGCTGACAATCCCATCTTCTCCGACTTCGAGATCGGCCACGGCAACGGGCTACATCTGCTGCTGGCGACGTTTCTCCCGCCCCATGTCGCCCAGATCATTTCGTTTCTCTACTTCGTCGGAATCGGCGCAGTTATCTTCGAGCTCATCCGCACGCTCATGCCGCTACGGGCGTTCGGACCCGGATGGGATCAAGCGGCAATACCAATAGCGCTCGGCGTCGCGATCCTCGGGCTGGCGTGGGACTCCGGTCTCCATGTCATGGAATTTGGGAAGTACCATCTCCAGACGGCAGCATTCTGCTTCTATTTCCTGCTGGTCGTCATGCGATCTTGCAAAGGCAGAGACAGGCTTGCCGCCGGGATTTGCGCCTTTGCTTTCGCGTTGACTTATCCGCTTTATGCAGTTTTCGCATTCTTGATCGCCGGATTGGGCGTGCTTGCCAAGGCGCTCCAACGCGATCGATCGGGCATCGCCATGGGCCTGACGCTAGGATTGGGCGCGGCCGGCGGGTGCATCGTCGCTTTTGCAAGCAACTATGTCTATCTCGGAATTCCGGCAACCAATCCCTACTCGATCTTCCGGCATGTCGTGTCGATAGACCGGTTTTCGCAATTCGGAAGCCTCGACATCCTCGACTATTTCGTGCTGGCGCAGTCCGTTGGAGTGAGCGATTTTTCCATTGGATCGGGACTGATGGCAGCGACCCGACAGGTAAAAACCGTCTTCGAGGCCGCTGCTTTCCTCGTGATGATATTTTGCGTTGTTTCGTTCGCCGACTCGAAGCTTCTGCCCGGTCGATCCTCGGCCCTCAGGACGCCGTCGTCGGGCATGGCCGCAGGACTCTTCATCCTTGTCGCCTACCTCGTCAGTGTCCGGCTCCTCGATGCGACACTGCAGATTCCGAGCCTGATGAGATTGTCGTTCCATGTGAAGGCGCTGATCCCCGTCGCAAGCGTCGCTGTCGCTTTCGGGGGACTGACAGTCGCATCGCGATTGGCTCCCAGCTGTTTTACCGGACGCCTCGCTCCGCACATCGCGGTCCTGACGCTCTTCCTGGTTTGCGCCTGGGCAATCCGCGCATATCCCTGGCGCAGCTTCAACGCCGACGGCGCCATGCTTTTCGTAAAGGGGCGCCCGCTCGATCAAATGCCCCGTGTCAGCGCCGACTGGCGCCGGTGCGACGAACTGCAATCGACGGGCTCCGATCGCATTCTCGCCCTGAACGGCTACCGGGCAATGGTGCCCTGCTATTTTTCGTCGCTGCTCACGCGGGGCAAGGTCATCCACACCTATCAGAGCGACGTCGCGCGCGACTTCGGGAAGATCGCACTTGGGACCGCCGATACGGCAGAAGCTACCCTCCGATCGCTTGGCGTGAAACTGTTCTATGTCCAGAAGCAGAATTGCGACTTCTGGCTCAACGGCTTCTCCGACCTGTTTCAAAAGGCCGAGCTGGAGAGGCGATTCGCTGTTCATAGCGAGACCCCGCACTATTGGCTGTTGACGTGGAAAGACGGCGATCAAACCTTGAGCCCGCAGGTCGAGGCCGGCATTTCAGCGTTGCGGACGAGATCGAAGGACATCTACCGGGAGGCCTATGGCACCGAGCCGTTCGAGGTGGTGAAGCACCGCTCGACCCTTGCCGGCAAGCGAGGAGACATCGCGGCTCTCGCTCAGCTCTCCACCTGCCAATAGGACATGCGCTACCGCGATCGCCCCGGTTCCGCGCATGTTCGGCGACACGGCGATTCGCAACCTCGAGCTCTCGCCGCAGGCCAAATGCAGCCGGCGGAGGATTCGGCCCACAAAAGGCTGCGAGTACCGCTTCAGGGGACCAGGGGGCCTGTGAACAGCCCTCCCGGGGCAACTTAAGAATTGTGGCACGGCCTGTGCCGCTATATAGGCTTGAGTAAGCTGGGTACCCCTCAAGGGTGCCGATTTCCGTATGATTCCTGCGCAGAGCCAAACCAGTGACCGACCATTGCCGCCTTTGCCATTCGACCAACCTGCGACCGGTCATCGACCTCGGACAGATGCCGATTGCGCATCGACTTCGGCACAGCCGGAACGAGCAGGAGGAACGGTATCCGTTCGAGGTGCTCGCCTGTGGCGATTGCGGTCTGCCGCAGATCGTCAAGCCGATCGATCCCGACATCCTCTATCGCCAGTTCAACTACAATTTCAGCAGCTGGAAGCCTGAGCCGCACCAGGTCGACGAGCTCGATACCATCGCGAAATTCTCGAAGCATCAGTCCGTGTTCGAGATCGGCTGCAACGACGGCCTGTTCATGGACAGGCTGCGCGAGCGCGGCACCAAGGTCATGGTCGGCGTCGAGCCCAATCCTGTGTCGGGCAAGATCGCCCGCGAGCGCGGCATCAAGGTCTATGCCGACATGCTCAGCCCGGAGATGGCCCACGACGCGGTCGCTCAGTCCGGCAAGTTCGACCTCGTCATATCGCGCCAGGTGCTCGAGCACATCGTCGATTTCGAGAACTTCTTCGCTTGCGTGAAGATCGCGCTGAAGGAGGACGGGCTGCTGTTCATCGACGTGCCCGATTTCGCACCCGGTTCGACGGCAGGCGATCTCTCGGTGCTCTGGGAGGAGCACGTCAGCTACTTCACCGAGCCTACGCTGGTCGCGCTGCTCGCGCGCCACGGCTTCGAGACGGTGTCCGTGAAGAAATACAATTTCAGTGGTGGCAGTCTCGCGATCGCCGCCCGCCGTGCCGCAGGCCCGGTGACGGCGCCGCCCGCGCCGGCCGGCGTCGGCGAGAGATTTGGTCAGCGCGCGCGGGAGTATGGCGAACGCCTGCGCCCGATCCTCGCCAAGGCTCGCGCCAATGGCACCGAGATCGCCATCTATGGCGCTGGCTGCCGCGCCTGCACCTTCACCAATGCGCATGAGCTGGCGGATCTCGTCGATCTCTCGGTCGACGACCAGAAGGAGCGTCAGGGCCTGTTCCTGCCCGGCACCGGGATTCCGATCCGCTCGCCGGAGGACCTCGCAACGAAGTCCGGTCCGCTGGTCTGTCTTCTGGCCGTGAACCAGGAGAACGAAGAGAAGGTCAGCAGCCGGCTGCGCGAAAACGTGAAGCGCCCGCTGCACATCGTCTCGATCTTCGCGCCCTCCGATATCTGGAGCGAGCTCGACCGCCTCGAGGCGGCCGCAGGGTCGCGGCATGGCTGAGGACAAGCTCTTCAACTACTACGAACGTCAGGACGTGCTGCCGACGTTCGGGAATTTCAAGTCGGCCGCCGAACTCGCGGCCTATGCGGGCCAGCGGCGCGAACTCTTTGCTGACAAGCTGGTGCTGCCTCCGCGGCTGTTCCGCGATGCCGAGGTCCTCGAATTCGGTCCTGATTCCGGTGAGAACGCGCTGGTGTTTGCCGGCTGGGGCGCGAACATGACGCTCGCCGAACCGAACCGGCATGCGCACCCGAAGATCCAGGCCTACTTCGCGCATTTCGGCCTGGCCGAACGTCTTCGCGAACTCGCATTGTCCGACGTCGAGGGGTTTCGCAGCGACCGCCGTTTCGACATCATCGACGCCGAAGGGTTCATCTACACGGTGCAGCCGAGCGAAAAATGGCTCGGCATCTTCCACCGGCTGCTCAATCCGGACGGTTACGCCGTCGTTTCCTATTACGAACGTTATGGCGGCTTCTTCGAGCTCGCGCTCAAGGCGATCCATGCCGCCGGCAAGGCCCTGACGGGCCGCCCCGCGCTGGAGACGGCGAAGCTGCTGTTCGAGCCGAAGTGGAACAGCATTCCGCACACCCGCAGCTTCGAATCCTGGCTGATGGACGTGCTCGAGAATCCGTTCGTCCGGCACCGCTACTTCCTCGATGCGGAGGCCCTCTGTACGGCGGCGCACGAGCAGGGATTCGACATCCATTCGGCATGGCCCGCCTATCGCGACAGCCTGGATGTCTACTGGCACAAGAAGGTCCTGTCGGCGGACGAGAAGCTGCGTCGCGCCGCACGCCATCTCGACCGCAGCCGCCTGAGCTTCCTCGGGGGACGGAAGCTCTATCTGGTCGGCCAGGCCGACGCGGTGAGCGCGATCTCGGCTTCGATCGAAGCGCTGGTGCTCGATGTGGACCGAATGATCGACGAGCCCTTCGGCGACAGCCTGCCCCGCGTGATCGCGAGCCTCGCCTCGTTACGCGAGACGATCCTGACGACGGATATTCTCGCCGACGATGCTTCCGACATCGAAGCCATCACGGCAACGCTCGACAGTTTCCATCGCATCTTCAGCGCGATCGGGCGACGGGATGCGTCCGCGGTTGCCGCCCTCACCCAGTCGGATCCGGCGTTCATCGGCACCTGGGGACAGCCGGCGCATTTCCTCGTCGTCCGGAAGCGCTTCGAAGGATCGTAGCCAGTGAGGCCAGGCATTGGCATCATCGGAACGGGCATGGTCGGCCAGATGTGCCACCTCGCCAATTTCGCCGCCAATCCCGCCTGTCGCGTCGTTGCGATCGCCGATCTCCGGCCTGACCTGGCGGCCGCCGCGGCGAAGAAATTCGGCATCCCGCGGACCTACGGCACGCACCGGGAGCTGCTCGCGGACAGCGCGGTATCCGCCGTCGTCGTCGTGACCAAGCGTCGCGCCACCGGCCCGATCGTGCTGGATGCGTTGAACAGCGGCCGGCACGTGCTGTCGGAGAAGCCGATGGCCTACACGACGGTTCAGGCTGCGTCGCTGGCCGAAGCCGCGCGGCGACAGCGCCTCGTCTACAGCATCGGCTACATGAAGCGTCACGACGCCGGCGTGGCGCGCGCGCTGGCCGAACTGAGGCGTCTGCGCACCGACGGCTCGCTCGGACGCCTGGTCGGAGCAAGAGGCTGGTGCTTCGGCGGCGACACCGGCCGATCGCACGACAATTTCGTCATGACCGGCGAAACCCGTCCGGACGGGCTCGAGCTCTGGCAGGATGGTCCCGACTGGATGCCGGGCGCGATGCGGCCCGGCTACGACAATTTTCTGAACGTGTTCAGCCATATCATCAATCTTGCGCGTTACGTGCTCGGACCGTCGCCGGCAGTCGCCGAAAGCACCCTCGAGAACTCGGGAGCTGCGCGCATAACCCTCGACTTCGACGGCGTCGCTTGCACGCTGGATCTCGTGAATGGATCCGAAGGTGCCTGGCGCGAGGGATTGACGATCGATTTTGAGCGGGGCGCCGTGAGCATCGAATTGCCCCCGCCCTTTGCCGAGCAGGAGGCAGAGGTCATCCTCGACCAGGGCGGACAACGCACGCGGCTGGTGCGCGAGGGGAGCTGGGCGTTTCGGCGTCAGGCCGACGCCTTCGTCGCCGATATCGTCGAACAAGGAACGCCCCTGGCCTCCGGCGAAGATTCTGTGGCCGACATCGCTCTCGCCGAGGCGATCTGGAAGCGGCGCGTCAGCGGCTAGGCCTCGCATCCGGCTTCGAACGTTCGAGCGGCGTTATTCCCGCGATCGGCCCCGGCTTGATGGTGACCTCTGCCAGTTCACGCAGAAACTGTGAAACGTCGCAGCGCGACAGCAGCCGGCATGCGTAGTACTTGCGCACCAGAGCCTGGTTCGGCGCGGCCGCAGGGCCCGGCTGGAGCGAGATCGTCGCCTGCGGCCCCGACGGATCGAAATGATGGAACGCACTTCCCGGCGCCGTCCGCGCCACTTCGACTTCCTGGAGCACGGTCGGCTTCTCGGCACGCAAGGTAAATCCGACAAAGGGCTGATTGCCCCAGGCAAGGCGAAGCATGCCGCTGACCTCGGCGAAGCCGAACGGCACGTGGCGCGACGGGTAGTCGACAAATCCGTCATCGAGCGCGAACACCGTTGCTGCCGGCTGGGCCCGGCTGACAAGGTCGTTCGCGAGAGACTCCTGCTTCAGCGTCCTCGCCTGCATAAAGACGTAGACGTTCCACAGCAGTCCGATCGACAGCACCGCCCCCGATCCGAACACGACCACGAAGGCTGCCTTTGGCCCGATCGTTCGTTCGACCCATCGTTTGAAAGCAAGAAGGGTCAGTGCCGACGGCAGGCCGAACATGAGCAGATGACGGCTCTCGTAGAAGTGCGAGCTGGAGGGCCGCGATCCCGCGACCAGATAAGGGAGCGATAACGCCAGAAACGAGACCACTGCGAGCGAGAGCGGCGCGGCAATCGCATTTCCGGTTGCGGTCGGCTCTGTCTCGGAGCGCAGCAGGAACAGGCCGGCGCCGACGAGGAGCGCAGCCACAACGAGTGGCGCGGGTGCATCGATCGTCATCTTGAGCGCGTTGGTCACGACGTCCCAATAGGCGGTGACGAAGAACGTCTTCCATCCGTTCGCCAATTCGCCGAACGTCGGCAGATGAGCGTTGTAGTGCTGCGCATAGACGCCGGTACGTTTGAACCAGACGCTGAGTGCGCCCCAATAGACCAAGGGCAGCACCGCCAGCTCCGGATAGCGGGTCATGCAATACCAGGCCGCGCGCCATGTACGCTGAATCAGGCCTTCCGCCTCGCCGCGGCTCCGCCATACCGCAATGAAGAGGCCCGCAAGCACGAATGCGTACAGCATGATCGTCGAATTGAGTGCAAAGCTCAGCAGGAACACGAGCGCACACGCCAACCGGAGCAGCACGCACCGCATGCCTTGCGCGCTGAAGGCGAGCGTGAGCAGCCATGCCCCGATGAACACCAACCCAAAGCTGAACACGTAGACCGCGTTCGCCTTGCCCGCCCAGAGCTGATAGCCGGGATAGGTCCAAACGATCAGTGCGAAGCCGACCGCCTCCGCACGGTCGAGCAGACCGAGACGCGTTGCGGTTAGCGCCAGGCACATCGCGCCGAGGAAGATTCCGGCGAGCGCCAGCAAGACCATCACGACGATCGGCGCGCCGGTCCAGTTGGCGAAGGTGTCGTAGCTGAAGAAGATCGGATGGCCCGCGCCGCTCAGGAGAAAATCGATGTCGATCATGAAGTCCGGACGCGGCTTGAGCACCAGCCAGTCGTCCATGAAGAGGCCGTCGTTCAGCAGCATCGGCGCATGCGCGACCAGCAGCATCGCCAACAGAACGACTGTCGCGCGCAGCGTTGCGGATGTGCTGAAACGGGAAAGAGATGGCATCGGCGGCAAGAATTCGCACGCCTACCTGACCGCCGCAAGAGCCGGATGGCGGGCTCCGAATTGCTCATTGACCCCCAAAATGCGACCTCCTATAGACACCGCACAGGTCGGGCAGCACCGAGGCGTCCAAGGCGATCCGCGATGAATTTCCTACCGGGCCCGGTGCAGACCACTGCGATCTGTCTCAGTGTCGCGCTTCCGCTGCTGTTGCTGTGCTATGCGCGTATCGCTGCCATTGGCGGAGCCGGCCGCCGTTTTCGGCTGGGCTGTCTCAGCGTTATCGCGCTTTTCGTGATCGCCTGCATCGCGATTCCAGGTCCACGACATCTCGACGATTTGGTCAGCGGCCTCTTCCTCCTGGCGACGGCGATGATGCTTTGCTACGTCCTGTTCAGCCTGCTGGCCTGGGGCTTTACTCTGACGCTGCTCACGGCGCTCGTCCAGGCCGGACGTCCCCTCACCTCGGAGCAATGGGCTGCGGCCTACATGCAGGGGGGAGATCTCGGCACCTTCGCGCACAATCGATTGAAGCTCCTGATCGGTTCGGGAATGGTGACGACGGCCGACGGCAAATTGGCCCCGACGGCCAAGGGGCTCGCGGTTGCGCATCTTGTCAAACTCGTTCGCTTCTCAACGGGTCTTGGATAACGGCCACGATGTCATTCGCTGTCGGTCTCATCGCTGCCGTCGTATTTGCCCTGCTGGCGCCCGCCATGCAGTTCATCGCCCGTGTTCAGGGCTGGTCGCTTGCACCGGTGATCCTGCTCGCGATCGCCGCGGTCGTTTCGCATCTTCTTGGCGTGCTGCTCGGCGTGTTGACCCTCCCGCAATTCCGCTATTGGGACGCCGCATCGATCTTCGGCTTTGGCGTCATGGGTTACGTTTTCGCGTTCGGAGCAGTCTACAAATCGGTCTCACTGGACATCCTGCTTGGTCTGGTCGACCGGCCCGGCCGGAAGGCTCCGCTGTCGGATGTCGTGGAACGGCAGGTTCCAGCTCTGTTCCAGGGGCGGACCAAGATCTTGATCGACGGCGGCCTGGTCGAGCAGGTCGACTCGCGCTTTGCCGCGACGGAGGCAGGGCAGATCATGGCAAAACGGATCGGGCGGCTGCGCCATGCCTTCGGCATCGGCGACACCGGACTTTACGATTTCCCCGACTAGTTGCCCGAATGCAACGCCCTGGCGTTGACCTGACCTGTGGGACCGATATTGTTGGCTGCACCCTGATCACCCAGGGTTGTGGATGGGGTTCCAACAGTCCAACAGTAAGAGTGGCCGGCAGCGGCGGTATGCGATGACACCTTCCAGGGCGGCAAAAAGGCTTACGATCGTCATCCCTGCGCTGAATGAGCAGGACAAGATCGCCGACACCATTGACGGCGTGCTGCCGCTCGCGCGCGAATTGCTGGACGATTTCGAGATCTTCCTGATCGACGACGGCAGCACCGATGCCACCGGCGCGATCATGGACGAGTTCGCGGCCAGGGAGCCGCGGATCATCGTGCATCACAACGCCGAACGGCGGGGCGTCGGCGCCGGCTTCGAATACGCCCTGGCGCGCGCGAAATTCGATGCCATCACCCTCATCCCAGGCGATCACGCCTTTCAGAACGACGGCATCGCCAGGATGTTCAAGGCGGCGGGCGCCGCCGACATCGTCATCACCTATCGCGACAACCAGTCGGACCGCTCCGTCAACCGCTCGATCCAGTCGCACTCGCTGCGCTTCGTCCTGAACTGCCTGTTCGGCTTCTGGCTGTCGGACTACCACAGCATGATCGTCTACCCCGTGAAATGGCTACGCCAGATCGCGGTCAAGGCCGACGGCTATGGCTATCAGATCTGTGCGCTGATCTCGCTGCTCCAGCTCGGCCTCACCCACATCCAGGTCCCCGTGAGCCTGAACGCGGAGCTGAAGGGGTCATCGCGTGCGCTGCGGCTGCGCACCTATTTCGAGCTCGTCGAGACCATCGTCTCGCTGCTCCGCCGCGTTCCGATTCGGGATGTCGATCTCGATCAGGTTCCCGCCAACGCCGGGCCGACCCCCGCACGCTGATCCCAGGCCGAGGGCCCCGATCGCGGGCAACGACCGCGTGCGCCTGCCGGGGAGATCTTGTCCCCATCCTGCCGATATCTAGTCTAAATGGTTGATTTCGCTGGCAGGAGTGGCAGGGCTCGAACCTGCGACCCCCGGTTTTGGAGACCGGTGCTCTACCAATTGAGCTACACTCCTACGGACCCTGCGTCGCCTTAGGATCACGGCCGCTTTCAAGCACAGGGGACGGCCGGATTGCAAGGGAGAAGCGCGCTGCCTTCGCTTGTTTGTGCCGCGCCTTCTGGGCCACAGTTCGCTCCCGATAATAATCTGCCCCCGGGAGTAACCATGACCGCGACAGCCGCCCTTAGCCCCGCCACCGCGCCGAAAACACCGCCTTTGCCTGAGGCCAAGCCCGAGACGCTGGGCCTGTCGCGGCCGCGCCTCCAGGCGATGTCGGACGCCTTCAAGCGCGAGATCGACAAGGGCACCGTCCCCGGAATCACCGTGCTGGTGGCCCGCCGCGGCCAGGTCGGCTGGTTCGAGGCGCTGGGACGCCAGAGCCCGGCCGCATCGGCGCCGATGGCGCTTGATTCGATCTTCCGGATCTTCTCGATGACCAAGCCGATCGTCTCGGTCGCCGTCATGACGCTGGTCGAGGACGGCCACCTCCTGCTCGGCGATCCCGTCGCCAAGTTCATCCCGGAATTTGCCGACCAGAAGGTCGGCGTGGTCAGCGGCGGCAGGCTGGACCTGGTTCCCCCGAGGCGCCCGATGACGGTGCAGGACCTGCTCCGCCACACCTCCGGCCTGACCTACGAGCACCAGGGCGACGGCCCCGTGCACAAGATCTACCAGGACTCGCGGGTGCGCAGCCGCAAGATCACCAATGCCGAGCACGCGGCGCTGGTGGCGAGCTTCCCGCTGGTCTGCCACCCCGGCGAGGAGTTCAACTACAGCCGCTCCACCGACATCCTCGGCCGCATCATCGAAGTCGTCAGCGGCAAGCCGCTCGGCGCGTTCTTGACCGAGCGCGTCCTGGCCCCGCTCCAGATGGCCGAGACCGGCTTTGCGACCAGCGAAGCCAATGCCAACAGGCTCGCCGAGCCGTTCGCGGCCGATCCCTGGACCGGCGACAAGGTCGCGCTGTTCAACATGCTGGAACAGCCGGTGATGGAATCCGGCGGCGGCGGCCTCGTCTCCACCACGATGGACTACGCCCGCTTCGCGCTGATGCTGCGCAATGGCGGCACGCTCGACGGCAACAGGATCATCGGCCGCAAGACGCTGGAGCTGATGGCCTCCGACCACCTCGGGCCCGAGGTGAAGACCAACGGCACCCTGCTCTCGCCCGGTCACGGCTTCGGCCTCGGCTTCGCCGTGCGCAGCGAGGCCGGCATCGCGCCCTTCCCCGGCAGTGTCGGCCAGTATTTCTGGAGCGGCATTGCGGGGACGTTCTTCTGGATCGACCCGAAGGAGGATCTGTTCGCGGTGTTCATGAGCCAGGGTCCGGGCCAGCGCGATTACACGCGCACGCTGGTGCGGGACCTGGTGTACGCCGCGGTGGATTGACCCGAAGGGTCATTCCGGAGCGGTCCGCAGGACCGAACTATGGTGCGCAATTGCGCACCGGGGAATCTCGAGATCCCGGGTTCGCGCTAACGCGCGCCCCGGGATGACGCTATATCGCCTCAGCTGATCGTCGCGCCGCCGTCGATCACCATGGTCTGGCCGGTCATGAAGTCGCCGGCCTTCGAGCCCAGGAACACGGCCGCGCCGGCGATCTCGTCGGGGATTCCGATGCGGAGCAGCGGCGAACGCGAGGTCGAGGCCTTCAGGTTCTCCGGATTGTCCCACAGCGCCTTGGCGAAATCGGTCTTGATCAGGCCGGGTGCGATGCAGTTCACGCGGATGTTGTGCTTGCCGTATTCGCAGGCGAGGTTGCGCGCGAGCTGCATGTCGGCGGCCTTCGAGATCGCATAGGCGCCGAGGATGGTCGAGCCCTTGAGGCCGCCGATCGAGGAGACGATGATGATCGAGCCGTCCTTGCGCTCGATCATCTGCGGCACCACCATCGAGATCAACCAGTTGTTGGCGACGATGTTGTTGTCGAGGATCTTTCTGAACTGATCGTCGGAAATGCCGGCGAGCGGACCGTAATACGGGTTCGATGCGGCGTTGCACACCAGCACGTCGATCTTGCCGAAGGCGCGGTTGCTCTCGTCAATCAGGTTTTGCAGATTTTCCTTCGAGGAGATGTTGGCGGCGATCGCGACCGCGGTGCCCTTGCCGAACTTGTCGTTGATCCCCTTCGCGACCTGGTCGCAGACGTCGGCCTTGCGCGACGAGATCACGACCTTGGCGCCGTGCTCGGCCATGCGCTCGGCGATCGCAAGCCCGATGCCGCGCGTCGAGCCGGTGATGACGGCAACTTTCCCCTTCATGTCGAACAAGGTCATGTTTCTCTCCCAGAGTTATGATTTGAATTGGCCTGAAGCCTATGCCGCGTCCACGCGACCCGACAATTGCTCAGGCGAGCTTCTTGACTTCAGGTCCCGCAAGCTGGTGCATCGCCGCGTGCGCATCATCCGCGATCCACGGCTGCTGATTGACCATCGGCAGCCGCCAGACCTTGCGCTCGGGACTCGCAAAATAGTCGAGCCGCGTCACCGAGCAATTGTCGATGTCGAACGACAGGCCCCGCTCCGGCTGGCCATCGAGCGCGAGCCCCAGCGCGGCCTTGATGGTGCCGCCATGCGCGACCGCGATGATGTCCTGCCCCGCCGTCTCAGTGTTGATCCGCTCGATGGTGCGGCGCGTGCGGTTGTAGAGATCCATGAAGCTTTCGCCGCCGGGCGCGGGCTCGTTGATGTCGGCGAACCAGCTCATGCCGACGGGACGGCTGGCGATGAACTGGGCGCGGTTCATGCCCTGCCAGCGGCCGAGATTCTGCTCGGCAAGGTCCGCTTCCCACTTCATCGATGCAGGCCTTGGAAAGCCGGCCGCCCAGATCGCTTCGGCCGTTTGATGCGTCCGCATCAGATTGCTCGAATACCAGACCGCCTTGCGTGGCAGCACCTTGGCAACAGCATTGAACACATAGGTGTCGCTGGTGTCGCAGGCGATATCGCTCTGTCCGTAGATATTGCCGCCGTCATTGCGCATAGGCGCGTGACGGACCCACCACCACCGTGTCGTGACCACATTCGGCTTGTCTGCGCCTGCCATCGAAACCCTTCCATCCCGTGTAATGTCGCTGTACGTCAGGTGTGAACGTGTCTCAAGACACTTTACCGTTTGAAATCTTGTTTGAAATTCCGTCGCGCGGCAAGCGTCGTGCGCGAGCCAAAGGGAGAAACGCATGGGTCGTCTGCAAGACAAATCCGTCATCATCACAGGCGCCGGCAGCGGCATCGGCCGCGCCGCTGCGCTGCTGTTCACCAGGGAGGGCGCCAGGCTGATCGCGGTCGATCGCACCGAGGCGGTGAAGGAGACCGTCGAGGAGGTGAAGAAGGCCGGCGGTGTCGCGGAAGCGATGGTCGCGGATGCGGGTTCCGAGAAGGATGTGATCGCGGTCATCGACAAGGCGGTGAAGACGCACGGCCGGCTCGACGTGATCTGGGCCAATGCCGGCGTCTCCGGCGGGCTCGTCCCGCTCGGCGAGCAAACCGTCGAGCACTGGCAGGAGGTGCTGCGCGTCAATCTGATCGGACCGTTCCTCGCGGTGAAGCACGCGATGCCGCACATGGTGAAGCAGCAGTCGGGCGCGATCGTGCTGACGGCGTCCGTCGCGGGCCTCAAGGCCGGCGCCAGCGGCCATCCGTATGCGGCGAGCAAGGCCGGCGTGATTTCCCTGGTGCAGACCACCGCCTATTCGCTCACCGGCACCGGCGTGCGTATCAACGCGGTCTGCCCGGGCCTGATCGAAACCGGCATGACGAAACCGATCTTCGACCGCGCCAAGGAGCGCGGCACCCAAGACAAGATCGGCCAGCTCAATCCGCTGAAGCGCCCCGGCCAGCCGCACGAGCTCGCGGCGATGGGACTGTTCCTGGCCAGCGACGAAGCCTCGTATGTCAACGGCCAGGCGTTCCCGGTGGACGGCGGCCTGACGGCGTCGATGCCGTATACGGGCAAGCCGGTTTAACACACAGTGTCGTCCCGGCGAAGGCCGGGACCCATACCGCGGATTCGATCGATCGCGGTTGGCAGAAGTACCGAACGAACAATCTTCGCCAAACTACACCCTGGGGTTATGGGTCCCGGCCTTCGCCGGGACGACATCGGGGAGGTAGTGTGCCCACGTATCAACACCGTCATTGCGAGCGCAGCGAAGCAATCCAGAATCTTTCCGCGGTGACAGCCTGGATTGCTTCGCTGCGCTCGCAATGACGGAGTATGTGGTAGCAGCGTCGCTCAATTCGCATTCTCATCGCAGACACACCTTCGCATCCTCGCGGCTTGTTTCGCCCGAGCTTTGCTTCGTCGCCTGCCCTCAGATGAAAGAGGGCGCAGGGAAGGCCGGGAGCCGGTTGGCTCCCATTGGCCGCCATGCCAAACGCGGATTGCGCTACGATGCACAGCGGGGAAACAGGGCAACCGGAGCATCCCGGCCTTCCCTGCGCGGATGGTTGGAACGGCTTATGTCGTGCTCTCCCCGGGGAGCGATGCACTATTGCCCCCGTCGCCNTGCGGATGGCTGATGCGCGCGGTCCGGTCGGNCCNCACCCATCACCGCAAGACTTGGCGCACAGACCCCGGGCGCCAGGACGACACGATTTGGCCGTACGCCGATCACACCGGTCGTGCGCGCGATGCCTTCGCTCACGGTTGCCCGCCCTGCGATGCCTTTCGCGCCGATGTGACCTGCGTCCACCGCCGCCCGGCCCGCGTTCGTGACGATCGCGATACGCCCCTCTTCCTTGGGCCGGAGTGCGCGCACTATCCGCCAATTCCGAATTTCGGTAAAGTGGAATATTTTGCGGCCGCGCGTTGACCGGCATCTTGCGTGTCTTGCCCGTCGGGCAACGCAAGGGATTGTAGCCTGGGTGAGCGAAGCGACATCCGGGATTCTCGATCACCACCGGTCCCGGGTATCGCTCCGCTCACCCGGGCTACGACGACGAAGCAAGCGCGGCGACAAAGAGCGCACACCCCACCACCGACGCAACCGTCCGCACATGGTTCCAGAACGTCCAGTCCTTCAGATACGCCGCCCACACGGCACCAGCCTCCGGCGCGGATGGCTGCACCGCGGCGAGCGCGTTGTTGAGCGGGACGTTGAACACCATCGTCACGACGAACATGCCGATGACATAGAGGCCGCCGCCGGCGATCATGCTCACTGCCCCCGGCTCGCTGACGCGCAACGAACCCATCACCACCAGCGCCGCGCCTGCCACGGTCGTGCCGAGAAACAGCGGCATGAACAGCGAGCGTACGATGTCGACATTGATCGCGTTCATCGCCGCGATGCCGGCCGCCTGGCCGAGCCGGCCAAACGCGGTCATGATGAAGGTCGAAAAGGCGAAATAGATTCCGGCCATGAGGCCGCAGCCAATCGCCGAAAACCAGAGCAGGCCGGTCGTAAAAACCTGCCGCATGCCGCAGCTCCCTCAAATACGATAAACTCTCGCATTTGATAAATGCGATAAACTCTCTTATTTCTGACGTCAAGCGCGGGTAGCGGGAATCAGCATGCCGGAACGGAAAGGCAGGACGGACAAGACGACGCACGCGGCCGCGCGACGCACGCCGCTGGTGCCGACGCAGGAGCGAAGCCGGGAACGCTTCGACCGCATCCTGACGGCTGCGGCCGAGATCCTCACCGAGAAAGGCAGCGACGCCTTCCGGATGAGCGACATCGTCGAGCGCACCGGCATCGCCTTCGGCTCGCTCTATCAGTATTTTCCGGACAAGAGCACGGTGATCGGGACGCTCGCCGAGCGCTGCAATGCCATCGGCCGCGAATGCGTCCAGCGCGACCTCGCCGAGATGAAGAAGCTATCCGACCTGCACGCTGCGCTGTGCCGCATCACCGACGGCTATAACCGGATGTTCCGCGAGCATCCTGTGATGCATCACATCTGGCAGGCGACGCAGGCCGACCGACGCTTGCAGAAGATCGACGAGGAGGATGTGGCCTTTCTCGCCGGCCTCTTGCGCGAGGCACTCAAGCGTGTCGCGCCGAAACAGCCCGCCGCCGCCCTCACCTCCTTTTCGCAACTGGCGATGATCCAGATCGCAGCCGCGGTTCGTCACGCCATTGCCTTGCCGCCGGCGGAGGCGCGGCGTACGCTCGACCTGTTCAAGCGAATGCTGCCGAAAGACCTCTCCGCGCTCGGCTGAGGTTCGCCGAAAGCACCCTTCGCGATCGCGATTTGCCCGAACCGCCACGCTCTACGGCCGCGGCACCACCGAGGCGATACGCCCCTCTTCCTTGGGCCGGAGTGTGCGCACTATCCGCCAATTCCGAATTTCGGTAAAGTGGAACTTCCCGTCATCGGGCATTGACCGATGGCTTGGGTGTTTTGCCCCGACGCGTAACGCAACATCTCGTAGCCCGGATGAGCGAAGCGATATCCGGGTTTTTCTCGCCACCGGCCCCGGGTATCGCTTCGCTCACCCGGGCTACGGGTCTACAGGTTGGCGCAAGCGGCCCGCCTCATTCGGGCGGAATGGTCCTGGCCTGATGTTGCCGGGCGGTGACAGATTCCGTTCGGCCGAACCGCTAATGTCACCAGCTCGGTTTGTTCGAGGAATGACGATGCATGTTTTTTGCAGGCATGAAGCAGAACCTGCCCGGCGCGCGTGTCGGGGGCAGGCTCGGATGGTGAGGCTGGATTTGGCTATATGCGTGCGGAAATATCTCGCCCTCGCTTTGGGCGTGGTGGTCGCCACGTCGCTGGCGGTCATGAGCCCGACCATGGCCGAGGACGACAAGGCCGCCGCCAGGCAGCAACAGCTTCCCGTCAACGCCGAGCAGGCGCTGTATCTGATCCGCTCGACGCTGCTGACGCTGAACGATGCCAACCGCTCCGGCAACTATTCGGTGCTGCGCGATCTCGCCGCGCCCGACTTCCAGGCCAGGAACAGCGCCGCCGATCTCGCGCTGGGCTTCACCGACCTGCGGCGGCGAAACTTCGACCTGTTCTCGGTGGCGCTTGCCGCACCGCAGCTCTCGACGCCGCCTTATCTCGATCCCAACAAGATGCTGCGGCTGACAGGATTCTTTCCGACCCGCCCGCTCCAGATCAATTTCGACCTCACCTTCCAGAACGTCGCCAACCAGTGGCGGCCCTACGGCATTTCGGTCGCAACACCGCAAGCGGCGACGGAAGCCGCCGCGGCGCCGGCGCCCGCTCCGGCCAAGAAGAACGCGGCCCAGAAGAATTGAGCGCATTCGGAGGGCCGACCCGGCTCGCCCGCCCGCCAACGGGTTTGCACGTCGTGCCGTTCCGTTGGTATGGTTCGTGCAGGCGGCAGAGCCGACCAAGATCCCTCCCATCACATGATCCCGAGAATGCTGGACACAAGACCCGACCGGATTCGCAAGCTCCTCGCCGACCTCGTCGGCTTCGACACCGTCAGCGACCGCACCAACCTGCCCCTGATCGCCCATATCGAAAGCTACCTCGCCGCGCTCGGCGTCGGCTTTGAGCGCATCGTCGACGAGACCGGGCAGAAGGCTTCGCTGTGGGTCACGATCGGGCCGGAGGACCGCCCCGGCCTGGTGCTGTCGGGCCATACCGACGTCGTTCCGGTCGTGGGCCAGGACTGGAGCCACGATCCGTTCAAGCTGGTCGAGCGCGACGGCAGGCTCTACGGCCGCGGCACCACCGACATGAAGGGTTTTGTCGCGGTGTGTCTCGCCATGGTGCCGGAGATGCTGGAGGCCAGGCTCAGGACGCCGATTCATCTGGCGATTTCCTATGACGAGGAGATCGGCTGTGTCGGCGTGCGGCCGATGCTCGGCGAGGTCGCCAGGAAAACGGTCAGGCCGCTCGGCGCTTTCATCGGCGAACCGACGCAGATGCAGGTCATCATCGGCCACAAGGGCAAGCACGGTGTGCGCGCGACGTTTCGCGGACTCGCACGCCATTCCTCGATCGCGCCCGACGGCGTCAACGCGATCGAATATGCCGCCGAGCTGATCGTCGAGATCCGCCGTCGTGCCGTGCTGCTCGCTGGCAAGAGATCGACAGACAGCCTCTACGACGTTCCGCACTCGACGCTGCTCACCAGCATCGTGCATGGTGGCGCCGCGCTGAACATCGTGCCCGATACCTGCACGGTGGATTTCGAATGCCGCGGCATCGGCATCACCGAGTCGCGCGAGGTGACGGATGCGATCGTCGCCTGGGCCAAGGCCGAGATCGAGCCGGCGATGAAGGCGCGGCATCCCGAGTGCGGCATCGATTTCGAGGAAATCCTCGACTATCCCGCGCTCGACACCGCCGCCGACGCGCCAATCGTCACGCTGGCCAAGGGCCTCGCCGGCCGCAACGACCACGCCAAGGTCGCCTTCGGCACCGAGGCGAGCCTGTTCGCCAGCATGGCCGACATCCCCTCGGTGGTGATCGGCCCCGGCGCGATCGCGCAGGCGCACACGCCGGACGAGTTCGTGGAGATGTCGGAGCTGTTGAAATGTGCGGGGTTCGTCGAGAAGCTGATCGCGCATTGCGCGAAGGGCTGATGCATAGGGCGTAACCCGCCAGTTTGCGCGAACCGATTGCGAGGACTCCGAGCTCCATCCTCGTCATTGCGAGGAGCCCGCGACAAAATTGCGAAGCAATTTTGCGCTGGTGCGACGAAGCAATCCAGTCTGCCACCGCGGAAAGATTCTGGATTGCTTCGCTTCGCTCGCAATGACGGAGCGAACGAGCGCTCCTCATCATCGGTGTCATGCCCCGGCTTGACCGGGGCATCCAGTACGCCGCGGCCCCTCGGCTCAACCACTGCAGCCTCTGGAATACTGGATTGCCCGCCTTCGCGGGCAATGACGCAGAGAATGTAGGGACGGCGCATAACCCGTGTGAGCGACTTGTCCGCCGTAGCTCGCAGAGCGAAGGCGGAAGCGACATGCGGGACCACTGTCCCGGGAATCGCTGCGCTCACCCGGGCTACAGGGGCCTCCGGTTGCCTCAGCGCTCCTGCAAGGCCAGCCGCACGCCGACGGCACAATAGATGGTCCCGACCACCTTGCCCTGCCACTTCACGACGGCCGGATGGCGGCGCAGGAAATTGCCGAGACGACCGGCACCCACAGCAAACACGACGGTGCTCAACAAGCCGAGCAGCACAAAGACGATGCCGAGGATCGCAAGCTGCAGCGCGGTCGCGCCGTGTTCCGGCCTCACGAACTGCGGCAGGAACGCCAGGAAGAACAGCGCCGTCTTGGGATTGAGCACCTCGGTCAGCACGGCCTCGCGGAATGCGCGGCCTGCACTGATCGTGGGCGCTCCGCCGTTCAGAGCGATCGGTGCCCTGTCGAGCATGGCGCGAATGCCGAGATAGATCAGGAACGCGGCCCCCGCATATTTGACGATGCTGAAGAGGAGCGCCGAAGTGGCGATGATCGCCGAGAGGCCGACGATCGCCATGCTGGTGTGGATCACGTCACCCGCAGCGATCCCCGCGCCCGTCGCGATACCCACCTTCGTTCCTGAGCTTGCGGCGCGCGCCATGGTGAGCAGCGTGGCCGGGCCGGGAATGAAGACGAAGCCGAGCACGATGAGGATGTAGGTGATGAGGGTGGTGTGGTCGATCATGTAGCGAGCTTACGTCACCGCAACCTCGCTGTCATGCCCCGGCTTGACCGGGGCATCCAGTACGCCGCGGCTTCTCGGCTCAAGCACTGCTGCCTCTGGAATACTGGATTGCCCGCTTGCGCGGGCAATGACGCGGAGCGTGTCGGAGCAGCGAGGGCCTCAAAAGAAAAGCGCGGCCACATGGCCGCGCCGCCGCATGTCCCTACACTGCGCCCGCCTTCTGCGCGTACTCCCACGACGCCTGCGACAGCGGCACGGTGCGCTTGGCGGATTCGAGCGCCTTGGCGTTGGCGGCGGTGCCGTCGCGGACGCGGCCGGCGATTCCCTGGGTGATGCCGGCGAGGCGGAACAGGTTGTAAGCAAAATACCAGTTGAGATCAGGCACCGTCATCTTGGTGACGTTGCAATAGATCTGCGCGGCCTCTTCCACGCTCGGAATGTTGAGCGCCTTGAGGTCGGCGCCCTGCAGGCCCGGCATGATCCACTGCATGAGCAGATAGGTGAAGTCGGCCATGGGATCGCCGAGCGTCGACAACTCCCAGTCGAGCACAGCCTGCACGCGCGGTTCCGTCGCGTGGAAAATCATGTTGTCGAGCCGGTAGTCACCGTGGACGATCGAGACGCGCGCCTGTTCCGGCACGGTCTTGGGCAGCCATTCGGCGACCTTCTCGAACTCCGGAATGTGCTGGGTTTCGGAGGCGCGATATTGCTTGGTCCAGCGGTCGATCTGGCGCGCGAAATAGTTTCCGGGCTTGCCGAAATCGCCGAGGCCGATCGCGACGGGATCGAACATGTGGAGTTTTGCCAGCGTCTCGATCTTGCTGGTGAAGATCTTGCGGCGATCTTCCGGCGTCTGGCTCGGCAGCGTCGGATCCCAGAACACCCGGCCGTCCTCCATCGACATGATGTAGAAGGCGGCGCCGATGATGCTGTCGTCCTGGCACAGCGCGTAGGCGCGCGCGACCGGAAAACCCTGCTTTCCAAGGGCTGCGATGACGCGGTATTCGCGATCGACCGCGTGCGCCGAGGGCAGCAATTTGCCGAACGGTTTTCTGCGCATCACGTAGGAACGCTTCGGCGTGTTCAGCCGGTAGGTCGGGTTGGACTGGCCGCCCTTGAACTGGAGGACAACCAGCGGTCCCTCATAGCCTTCGACGTTGTCGCGCATCCACGCCTCGAGGCGCAGCTCGTCGAAACGATGCCGCTCCTCGACCGGCTTGGTGCCCGAGAACTCCTCGTCTTTCCTGACGCCGTCGGCCACGATGACGCTCCCTCAATTCTTTTGTCCATCATTCCGGGGCGCCTCGAAGAGGCGAACCCGGAATCTCGAGATTCCGGGTCTGGTCCTACGGACCATCCCGGAATGACGAAGTGGAGAGCGCCATGCGCTCTCTCCCGTTTCTAATGACTGGAAGAGTTTGCATACTTCCGAACTTCAAGTCTGGCAATGGCGCGGTTATGCACCTCGTCCGGACCGTCGGCGAGACGGAGCGTGCGGATGTGGGCGTAGTCCTTGGCAAGGCCGGCCTCGTCGGAGACACCGGCGCCGCCAAAGGCCTGGATCGCCTGATCGATGATCTTCAGCGCCATGTTGGGGCCTGCGACCTTGATCATGGCGATCTCGAGCTGCGCCGCCTTGTTGCCGACCTTGTCCATCATGTCGGCGGCCTTGAGGCACAGCAAACGGTTCATCTCGATGTCGGTGCGCGCCTCGCCGATGCGCTGTTCCCACACCGAATGCTCGATGATCTTCTTGCCGAACGCGGTGCGCGAAGAGAGCCGCTTCACCATCTTCTCCAGCGCCTCCTCGGCCTTGCCGATGGTGCGCATGCAGTGGTGGATACGGCCGGGACCGAGGCGGCCCTGCGCGATCTCGAAGCCGCGGCCTTCGCCGAGCAGGATGTTCTCCTTCGGCACCCGCACGTTGTCGAGCAGCACCTGGGCATGGCCGTGCGGCGCGTCGTCGAAGCCGAAGACGGGGAGCATCTTCTCGACCTTGATGCCTGATGTGTCGAGCGGAACCAGGATCTGCGACTGCTGCTGGTGCTTGGCCGCCTTCGGATCGGTCTTGCCCATCAGGATCGCGATCTTGCAGCGGGGATCGCCGACGCCGGACGACCACCATTTGCGGCCGTTGATGACGTAGTGATCGCCGTCCTTCTCGATGCGGGTCTCGATGTTGGTGGCATCGGACGAGGCCACTGCCGGTTCCGTCATCAGGAAGGCCGAGCGGATCTCGCCGTCCATCAGCGGCCGCAGCCATTTGCGCTTCTGCTCCCTGGTGGCGTAGCGGATGAACACTTCCATGTTGCCGGTGTCGGGCGCGGAACAATTGAACACTTCGGAGGCCCAGGTGATGCGACCCATCTCTTCCGACAGCAGCGCGTATTCGAGATTGGTCAATCCCGCGCCGCGGAATTCATCGTCCTCATGCTCGGACGGCGGCATGAACATGTTCCAGAGGCCTTCGGCCTTCGCCTTCTTCTTGAGGTCCTCCAGGATCGGGATCACCTTCCAGCGCTCGCCGGTGCGATCCTGCTCGTCATAGACCGGCACCGCCGGACGCACGTGCTTGGCCATGAAGGACCGCACGCGGTCGAGCCATTCCTTCTGCTTGGGGGACAGATCGAAATCCATGGGACGCTCCTCGTTTTCTCTCTTTGAACCGGTTTTGCGCCGGACTGTCCTCCCGCCGCGCACGGCCCGCAAGCATGAATGCGCGCGCCTTGCGAAGCTTCAGGCCTGATCGCAGTTGCGAACGAGTCCCGATTGCGGATTGACTTTTCCCGGCCTTCAAACGATAGTTTCATACAACTGTTTGAATTGCAACTCCCTCGGCACTTCGCGCCCTCCTCGTCATTCCGGGGCGAGGCGAAGCGCGGGTTCGCGACGATGTCGCGCCCCGGAATGACGGGATAGAGAGCCATGGCCAGCGATCATACGAGGTCTGCCATTCTCGCCGCCGCCGAACGGCTTTACGCCGATCGCGGCTTCGGCGACGTGACGCTGCGCGACATCGTCGCGGAGGCCAATGTCAACCTCGCGGCGGTGAACTATCATTTCGGCTCGAAGGACGAATTGATCGCGGAACTGTTCGTCTCCCGCTCGATCGCCACCAACCGCGAGCGCCTGCGCGAATTGAAGGCGGCGGAAGAAGAAGGCGGCGGCCGCGCGCCGATCGAGGTGATCCTGCGCGCCCTCGTCGGCCCGACCTTGCGCGGCTGCCTCGGCCCCGAGAACCAGCGCTCGACCGCGGCGCGCTTCATGATCCGCGCCTCGATCGAATCCGTGCCGCCGATCCGCCGCATCAAGAACCGCGAGATCGACCATCTGCGCAAATTCGCCGGCGCGATGCGCAGGTCCCTGCCCGACCGCAGCGACGTCGATATCTACTGGGGCCTCAACTTCGCGCTCGCCATGGCGCACCACACCATCCGCGAGAGCGAGCGGCTGACGAAACTGTCGGAAGGCAAGTGCGACCTCGACGACGTCGAGGACGTGGTCGCGCGCGTGGTCAGCGTGGCGACGATGGCGCTGACCGGTGCCGAAGCCACGAGCAAGCCGGCCGCCCGGCCGATGGCTGCGAACGGTCGGCTGACACGGCAGGATTTGTGAGAACGTGCAGACGAAGAAGAGCGTCCGGCGAGCTGGCGGCACGGCGGCAAGACTCGATCGGGGGCTGGATCGACCGAGTCTTTCGCCGCGTCCTCACCAACTCGCCTTCAGCGCCCCCATCCCGGAATAGCTCTGACCGAGGTCCGAGAATTCGCCGGTGACGCGCGCCGACACCTCCCACCAGCGATTGAGCGCCAGGCGCGAGCCGAGATCGAGCCGTGCCGAGTCAGAGGCGGCACTCGCGCCAGCGATCGTGAACGCCGATACCGGCACGGTGACCAACGATGCCGTGATGGTGCGCGAGGGCCGAAATTCGTGCACCCAGGCGGCGTGCACGAATGGGCTCCACACCATGCCGTTGCCGAACGCGACGCGACCGTCGAACTTGGCGCCGAGGAACGTCGGCAGCGACGTGACGCTCTGCGCGGCGTAGCTCAATCCGAGTACGCCGGGTGCAGCACCGGCCGTGCTGGCTTCGGTGTAGGCGCCCTGCCACAGCCGTGCGGCCTGGATCGCGGCGAACGGCGTCACCGCAGTGATGCCGAAGTCGAAGGAGCGGCCGATCTCCAGCCTTCCGCCAAGCTGGTCGCTCCCGAATGACCCCTGCGCGGCTTCGGTGGTGCCGACGCCAGTGATGGTCCGCGTCGTGGTATTGTGGAAATGGCTATGGGCGATCTGCGCCGAGAGATAGTTGGCGCCGAACCGCTGCATCGCATAGGCGCCGACATGGCCACCCTCGAGCCTGCCCGACGTCGCGCGATCATCGACGGAGAAAGTCGCGCTGGAGCCGCCGGCCGCCATGCCCAGCAGGAGATCGGGATTGACGAGGTAATCGACCCCCATCGCGCCGCCGGCGGCGCGGTTGCTGAGGCTCGCGCTGCCGACGCTCGCATTGCCCGCGAGCTGCTGCCCGGCACCGAAGCCGGCGGCCCAGGCGTTCCATCGCGGCTGCGCCATCGCCGGCGCCTTCAGGGCCGCGAACGCCGACGCAGCCGGGCTGCGCGGTTGCTCCGCAGCGTAGCCAAGCGCAGCGTCGCTGGCGACGCCGCCGCGGTTGCCGGCGCGCCAGGCTTCCATCTGGCCCTCCATGGTCTGGCCGAACAGCACGCCCGAATTGAACGCGGTGTTCTGGGTGCCGCTGGTGCCCTCGCCCGAGAGCTGGTCGAGCACGCGCAGCGAACCCGCCTGCAGCAATTGCGCGTAGAAGGTCGCGGTGGCGCCGGTCAGCGCCGTCGAATAGCCGGCCTCGAGCGCATTGCCGATCGCGCGCTGGTTCTGGGTCTCACCCGCGACGGCGCCAAAACCCTGGCGCGTCAATATCAGGTCGACCGAATTGGCATTGTAGGTCGCGGTCGCGTTGAAGAAGGCCGACGACGAGGCGACGCTCGCAAACTGGCCCGTGATGGCGGCGGTGGTCTGCACGACCCCGGTGTAGGTCGTGGACGACTGATAGAGCCCCGGCTGCAGCACCGCACGCAAGGTACCGTTGAGGTTGGCCTGCACTGCGGACAGAACGTCACGATTGCCCGCATTGTCGACCCGTAGCGCCAGCGTACCCTGCGCGGTCTGGGTGAATGTGCCGGCGAAGGCGAGGTTACTCACCGCAAGCGCGGTCCCCGGATCCGTGATGGTGATCAACCCGGCATTGATCAGGCTGTCGCCCGACCCCATGAGTGCGATCCGCCCGTCCAGCGTACCGTTGTTGGTGATGCTGTTTCCGCTCGCGAGAAAATTAGAGGAGAACAGCGAGTAGCCGTTCGTACCGCCCCTGATCGTGCCGCTGTTAACCACCGTATTGTTCTGGCCAGAGATAGCACTCCCCAGTCCGCCGGCGCCGGTCGCAGCGATCAAGCCGCTGTTGGTCACCGTGTTACCGTCGCCGCTGATATCGACACCCACGCCGTTAGTGCTGGCTGCCGTGATCGTGCCGGTGTTGGTGAGAGTGTTACCGTCCAACAGGAAGACGCCTGCGCCCATGGTGCCGGTGCTGCTCCCGACCGTGATGGTGCCTGAATTCAGGATCGTGGCGCCGATGGCTGAGATGCCGTAGGCCAAGCCGGTCAGGCTGATGGTGCCGGAATTGATCGCCGTGTTGCCGGCGCCAATCGGGACGAGGCCGGCCGTGCCGTCCGCCGTCGAGCTGATCGTCCCGGCGTTGGTTAGAATATTGTTGTTGCCGGCCACGTACATGGCCATGCCCCCCGTGCCGGGCGTGATCGTGCCGTTGTTGGTGAAGACGTTGTTGTTGATCCCCTGCATGCCCTTGCCGCCGTTGCCGACAACGATGGCGCCGTTGTTGATGGCGGTGTTGCCGCTGTCGACATCGATCGCCTTCTGCGCATTGCCGACGTCGATCGACGCGCCCGATTGAACGGTGACGGCCAGATTGTTTTCCGCACCCGTGCCGAAGCCGGTGTTGGTCGCACCGCTGCAAGTGACGGTGCTGCCGGATTGGACGCACGCGGCAACCGCCGGCCCCGCCGGCATCGCAACCACCGTGATCAGCGACAGCACGAATGGCGCGGCCAGCGTCAACGATCGTTCGGGGCGCGCCTTCGCCCTGGCTACCGGCAAGTTCATAGTCGTCATCCGCGCCGCGCCATTCGTCGATGTCATCCGTCATTCCCAAGTCTTGCGGCCGAAGCAGCCGTCGCTTGCAAACTGGCCTGACGAGGCGCAACTGTCTTGGCGCAGCCGGCACGGGACATCGGCCCATACGGCACAGCAGTGGTCTCTCGGCCGGTTGTGACACTTGCACCACCATCCCGTGGACCGCACTTGTCTCAGGCGGAACGCCGGGAGGACCATGCGGAACAGGTTCCGCCGAACGGTCGCGCGCTGTGAACCTGCCGCCGCGATATCTACGGACACGGAATCGCTAATATCGATATCGGGCGGATCGATTTGAACGCGCTGGCGAGAGCCTGCGTCTTAAGGAGGTGGTGGCCACCATTCCGCAGGGGACAGATGCAGGATACCGGATCATTTCGAGCGCAGATATCTACCCGTGACTTTCCCGAAGAGAAGCGAATCGACAGGTGGCGCGAGATCTTCGGGCGCAGCGTGACCAATGCCGATATGGAGCCGATCGGCGACGCGCCCTTCCATGCGAACGTGACCTTCAACCTGTTGCCCAATATCAGCATCGCGGCCGGCTCACATTCGCCAGCGCATTATCGCCTCTCGAAAGAGATGGCGTCGCGCGCCGGGAATGTCGTAGTGATCGCCCTACTGCGCAGCGGCGCTGCTTCGTTCACCCAGTTCGGCCAGGAATTGACCGGCGGTGTCGGCGGTGCCGTGGCGCTCACGATGCAGGCACCTTCAACGACCACGCTACTCACGGAGGGCAACTTCATCAGGCTGGCATTTGAGCAGCCGGCCCTGGCCGCATTGGCCCCGAACTATGCGGCGTCCTTCGGCAGCATTCCGCCCAACAGTGCAGCCCTGAATCTCCTGACCCGCTATGTCGACGTCGTCCGCAACGACGACGCCCTCGGCGAGCCGGCGCTGATGCAACCCGTGGCCAACCATATCCTCGATCTCGCGGCGCTCACACTCGGCGCGAGTGGCGACCACGCCGAGTTCGCGCGGCAGCGCAGTGCCACGGCGGCGCGGCTTGCCAGCATCAAATCGGACATTCTCCACGCGCTCAGCCGCAGCGATCTATCGACCGAGATGATCGCCGCGCGTCACGGCATCTCGCCGCGCTACGTGAGAAAGCTGTTTGAACTGAGCGGCTCGTCATTCTCCGCCTACGTGCTCGCCGAGCGGCTGGCGAAAGCACGGCGCATGCTGATCGACCGGCGCCACGCTCAACTCAACATCACCCAGATCGCGCACGAAAGCGGGTTCGGCGACGTCTCCTATTTCAACCGCTCCTTCCGCCGCCACTTCGGCGCCACGCCCTCCGACATCCGCGCGGCGGCAAGACCGGCGTGGTGAGCGGCCAACGGCTCTCGCGTCGATCGCCCTCCTCACATCATCGCGATGCAGTCGATCTCGACGTCGAAGGGGCCGAACCATTCCGGGGTGCAGACGAAGATCCGCGCCGGCGGGTCGACCGGGAAGTAGCGGGCATAGACCGCGTTGAACACGGCGAAATGTTTTGTCGACGTGCAGTAGACGTTGCACTTCATGACGTTGTCGAGGCTCGCGCCGGCCGTCTGAAGGCACAGCTTCATCTGCTCCATGACGATCTCGCTCTGCCGCTCGATCGGCATTTCCGCGAGCTCGCCCGTCGCGGGATCAAATGGCGGCAGACCGGCGACAAAGATCATGTTGCCGGCGCGCGTCACCGGCGAGGTCGGCGCCTTCCAGCGGTCGAGATAGGACGAGATCGGTTCGACGCGGAGCGCTTCGCGTTTCATGGCGGCCACCTTCGGTTCGCGCGAGACTGACGCCTTGCTACATCATACTGCAGCCGGCATGTTTCGCTTGTGATCGAAGTGTGGTCGTCGCGGGGTCAGGCCCGCTGCGGCATCTCCTCGGCCTCTTCCTTGGCGAGCAGCAGCAGCATCTCGATGCCCATCTCGCCTTCCTGCGGCGAGCGGATGAACTTTATTTCGTCGGCGCTTTGCCGCAGCGCGGCAATGATGGCGACGGCCTGATTGGCGGTTGCCGCCTCGGTCGCCAGAACTGATTTCTGGTTCTTGGACTGAAACCCGATCGTATAGGACATGCACTTCCCTCCCGGAACTCGCAGGGAGATCGAATCAGAGTCGGGCGCGAAGCGGAAGCCTGTGTGAGTACGGACCGGGTTTATCTGGGGATTGTGCGCAAGCCTCACGCAAGGCCGCGCGCGCGTCTCATTGAACTCGCGGAAGCTCCCCCTCACCCGGAATTCAAGCAGCGCTTGAATTCCGGCCTCTCCCCGCACGCGGGGAGAGGCCGAGAAGGAAAAAGGTCAGATGATACCCTGCTGCTTCAGCGTCTCGATTTTCCCCGCATCATAGCCGAGCTTGCCGCCGAGCACCTCCTGGGTGTGCTCGCCGAGCAGCGGCGGGGCGCGGTAATTCTCGATCGGGGTTTCCGAGAAGGTCAGCGCGTTGCGGATCAGCGACAGCTCCGGCTCGAACTTGTGCTCGGTCTTCACCCGCATGCCGCGCGACTGGACGTGGGGATCCGAAAACACCTGCTCGAAATTGTTGATCGGACCTGACGGCACGCCGGCCTCCTCCAGCTTGTCCAGCCAGTAGGCCACCGGCTGCTTCAGGAACAGGCCGGCGAAGATCGCCATGATCTCCTTGCCGTGCACGACGCGGTCGTTGTTCTTGACGAAGCGCTTGTCGCTGGCGAGCTCGGGCGCGCCGAGCACCGCACAGGTGCGCTGGAACTGGCCGTCATTGCCGACAACCAGCATCAGCTCGCCGTCGGTGCAGCGGAACACGCCGGCCGGCATGCCGCCATTGCCCCAGGTGCCGCGGCGCGGCGGTGTCTTGCCGTTGACGAGGTAGATCTGGAGCCAGTGGCTGAGCGAGGCAATCACGGTGTCGAGCAGGCAGACGTCGAGATGCTGTCCGACGCCGCCATTGACGTCGCGATGGTAGAGCGCCGAGAGAATGCCGATCGAGGAATTCATGCCGGTCATGTAATCGACGATGGAGGGACCGACCTTCATCGGGCCCTCGCCCGGCTCGCCGTCGATATGGCCGGTGACGCTCATCAGGCCGCCCATCGCCTGCAGGATGGCGTCATAACCGGCGCGCGGCGCGTAAGGTCCGGTCTGGCCGAAGCCGGTCACGGAGCAATAGATGATGCCGGGGTTGATTGCCTTGATGGTCTCGTAGTCGAGGCCGTAGCGCTTGAGATCGCCGACCTTGTAGTTCTCCATGAAGACGTCGACGTCCTTGGCGAGCTCGCGGATGATCGCCTGTCCCTCGGGCTTGGCGATGTTGACCGTGACCGACTTCTTGTTGCGGTTGGCGCAGAGATAGAACGAGTTGTTGTTGTTCGCCTTGCCGTCGGGGTCGGTCAGATAAGGCGGGCCGAAGGCGCGCGCGTCGTCGCCGGTGCCCGGCCGCTCGATCTTGATCACCTCCGCGCCGAGATCGCCCAGCATCTGGGCCGACAGGGGCCCGGCCAGCACGCGGGTGAGGTCAAGGATCTTGATGCCTGAGAGCGGCAGGGCCGACATGTCGATTTCCTCCGGGGAACTGGATCTTGGCGCGGCGGCCCGAGCGCTGAGGTTCGGCCGCGGCCGCGCTCCCTGCGGATACACCATTTTGGCGGCCTGAGCACTGCACTCCGGGCATACGGCCATCCCTGCCCCGGCGGCAGGATCGGCCATCGAGATCGAATTCCGCGCCGTGAATATTGCCTCAGGTTACAGCAGCCGCAGCCACCTGCGGCCGGCGACGGCCGAGCAGAACCAGGATCAGCACGGTCGCGCAGGAAAACACCAGGGTCAGGCCCAGCGCGGCGCGGCCGCCGAACTGGGTGAGCAGAGCGGCAAGGAGCGGCGGCGAGATCGCGGAGGCCAGATTGAGCGGCAGCGCGATCATCGACATCGCCTTGGCGAACTCGGCCTGGTCGTAGAACACGAGCGGGATGGTTGCCCGCGCCACCGCCATCGCGCCGCTGCCGGCGCCATAGAGCAGGATGAAGACCGCGACCGCCCAGGTCGCCCCCTCGCTCAGCATCAGCAGAAGCATGGCGACGGGGAGCGCCGTGCCGGCGACAAGCCCGGTCGTGATTCCGTCCCACCGCCCCCCGCCGAGGAAGTCCAGCCCGCGGGCGCTGACCTGGATCACGCCGAGCATCGAACCGAAGGCGATGGCCTGGGCCGGCGCCAGCCCTTCCGCCCGCAGCAGCTCGATGAGCACGGCGCCGAGACCAAAATTCACGAAGGCGTTCAGCGTGATCGCGATGACGACCAGATTGAAGGTGCCGCGCGGAATCGCAGGCGCATCGGAGGGTTTTGCAGCCGGGCCGCCTTCGTCCTTCGCACCATTCCGGCGCGGCGCGCCGAAGACGTAGAGCGGAAGCGAGACCAGGATCAGCATGGCGGCGTAGACGAGGCAGGTGCCCCGCCAGCCGAAATGGCCGCTGAGAAACGAGGTGGTCGGCCAGAAGATGCTGCTGGAGAGGCCCGTCACCAGCATCAGCGCGCCGATGGCGTTCTTGGCCTGGCGCCCGGCAACCTCGTTGAGCATGATATAGGCACCGGTCGACAGCGTGGCGCTGCCGCCCATGCCGAGAATGACCCAGGCCACGAAATAGAGCATCGGCTCGCGCGCGAAATACAGAACGACGTAGCCCGGCACGGCCACAACGGTGCCCACCATCATCACCTTGCGTGCGCCGTGCCGCGCAAACGCCTTGGCGAGCCAGGGCGCGCACAGCCCCATGGTGACATAAAGCGTGGAGGTGCCCGCAAACACCATCGGCAGGCTCATGCCGAGATCGGCCGCAAGGTCGCGGCCGACGATGGGCGGAAGGCCGATCGTTCCCCATCCGATGAGCTGGGTGATTGCAAGCACCAGCAGGACCCCGATGAGCCTGCCGTCAGATTTCAAGAACCGCATTCCAAACGTCGCCTGCCCGGCAGGCGCAGATCGCGCCTGTGGCACTCGTCTTACCCGGAGACTCAGCGCACGGGAACGCCGGCCGCCGAATGGCAGAAGGCAGCCGGGAGCATGTCAGGAGGAGGCAGTAGCCCCTACCGCGCGATCCCGAGCAGGGATCGCGCCTCGGCCGCGGTCGCGACGCGCCGGCTGTGGCGTGTGACAGCCTCACAGGCGACGGTCACGAGCTCCGCGTTGCTGGCGGCCAGCCGCGTCTTGTCGATCCTGATATTGTCCTCGAGCCCGGTGCGAACCGCGTCCGCGCCGCGCGCGAGGGCCCAGCCCATGACCTCGGCCTGATGGCGTCCGATCCCGGCCGCGGTCCAGGTCGCTTGCGGGATCAGCCGCTTCAGCTCCCCCAGGAGGATGTCGAGGACATGTTCGTCGGCCGGCATCGCGTTCTTGACGCCCATGACGAACTGCACGTGCGGACGCTGGTCGATCAGCCCCGCCTCGATCAGGCGGCGGGCGCCATGCAGATGCGACAGATCGAAGATCTCGATTTCCGGCCGAATCCGACCCGCCTTCATGCTGGTGGCGAGGGTCTCGACCAGGGCGGCGCTGTTCTCGTAGACAATCGTCGGAAAGTTCACCGATCCCGTGGACAGCGAAGCCATGTCCGGCCTCAGATAGAGCGATGATCCCCGCGCCGAAGGATCGCGGCCCCGCCCGCCGGTCGAGAATTGAACGATCATCCCCGGACAATGCTTCCTGATCCCCTCCTGCACCAGGGCAAAGCGCTCCGGGTCGGAGGACGGCGTCTCGTCATCGTTGCGAACATGGATATGGGCAAGCGTGGCGCCGGCCTCGAAGGCCTGGTGCGTCGACTCGATCTGTTCGGACGGCAGGATGGGGACGGCGGGATTGTCCTTCTTGCGCGGAACGGAGCCGGTGATAGCGACGGCAACGACAACGGGGTTCATCCCTAGACCTCATGATGATCGCGCTCGCGCGCCCAAAATTCGAATCGACAATCTCGTAACGCATGGAGCCCTGCCGCTGCAAACATCATCGATCGCAGCGGCAGGTTTCCTCGCGTGCCCGTCAGGTCGGAATTGCGGATGCACCGCTCACCGCTTGCGCGCGCTTCCGTTCATAGTCTGCCCGCACCATCGGAACGGCCTCGGGATTACCGAGATCGTCAATGCTGATCCGATAGGTCTCCCGGGCCGTGAGCGCCGCCAGCGCCGCGATGACCGTGATGCCGAAGGCGATCGCCCCCACCGTCAACGGAATGTTGGCCGAGCCGGGAGGCGCCACGGTCGCAAACAGGGCGGGAAGCAATGCGGTGATGGTCGTTCCGATGTTCTGCGAGATCGCCATCGCCGACACCCGGGTGCGCGTCGGAAACAGCTCCGGGTAAAAGCTCGGGAAGATCGCGTTGTAACCCTGATAGACGACGCCCCACATCAGGAGCGACAGCAGGATCGCGAGCGGCACGTTCTTGATGCTGATGGCATAGAGATAGCCGAAGGCGAGCAAGCCGGAGAGAAGCGCGCCCACGATGATCGGAGGCTTGCGGCCGACCTTGTCGGAGAGATTGCCGACGAAGGGGATGACGAATATGGCCAGCATGTTTCCGAGGACGGGGATCCACAGATAGACGTCCTTGGCAAAACCGATGCCATAGGCCGGCTGGACCGCGTAGGCCGCACCGAAGATGGTCGCAACGACGGGAATGACGTTCATCAGGGCCATGCAGATGACCCTGAGCATGTCGCGCCAGCTCAGCTTGATCGCCTGAACAATGGGCGACCGCGGCGTTTCTCCCCGCTCGCCCTCGCGGGCGAACGCAGGGGTTTCGTCGACTTCGCGGCGAATGATGTAGCCTGCGACGATGACGAAGAAGCTGAGCAGGAAGGGAATCCGCCAGCCCCAGCTGTTGAAGGCCTCGGTCGGCATATAGGCCGCCAGCGGCAGGAAGACTGCGGCCGCGAGAATTTGTCCGGCCTGCACGCCCTGAAGGGCGAAGCTCGCGTAGAAGCCCCGCCGACCGAACGGCGCGTGCTCCAGGATCATCGAGCTCGCGCCGGAGATTTCACCGGCCACGGCAAATCCCTGCACAAGGCGCAGGATGACGAGCAGGATCGGCGCCAGGATGCCGACCTGGTGATAGGTCGGCAGAAAGCCAACGGCCATGGTCGAGATGCCCATCAGGAACATGCAGACGATGAGAACAGTCTTGCGGCCATGGGTGTCGCCCCAATGTCCGAGGACAAAGGCGCCGATCGGCCGGGCCACATATCCAACACCATAGGTCGCCAGCGATGCGACGATGGCGACGGTGGGATTCTCCGACGGGAAGAAGATCTGCGGGAAGATCAGCGACGCGGCGGTCGCGTAGATGAAGAAGTCATAATATTCGAGAGCCGACCCGATCCAGCCGCTCGCAGCAGCCTTCCTGGACTGACTCATGCCGTGGATCGCGCGGGTCGTGACCATTTCAAAATTCCTCCCTGGTTTGATGACGTCCCGTTGGCGGGCTTCGTTGAACAATCGGACAGCAATTACCGGGCGCTCTGCGGAGTTTCGCGAGCGCTTGTCACTGCCGATACGTCTGATTGCATGCGAGAATAGAGCTTCACCGGGCTAACACAATTACCCAGTTAAGCGATAAACCTAACATGATGTTATCTAGGCCGGAGCGTCTGCCTCAGTCATGTTCGCGGAGGAAGCCGCCCGCCTCGATTTCAACGCGGGCGCCGAGGTCACGATCGGGATCGCCGCGCGGCGCGGCCGGCTGATCGTGTGACGAAGCTAAGGCGCGATGAGATCTGGATGAGTCGTCATCGCGCTTTGGATTGTCGTTGACCCATCATCTTCCCGGAAAACCGCTTCGCACTTTTCCGGATCATGCTTTAGCTGCCGAGCGCGTTCTCGCCGGCTTCGCGGCCGGGGACGCTGACATGGACCTCATGGCCCTGGCGCAGCGCCAGCGAGGCGGCCGCCACCGCCGATTCGAATGCCGATTCCTTGGTGGCATATTTGCCGTTGATGTTGCCGTCGTGCAGAACGCCCCATTCGTCCTTGACCGGTACGATCGCATATTGAGCAAGACCCATCGTCAATCTCCCTGGCATTGAAAAATCATCTCCAGCCGGCAAACCTATCGCTGCGTGAGCTGCGGATGCGCCGCGTACCTGGTTGTCGAGGAAGCCGGTGACGACGTCCTGCAGCGCGCCGATGAAGCACGCGATCGGGATCGGCACCAGCATCGGATGAATCGGGTGGCCCGCCATTTGCGCGGTGGTGCGCACGCGCAGGTCTTGCTGCACGGTCGGCCTCGTCCGGCTTTTCGCCCTGCCCGACCGGGCAACTCGTGCTTGCGGCGAAGGTTCCTACTCTTGCGCTGTCACCGGCGCGCCGGCCTGATACGCCGCATAGGCGCGCTTCAAGCCATCGTGAAGCGAGGTCGTCGCGCGCCAGCCGAGTTTCGTGAGGCGGCTGACATCGAGCAGCTTGCGCGGCGTGCCGTCGGGCCGCGAGGTGTCGAAGGAGATCTCGCCGCGGTAGCCGACGACCTCGGCAACGACGCGCGCGAATTCGGCGATGGTGATGTCCTCGCCGCTGCCGATGTTGATCAGCTCGGCAGCCGAATAGGTCTTCATCAGGTGCACGCAGGCATCCGCCATGTCGTCGACATAGAGGAACTCGCGCCGCGGCGTGCCGGTGCCCCACACGACGACGCTTCCGGCGCCCGCAACCTTGGCCTCGTGGAAGCGGCGGATCAGCGCGGCGACGACGTGGCTCATTTCGGGGTGATAATTGTCGCCGGGGCCGTAGAGATTGGTCGGCATCACGTTGATGAAGTCGCATCCATATTGGCTGCGATAGGCCTCCGCCATCTTGATGCCGGCGATCTTGGCGATCGCATAGGGCTCGTTGGTCGGCTCCAGCGGACCGGTGAGTACGGAATCCTCGCGCAGCGGCTGCGGCGCCAGCTTCGGATAGATGCAGGAGGAGCCGAGGAACATCAGCTTCTCGGCGCCGTTTTGATGCGCGGCGTGGATCACGTTGGCCGCGATCGCGATGTTGTCGTAGATGAACTCTGCGCGCAGCGTGTCGTTGGCGACGATGCCGCCGACCTTGGCCGCGGCGAGGAACACGACCTGCGGCCGCACCTTTGCGAACCAGTCGAACACGGCGGCCTGGTTGCAGAGATCGACCTCGCGACGGTCCACCGTGACGAGCTTGACATCCTCGCTTGCGAGCCGGCGCACCAGCGCGCTGCCGACCATGCCGCGATGGCCGGCGACGTAGACGCTCTTGCCCTTCAGCTCAAACAGAGCGTTTGCCATGAGCTGCGTCCCGCTTCGCCTCGGCCAGATCGTTTGCCATCATCTCCTCGACGAGCTGGGCAAAGCTCCGCTTCGGCTTCCAGCCGAGCACCTCTCGCGCCTTGCTGGCATCGCCGATGAGGAGATCGACCTCGGTGGGACGGAAATAGGTCGGATCGATCTTCACCACCGTCTTGCCGCTCTTGGCATCGACACCGGTCTCCTCGACGCCTGCGCCACGCCATGCGATGCGCCGGCCGACCTGCGCGAACGACAATTCGACCATCTCCCGCACCGAGCGCGTCTCACCGGTGGCGAGTACGAAGTCGTCGGGCTTGTCGGCCTGGAGGATCTTGTGCATGCCCTCGACATAGTCCTTGGCATGCCCCCAGTCGCGCTTGGCCTCGAGATTGCCGAGATAGAGCGTCTCCTCCAATCCCACCTCGATGCGGGCGACGCCGCGCGTGATCTTGCGGGTGACAAAAGTCTCGCCGCGGATCGGGCTCTCGTGGTTGAACAGGATGCCGTTGGAGGCGAACATGCCGTAGGCCTCGCGGTAGTTCACCGTGATCCAGTAGCCGTAGAGCTTGGCGACGCCGTAAGGCGAGCGCGGATAGAACGGCGTCGTCTCCTTTTGCGGGATCTCCTGCACGAGGCCGTAGAGCTCGGAGGTCGAGGCCTGGTAGAACCGCGTCTCCTTCTCCATGCCGAGGATGCGGATCGCTTCCAGCAGCCGCAGCACGCCGATCGCGTCGGCGTTGGCGGTGTATTCCGGGCTCTCGAAGCTCACGGCGACGTGGCTCTGGGCGGCGAGATTGTAGATCTCGGTCGGCCGGATCTGCTGCACCAGGCGAATCAGATTGGTCGAGTCCGTCATGTCGCCGTAATGCATCAGGAACGGCACGTTGCCGACATGCGGATCCTGATAGAGGTGATCGACCCGCGCGGTGTTGAACGAAGACGAGCGCCGCTTGATGCCGTGCACGACATAGCCGAGCGACAGCAGATATTCGGCGAGATAAGCGCCGTCCTGGCCGGTCACGCCGGTGATGAGAGCGATCCGCTCAGTCATTGCTATCCCGATCTCCTGGTACCCATTGGCGGGGCGGTCCGCGCGTTCGTGGCCGTCGATGTGACGCCCTTCTTTGACAGAACGGCCGCCCCGGTCAACTCGTACGGGACGCAATGGAGATTGGAGCGGGTGAAGCGCTCCGGTTCAATTCTCCGTACCTGTTTTTATACGTAATTCCAACAAGTTGCGACGTTCCCGTTTTCGTCGAGCGCTTCCCCCATTCAAACACGCCGCTCTGAAGTTTCGTCATTGTGCGGCGATTCTGCCGGCGTTTGATCGACGCCAAAGAGACGCCAAGGAAACGGCATTTGCTGCTCCCGAGCGACGGCGATCGGGCGACCGTTGGGATCATGCGGCGTGGCGGGAGGTCCTGGACCATCCCGCTCATACGCCGGTCGGGGGAGAGAGACGGACTGCACTCTGAGATTTAGCCAGAGGAGGGATCTGCCGAATTTCCGCATGCTCGGCACGGATCCTCGAATGGAATTGAATTCGGGAATTATTCGTCGTCCGACGTCTTCACGTTGGATCCCTTCCCTCGGCGGAGCTTTCTGATGAATGCCGCGATCGCATCGTAAGCTTGCAGCAACGGCGGGCTCAGAGAAAAGAAGGTGCCGATCGCGATTGCAATGATTGCATGACGAAGCGAAAAACCCTCGTCCTCTTCCAGCTGGCTATTCGGATTGATCAATGCGGGTGACAGCCCGCTCTGTCCTCTCTCGCCAGTCGGCCTCCGCGACTTCCGCGGAGGGATCATGATCACGACGAAGAGAACATTGATGAGCAGCCAAATGCCGAGAATAATAAGCAGAGTACGCATCGGAAATCCGAAGAATATAAATGGAATGAAATAGCCACGTCACGCCTGCGTACATTCGTTCACGCTTCCGTCACAATCATCTAGGTGCCTTGCCGGACGCAAGCAAAAAGCGCGCATTCCTCCCCTCAGGAGCGTGCAGCTCGGCGGGCACAGCGCTGTTTCAACCGGACGGCTGATGCCGGACGGTGGTCGGCACTCATATGGGCGCTTGCCGCCACACCACGGGCCCCGCGGAACCGACGGACGAAGCAGCGCTAACGCTCGGCTCCACCTGCTTGCAACGATGGCTATGATGACAAGTGCGGAAGCCGGCCCGCGGGCTCATTCGGACGATGGGTTGAGCCCGAAGCCCGGCTTCTGTTCCCCAACTCCGTTCCCCAACAGAGAATCGTCGGTCGGCGGAACAGCACCTCATGCGGCATCGTGGATCGACAACAACCTGGGAGGTAAAACGGCACGGGGGAAAACCAGACCGCGCCCGAGGTCGGCGCCGCTCCCCATCCGAAAAGAGAGGTATTATTGCACCTGTATATGCCTCCGACGTGGCATAAATGCGACAACCCCGTACATTTGCTCAATTTTCCCGCATTGTGCCTAGCTTGTCGGTGCAGTCCTTGCGAGACTTCGAGCAATTTCATGGGGGACCCCGCGACCGAATTCCGGAAACGGGCGGAGGTAAAATTGCTCAAGCACATTCTCGTTTTCACAGCATTTGCACTGGTTCCGTGCGGCGGCGCGTCCGCCGAACCGTTCTCGATCAATGACGCGTTGAAACAGGCCGTCCGCACCAATCCCGGAGTCGGTGAAGCGTCGGCCAACCGCCGCGCAACCGAGAGCGAGCTTCGCCAGACCCAGAGCACGCTGCTTCCGCAGGTGCGCGTAGAAGCGCGCTGGGGTCCCGAAAAGTTCGACCAGAGCGCTGCCGTGTCAACCAGCACCGCCCTGCCCGTCCCGGTCGCCGGAAGCGGCTCATGGCGAAACGGATCGCAGGAATCCGTCGTCGTCCGGCAGGTCTTGTTCGACGGCTTTGCCTCGATTCACGACATCTGGCGGCAGACGGCGCGCGTCAACGCCGCGGCTTTCCGCGTTCGCGAGCGTACCGAATTGATCGCTCTGGACGCAGCGGAAGCCTATGTCGACGTCGTGCGCTATTTGCGACTGGTCACGCTCAGCGAGCAGAACGTCGTCACCCACGAGAAGATATTCGCCAACGTCAACACGCGCTTTTCCGGCGGACGCGCCGGTGAAGGCGATCTCGAACAGGCCCGCGAACGGGTCGAAAATGCCCGCGCGACGCTCGCCGAATTCCGCCGGAGCCTGGAAGAGTCCCGCGCAAAGTTCCGCAAGGTCGTCGGACTTGAGCCCATCAATCTTCGCTTCCCGGGACCGCTGGGCGGCTTGCCGACGACCCGCGACGAGGCCCTTGCAACCACGGTACGGTTCAACCCGACCATTCAGGCCGCGCAGGCCGACGCCGACGCGGCAAAGCATGCATTTCGCGTGACGGACGGCGCTTTTGTTCCGACCTTCTCGCTCGAGGGCCGGGCAACACACAACGACAATACGTACCCCTATCTTGGCGTTACGCACGACGACTACAGCGGCAAGGTTGTCATGTCCTGGGATGTCTTCCGCGGCGGTCAGGATGTCTGGCGACGGTCGGAGATGTCCGAGCGCTACGTCGAAAGTACTGCGCGGCATGCACGCCTTCAGCGCGATGCAATCGAATCCATCGACAAGGCCTGGGCAGCGCGGACGGTCACCGCGACACGCATCGCCGCGCTGACGCGGCAACTCGAGGCTGATCGCAAGACGATTGCGGCATTCCAGAAGGAATATGAGCTTGGCCAGCGTTCGCTGATCGACCTTTTGAATGCCCAGAACCAGTATTTTAACACGCTGGTTTCGTTGACTTCGGCTCGCGGCGTCGTGGTGTTCGCCGACTATCAACTTTTGGCGGCGATGGGCACGTTGCTCGAATATTTGAAATCGCCGCCGCCCGTTGATGCAGCGCCGATGGATCTTGGGATCTTCGCAACGCCCGACTACAGGGCGCCGACGCTCCGCGTGAAGCTGCCCCAGACCGGTTCCGAGCCGCTGAACGTCCCGGTGCCCGCACCGGAACGGGTTACCGCCCGTCTGGGCTACGCGAGCGAAGCGCCCGAGCCTGAGGCGTTCAAGAATCGATGGCCGTCGCGTTCCAATCAGCCGACCCTGCTGGGAGCATCCGAATGGATCACGCAGCAGCGAAGCACCGGCGATCCGGTCATACTGCACACCTCTCCCGTTTCCGCGTACGCGGCCGATAGAAAGCCGCACTGGCTGGCGACGGCATTCGAGCCAGCTCAAAGATAGTGCCAGTTCCGCGAGTACAGTCGGGTCCGTGATCGGCGAAAGGCGGTTCGAAGATTAACCTTTAGTTGTGCTTTTGCCGATTTACCAAATGATTCCGTGCGTTTTCCGCTATGCTGGAATGACGGTTCGCTTTTCGCTCCGCACCATTTCATTTTGGACATTCGCATTTGTTGTTTCGAGCATCCGAGTCAACGCGCATGCATGGCCACCCCATTGCGGAGCGAGCCGTTGCGTCTGAACCGAAGCAAGCGACAGGTCGCCTCGAAAGCGACGACCCACTTGCATCATCGCTCATTTACCTGGCGTCGTATCACGGCCGCGCCGTTAGCCGCGAGGCACTGCTAGGCGGCCTGCCGATCCTCGATGGTCGGCTATCAGTTCCCCTCTATGACCGTGCGGCTCAGCGCGCGGGCCTCCAGACCGAAGCCGTCAAGCGCGACATTGCCGATATTCCCGCGCTGGTGCTGCCGGCCGTCCTTATCATGAAGAATGGGACGACGCTGATCCTGCTGGAGTTCGACAAATCCGGAAGCAATGTCAAAGTCCTCAATCCGTCCCTGACGGCCGGTCTCCCTGAGCTTCACGCGATCCAGGCCATCTCGGCCGACTACACCGGATACGCATTCTTCGTCAGGGCGGCGGTCGAGAGCAACGCGCGCGCCGTCGCTGCTGGCGATCTGCCGCAAAGCCATTGGTTTTGGTCGGTGGTCAAGTTGCATTGGCGCAGCTACGGTCACATCGCGCTTGCAGCCTTCCTGATAAATATGCTCGCGTTGGCGACGCCCCTCTTCACCATGAGCGTCTACGACCGCGTCGTTCCCAATGGCGCGCTTCCTTCGTTGATTGCCCTGTCGATCGGAATGGGGCTCGCGATTGCGTTCGACTTCATCTTCCGGACGGTTCGCAGCCGCATGATCGATGTCACCGGCAAGACGATCGACGTCATCCTCGCTGCCAACATTTTCGAGCACGTGATGGGCGTGAAGATGGCGCAGCGCCCCTCTTCGGTGGGCATCCTCGCCAATCAGTTGCGCGACTTCGATTCAGTGCGCGAGTTCTTCACGTCCGGCAGCGTCGTGTCCGCGACGGATCTGCTGTTTGCCATGCTGTTTGTCGGGATCCTCTTTGTGATCGCCGGGCCGCTGGCCTGGATACCCCTGGTGATGCTGCCGGTGATGCTCCTGATCGGCTTGGCACTGCAGCGCCCGCTGGACCGGGCCATGAAACGCCAGCAGGCTGAAGCTGCGGCACGTCACGGCGTGCTGGTCGAATCGCTCTCCGGCCTCGAGACGATACGCGCGACCGGCGCCGAAGCCCGCATGCAAACGGCCTGGGAGCGATCCGTCGCAGCAACGGCCCGCTCGGGCGAAGACGTCCATTTCTGGGCCTCGCTCGCGCTGACGAGCGCCAATACGGCCCAACAGCTCACCAGCCTCGCCCTGATCGTCGTCGGCGTATTCCTCATACTCGACGGCAAGCTCACGGTCGGAGCGCTGGTGGCGGCAAACATGCTGGCGGGGCGCGTTCTGGCACCGATCGCCGGGATCGCGTCGGTGATCACGCGCGGAACGCAGACGCTGAGCTCGTTGAAGGCCATCGATCGCATTATGTCGCTGGAGCGCGAGCGATCCCCTACGCGTGCCTATGTCTCGCGACAAATCCGTGAAGGCGCGATCGCTTTCGACGGCGTCAGCTTCACTTACCCCAATGCGCCCGGCAAGGCCCTCGACAAGGTATCCTTCAAGATCGAAGGCGGCGAGAAGGTCGGCATCATCGGACGCATCGGATCCGGCAAGACGACTGTGGGGCGCCTTCTGCTCGGCTTCTATGAGGCGCAGGAGGGCCGTATCCTCGTCGATGGTGTCGATTCGCGGCAATACGATCCGTCCGACCTGCGGTCCGGGGTTGGCTTTGCGATGCAGGACACCGAGCTGTTCTTCGGAAAGCTGCGCGACAACATCGCGCTGGGCAAACCCGAGGCCACCGACGAGGAAGTCCTGGCCGCGGCACGGTTGGCGGGCGTCGAGACGTTCATCGCGGGCCATCCCATGGGCTACGACATGCCCATTTCGGAAGGCGGCCGGAGCCTCTCAGGCGGCCAGAAGCAGGCGATCGGCCTTGCGCGGGTGCTCATCAGGAAGCCGCGGATATTGTTTCTGGACGAACCGACCGCTCATTTCGACATTCGCAGCGAAGCCGAATTTCTCGAGCGCCTGAGGGCGCTGCGCGAAGAGCAGATCACCATTCTGATCTCGACGCATCGCCTCTCACTGCTGAATATGGTCGACCGCCTGTTGCTGTTCGACAACGGCCGGCTGATTGCCGACGGCCCCCGCGACAAGGTTCTCGCGCTCCTGCAGGGCAAGCCGGCGCCATCGACGCCGAGCCAGAACCCGACGGCTGCCGAGCAACCCGCCTCACCCATGGCCAGAACCAATGTCGTCTGATTTCGCATTTGCCAACGATGTTCGGGCCGCCGCCGCGCTTCGCGCGCCGCGGACCTCCCGCATGCTGCTTGTCGCATCCCTTGCCATGCTCGCCACGTTCCTGACCTGGGCTCATTTCGCCGTGCTGGACGAGGTCAAGCGAGGAAATGGCCGCGTTGTACCCGCGCGCCAGATGCAGGTGGTGCAGTCGCTCGAAGGCGGGATCGTCGGCGATATCCTCGTCCAGGAGGGATCGATCGTCCAGCAGGGCCAATCCCTGATGCGCATCGACGATACGAAGTTTGCATCCGAATTCGGCGAGATCAGGGAACGGCGGGCTGCGATGGCGGCCCGTGTCACCAGACTTGAGGCCGAAGCCAGAGGAAAGGGCGAACTGATCTTTCCCGATCAGCTTGACCAGGTGGTGCCGTCGGCCGTGGCCACGGAAAGCAGTGTGTTCAAGATGCGCGCGCAGAAACTGGCGCAGGATGTCGACGTCCTGAACCAGCAGGTGGCCCGGCTCGGCGGCACACTCAAACTGCTGGATCGGGAGCTGGCGTTGACGCGCAAGCTGTACGAGCAAAAGGTGGTGCCGGAAATCGAGATGTTGCGGCTCGACCGCCAGGCGACCGAGATGCGAGGACAACTCGCGGAGGCCCAATCCAAGATCGCGAGCACGATCTCCTCCTTCCGCTCCCAGGCGGACGAGGATCTTGCGAAGTCCAAGGGCGATCTGGCCGTGCTCGATGAAAATATCAAATCAGCGCAGGACCGGGTCCGGCGAACCGACCTGAAAGCGCCGGTGCATGGCATCGTCAACAAGCTGAACGTGACCACGGTGGGGGCGGTCGTGCAGCCCGGCGCCAACGTGATGGACATCGTTCCCCTCGACGACACGCTGCTGGTCGAAGGTCGCATCAAGCCGCAGGACATCGCCTTCATCCGGCCCGGCCAGGACGCGGTGGTGAAGATCTCGGCCTACGATTCCTCGGTCTATGGCTCGCTGAAGGGCAAGGTCGAGCGGATCAGCGCCGACACGATCGTCGACGACAAGGCCGAGAAGACGCCGGAGCGCCAGGAGAGCTTCTACCGCGTCATGGTGCGGACAGAGAAGAACCACCTGGGCACGGAGCAGAAGCCGCTTCCGATCATTCCCGGCATGGTCGCGACGGTCGAGGTGCTGACCGGCGAGAAGTCGGTTCTCGATTATCTGGTGAGGCCGGCCCGCACACTTCGCGACGAAGCCCTGCGCGAGCGTTGAGGCTTCGCCAAGGTTAACGGAGCGCAAAGGTCGCGGCGACAATTTGCCGGTCCCTCGAAGCGCGGGATTGACCGCCTTTGCGACAAGACCGCCGCCCTCCCCCTGATTTAACCTCGTCTAAGCGTCGCAGACCTCAGTCTCGATCCGACAACAGGATCGGGGCGTGGATCGACGCGATAGACGTTGACGACGCTCCCGGCGCAGGGGACGTCGTCTATGACACTGCATTGGGAACTGCAGCGGAAAGGCCTGTGCGCGCTTGGCGCAGCGCTGGCTGCATTGATCGTTGCCAGCGTGACATCGCCTGTCCGGGCCGATGACGCCTCGGCTCAGGACGTCTTGGCTCAGGACGCTCAGGAAACTCTCGCACCCGGCATTGACGCAGCAGCGCGAGCACCGGCGACGTTCTTCCGCATCAACGACGTGCTGGCGAAGCTCGATGCCATGCGCGGCCGCGGGCCGAATGCAGTCCGCCTCGCGGCGCTGACGCCTTCCAACATCGCGACCGACGCGGCTCCTGAGCCGAGGCCCGCGCCGGCGAAAGGCGACGAGCCGTTTGGCCTCTTCACCTTCCGCGCGCCCGAAGGCCTGTTGTGGCAGAAATGGCGGGGCCTCGAAACCAGGCTGGCGAGGGATGCAGAGACACTGAGAGACTGCCAGACCGACGCCGGCAACTGCCCCTCCAACGCCGCCCAGTTCCTGCGATTAATCGGCGCCGTCAGATCGAAATCGGGACGCGCAAGGCTCGATGAGGCCAACCGCGCGGTCAACATGGCCGTCCGCTACGTGAGCGACTATGCGCAGCATGGCGAGGCCGATCGCTGGAGCTCGCCGCTGGAGACCTTCGCGACCGCAAAGGGTGATTGCGAAGACTATGCGATCGCAAAATACGTCGCACTGCGCGAAGCCGGATTTCCGCGCGAGGATCTCCGGCTCGTGCTGGTCCGTGACCGCGCCGTGCGGCAGGACCACGCCGTGCTCGCCGCGCGCCTCGACGGGCAGTGGCTCGTGCTGGACAACCGGCGCTCCGAGCTGATCGAGGATTCGGGGGCGACGAACCTGGCCCCGCTGTTCGCCATCGACCACGCCGGCGTCCACTTGTTCGCCGCACCCTACGCTCAGCGCCAGCTATCCGGACCCGCGGAAGCAACGCCGGCTGCCAGCGACGAAGCGACGGAATGGGGCAACGCGGACGTCGCTGCCGGCGCGGCCTGGCCCGGCCCACTCCCGCTGCTAATGTGAGACAAAGAGAAAGCGGCTCTCATCGAGCCGCTTTCCGGTACCGTCAGCGTCAGCCCAACTGCTAGGCCTGCGCGGCGTGATTCACCTGCAGATCGTTGTCGATGAACAGGCTTGCCGTCGCCGTTGCCACGGTCGAGCCCGTCGGAATCCACTGATGGAAGACCTGCCCGCCAGAGGAGGTGAAGGTGTTGGCCGACTCGGTCCACCCCCCGGCTCCCGTCGCAAGCTGCACATCGTCACCGGCAGAACCGACAATGAAGAGCGAATGCGCCGTCGTCGAAGCGCTGTTGGTCGCCTCAGTGATGGCGGTGACCTTGGCGATCGATAGTCCATTGAGCTCGGTTCCGTAGAGCGAACTTGCGAGCGGATCGTCGGTGATCAGGATCGATTCCAGATTGGTGAGGCTCGCACCCGACAGGTCAACTCCATAGAGATGGACACCTCCCACCGTGTGGGCATTGCCAGATGACAGGCCGTTGGCCGACGCACTGCTGATCTCCAGCGACGAGTTATAGATCGCTCCGTCATCGATGCGCAGAATGTCGAAGCCGCTGCCGCCATCGATCGTGGTCGACGGGTGGTACACGAGAATGTCGTTGCCAGCTCCGCCGCTCTCCACGTTACCCGGAGAACCCGCCGCATTCAGAAGGTCGGCATCATTGCTGCCCGACGCGGTCGCGTTCTTACCATCCACATACGTCATGTTGTAGGTGTTGGTGTTGGCTGACGGATCCGAGATGCTGTCGCCGTTGGTGTGAGAGTCATGTGAATCCGTGCCGGTCACGCCAGCGGCATTGTTCGTCGTCATGACCGCAGTGAAACCGGCACTGACGCTGCCGCCGCTGATCCCGATCTGAGGGTGCCCAGACGCCTCGTCGATATGCGTGCCGTTGAGTGTGAAGTTGGTCACACCGATCTTTGAAGTGTCGAACGGGGCATCGAGCGAGACCAGGAAGTGGTCCGCTCCCGAGATGTTGAAACCGGCGTCCGAGGTGACGTTGCCCTGCTGGCCCTGCGCGTTGGTGATCACCAGCTGTGAGTAGGCGTCGAGCGGGTGCTCCTGGTCGACGAACGTCAGGATCATGTCCTGGGCGGACTGGTTCGAGTTGGTGACGATTGTGCCCGACAGCAGCCGCGCAGCCGGGATACCGGTCGTATCGGTGAAGGCCGCCACGTTGTCGGTGGTGAGATCGGCGTTGCTCGCGCCGACCCCACCGCCATGCAGCGTGGTCTCGGTTGCAGTCGCCGTGGCCGTGAAGTTCAGCGTGCTTGGCAGCGTGCCCGTCGCCGGCGCGGTCACCGCAAAGGTCAGGTCGATCGTGGCGGTCTGGTTGGCGTTCGGATTGAGACCTGTATCCTGGGGGACGATGACATGGATGTCACCCGTCGCCGAAGCGTAGGTGTAGCTGAACGTCGTGGGGGCACCGTTGTAGGTGCCAGCGATCGTGCCGCTTGCCAAGAGGCCGGCCGTGAACCCGCTCTGGAGATGGATATCCAGCGTGTGGCTCTCCGAGCCGTCGTGAACGTCGCCGAACATGGCCTTGACTTGCAGCGCTCCGGTTTCGCCGTTGCTGAAGGCCGAATTGGAATCGCTCGGCGAGTCGGTCACGAAGATCATGTGTGTCTGGCCGGCGACCACGGTCGGCATGTCCGCGACGGCGTCGACATAGATCGTGCCCGGCGTTGCCGCGCTGGTGGCGGTCGTTGCCCCCTGTGCGGCGGTGGCCGTCATCGAGATGCTCGCGTCCACATCGGTGTTCAGCGGCGGCGTCATCGCCACCGAGACCGTCTCGGCTGTGCCGGCCGCGGCGCCGCTGATGCTGAAGGTCAGCACGCCGCCACCGGAGTCGAAGGTTGCGGTCACAGTCGCACCGTTGACCGAGGCCGTGGATGTATCGACGCTCCAGCCCGTGAGGCCCGACACGACGACCTGGGTGACATGCGAGCCGGCGCTGACGGGCGTAGCCGTGAACTGGAACACCTCCTGGGTGTCTTCCGGCACGGCGACGTTGCTGCCGACCGCAACGGTCGGCGCGTACACGACTGGCACCGAGGTCGTTCCGGTCGTCAGCAGCTGCTCGTATTCGCTGCCACCGCTGAAGACTCCGGTGATGGAATCGGCGATCGACGTCTGATTAGTGATCTGCGCGTCGGTGTAGTTGGTCGTCACCGAACCGCTCGCCTGCCCGGCGACGATCGTGACGTGCTCACCGTTGGCCAGGGTCAACACCAAATCGGTCTTAGGAGTGAACGGTGTCAGCCCGCTCGTCAGCGTCACCGTGTAGGTGACCGAGCCGCCGAACTCGGAGATGCCGGCGGTGGAGGTCGTCAAGGTGGCTGTAACGGAATCGAGCGTGTCGTTGACATGCGCCGTCGCCGCCGCGGTGCCGACCACCAGCTTCTCGAAGTTGCCCCCGGTCGCATTGCTGATGGTCGCCGTCAGCTGGCTGGCGTCAAGGTAGACGTCCTCGCCATTGCCCGACGCAATCGTCAGCGTGCCCGTGGTCTGGCCATCGTGGATCGTGATGGCGCCCTGGTCGGTCGTGATGACCGTATCGCCGTGCGAGACGTTCGACAGCGTCGCCGTGAACACGTAGTTCGCGATCCC
>NZ_KI421446.1:90869-95498 GCF_000472645.1 Bradyrhizobium sp. WSM2254 | reverse complement strand
TCGTCGCCCTGCGCCGGCTGTGGAGCCGACGACGCCGTCAAGTGACCGGGATCGAAGGTGATCGCCACCCCATTGTTCAGAGTTACCGTCAATGGCGTATCGATCGGCGCGTAGTCCACCTGCGCCGTATAAATGATCGTCTGGTTCTCCAGCACCACGACGTCGTGCAGCGTCACGAAATTGGTGGTGATCGTGTCGTTGACGTGCGCCGTCGCCGCCGCCGTCCCAACCACCAGGCTCTCGAAGTTGCCCCCGGTCGCATTGGTGATGGTCGCCGTCAGCTGGCTGGCGTCCAGATAGGGATCCTCGCCATTGCCCGACGCAATCGTCAGTGTTCCCGTGGTGTTGCCATCGGTGATCGTGATCACGCCCTGGTCGGTCGTGATCACCGTGTTGCCGTGCGACACGTTCGACAGCGTCGCTGTGAACACGTAGTTCGCCGACGCTCCCTCCAGCACCGTCGAGGCGCTCAGGTCCACCGTCGTCGTGTCGATGGTGTCGTTGACCGTCACCGTCGCCGTGTCGGTCGTGTTCAGCGCTTCGTAATTGCCGCCGGTCGCACCCGCGACCGAGACGCTGTAGCTCTCGTGATCGACATAGGGATCGTCGCCCTGCACCGCGAACGGCGTCGAGGTGCCCGTGGTCTGACCGGCAAGGATCGTGATCTTCGCGCCGTTGCTCAGTGTCAGCACGAGGTCGCTGCCCTGCGGTGCATGGTCCACGCTGGCCGAGATCGTCGCCGTACCGACGCCCTCGTTCACCGTGACGTCGTTCAACGTCACCTTGGTCGGGTCGCTGTCGTCGGTGACCACGAACGATACCGTCGATCCCGACGTATCGCCGTCGCCATCGGTCACGGTGTACGTGAAATTCGCCGGCCCGCCGGTCTTGTAGACGTCATCGGGCTGCGCAACGAACTTGTAGGCACCGTCCGCGGTGACCTGGAGACTGCCATGGGCGAGCGAGATCGCCTGGGAATACCCGTCATTGCCAAACGACAGGGTCACCCCGTTGATCTCGGTGACGGTTGCGCCGTCGGCGCCCGGATCGAAATCGAGCTGCCCCGTGACCGGCGCAGAACCTTCGAGCACGTTCTGCGGCGCTTCCGCAAAGGCATGCGGACCGTCGTCCTGGAAATTGATGTGAAGCCCGGCGGGTGAAACCGCATGGGCGGTGTCGCCGTCACCGTCGGTCGCGGTGGCCGAGATGTACACGAGGCCGTTCGTGATCGAGACCTCATCGTCATAGGCAGCAGGCGTCGAGCCATCGACATTGTGCGCAATCGCCGCAAACTGGGCGACCCAGAGGTGCCCGTCGGTGTCGACATAAAGCGCGAACACCTTCGCGCCGGTCTGGACGTTGTTGCCGTCGACGCCCCAGACAATGTTCGGGTTGGTGGAATCCGTGAACAGGAAGATGTCGTGGTTGCCGACCGTGGTGTTCAGTCCGGAATCCTGGCCGGTGAACCCGGCACCGGCGGAATTCGTCAGCTGATAGGACACACCTCCGGCCGGGCCGGGTCCATCCGTGCCGAAATCGGGCGTCGTGAACAGAGTGCTGGCGGCGCCGGTCGACTCGGCGTAGCCGAGCACCGTAGCAATGCCGGCGCCGGCAATCGCGCCTGTCAGCACGCTCGGGGCCGTCGCGGGATCGACGTCGTTCTCCGGGTTCGGCCCGGATTGCGGAGCGAATCCCGCGCTCTCGTCATGGGTGACGCTGAGTGTGGCGGGAGCGCACACCACGGACGAGATGCCGCTCACCGAGAACGGATGACCGACATTGTCCTCCTGAGGATCATTCGGGTCGGCCGGAAGCGTCGGCGCGCCGTTTGGCGTGCTAGAGAACGCGACGTTGTCGTAGTTGGAGATGACGAGACGATTGAAGTCGTCGGTCGTGTCGACCGTGACGGTGGCCCCCTCGTTCAGGCCGACGATGACGACGCCGACCAGGGTGTTGCCGTCATAGACCGGAATCTTGGTGTAGCTGGCATCGCCGGTCACGGTGATGTTGTTCAGCGTGATCGGCAGCGGATTGCCGTCGTCGTTGAAATTGGTGTTGTCGTTGGCGTTGAAGACCTGGACGAAGACCGTCGCCGTATTGCTCGGATTGCCCTGGATTTGGTGGATCGTGAACGAGGCCGCATCGACCTCGTAGTGCCCGTTATAGGCGAAGGGATTGGTAGAGAATGTGAGATTGTTGACGAAGTCGAGCCGCAGGATCTCCGCAGGCTGGTCCTTGCCGCCGTGGACCTCATGGCCCTCGATCGACTGGTTGCCGACGCCGATATCGCTCCCCGTCGTATTGATCGTGTTCGCGTTCGGGCTATTGCCCTGACCGACGCCGGACAAGAGCACGTCCTGATCGCTCGGACCATCGAGACCGCGCTCGTCGACATTGCCCGCCTTGATGCCGACATAGGTGAGCGGCGTATCGACGCAATCCTCCGAAGCGGAGATCGTCGGACCCGAATCGTCGATCGAGACGATGGATTTGCTGTTGTCGATGAGAGTCGCGGTGGCCGATTTCGTGACGTGATCGCCATCGCCGTCGGTCACCGTCACGGTCAGCTTCACGCCGACGCTCTGGCCGGCAATCGCCGTCAGCAACGAGATCGACTCGTCGAACAGCGAGGGATTCTCCGGCAAGCGGGACCCGGCAGGCTCCGATGCATCGTGATCGATCGGCAGGAATTGATCGACCACGAGCTGGGCCGTCGCCGGATCCGCCGAGCTCAGAGAGACGCGCAGGACGACGAAATCATCGCCCGTGGACTGCGTATCGTGGCCAACGCGGCCGACGATCTGACCGTTCTCGAGCGTCAGCCAGACGGTCCGATGACCCACCGACGTACCGTCGAGCGGACCACCCTCCAGCGCCGTCGCGACAAGGTTGGTCTTGATCCCGCCCCCTTCGGGCGCGCCCGTCAGTACGAGGCTGAGCAGGGACGTGACGGGATTGACCAGGGCGGCACCGTCGGCGCCGTAATTGATCGCCGCATTCGTGAACAGCGGGGCCAGCAGCCCCTCACCCATCTTCAACTCGCCGATCTGGGCGGTCGAGGCTGCGTTCGTCGTGAACGTCACGGTGGCGTTGGCCGTGTCGTCGACGATCCCGTTCGGCGCGCCGCCGCCCGACTCGCTCTCGCCGACATTGTATTGGTCGGGCGAATGACCGATCGTCTCGTCCAGATTCAGCTTGAGTGCGACAAATTCAGGCTCCGTCACGTCGGTACCGATCGTCAGCGCCGGACCGTCGTCGTTGAAGTGGATCTTGCTCGAAATATCCGCCGACGCGGACGCGGTGTCGCCATCGCCATCCTTGATCGTCACGACGGCCGAGATCGAGCCCGCGGCCAGCGAAGCCGGATCGTTCGGATTGGACGTATCGGAGTGATGCAGCGAGAGATATTCGACCACCGAGACCTTGCCGGTGACCGGATCGATCGCGACCGCAAAGGCGGTCTTGCCGCTCAGTTCGGGATAAACATTGTCCTGGCCCACCGTGCCGATCACCCGGCCGGCAAGATCCTGCGACAAGGTGATCTCCGTTCCGTCCGTCAAGGTCACCCCGGACGTGGACGATTTCAGCTCGAGCGAATAGGTGATCGCCGCAGTCGGATCGGGGCCGTCGACGCCGAAATACGGCAGGATGCTCAGGGCTGCGCCACTGCTGGTCGCGTAGGCGAGCACCGGCCCGGGCCTATCCGGATCATCGCCGGGATTCTGCACGTCCGCAAAGATCTGCAACGGGCCAGTAACGTCGTTCGCCTGGTTGCCCGGTGTCTCGTCCGCCGTCACCCCGAAATTGTGAGACAGCGTCGCCGCCACCAGCGGGCCGTCGTCTTCGAACCGGATGTCACCGGCAATGTTGGCGGACGCCGACGCGTGGTCGCCGTCGCCGTCGGTGACCGTCACGGTCGCCTTGACCTGGCCGAGGGCGTTTGCCAGCGAGACCGCTTCATCGATATCGCCGCCGATATCGGCGCTGTCCTGGTGAAGCGAAACATACTGGACGACGGACACCTTGCCGCTCACCGGATTGATCGCAATCGCAAACGCGGCCGGATCGTTGGTGCCGGTCACGTCATCGCCGGGATCGCCCCCGTCGTAACGACCCACGATCAGGCCGTTCTCGAGGAACAGGAAGATCTCCTTCCCTTCCGTCGTGGTGAGCATCGCATCGACCGGGCCGGTCGTGCTCTGGCCCTGCGCGTCGGTCAGTGTCAGCGAGAAGACCTGGGCGCCCGTCTTGGCCGCGCCGTCGGTGCCGTAGTCCACATTGTCGATGGTGAGCGCGGCGACGTTGCTCTGCGCATACCCGATCGGAAGGCCGAAGAGAACCTGCGGATCGTGTCCGGGATTGCTGACGCCGTTGAAGACGGGCGTGAACAGAATGTCATTGTCGTCGCCGAACGGCGGGCTCTGCAGCAGCAGGGTCTCGTCGTGGACGACCTGGAAGGCCGAATTGGCGGAAACCGAGACCGCGGGGCCGTCATCCTGGAAGCTGATGCTGGAGTCCTGGGTGCCCACGATCTCGATCGTGGCCGAGGACGTCGCGGTGTCATTGTCGCCGTCGGTGATGGTCGCGGTCAGTGTAATGCCGAGGCTCGCGCCCTCACCGACCAGGTTG
>NZ_KI421446.1:0-89724 GCF_000472645.1 Bradyrhizobium sp. WSM2254 | reverse complement strand
GTGTCATTGTCGCCGTCGGTGATGGTCGCGGTCAGTGTAATGCCGAGGCTCGCGCCCTCACCGACCAGGTTGAGGAACTGCGTCGAATCGAAATTGTTGAGGTCCGCGCCGTGGTCGATCGCCATGTACTGGTCGACGACGAGCTGGCCTGCCGAAAGGCTGCCTGCGTTGTCCAGCGTGATGCGGATCGCGATCGGGCCGTTCGGATCGGCGCCGACATGGCCCACGATCTCGGTGTCGCTGACCTTGAACAGATAGATCGTGTCGTCGGAGTAGGTGTGGTTCGGATCCGTCACCTTCAACGTGGTGGCGATGCCGCCGCTCTCCGTTTCCTTGGCGCCCGAGAGCGCGAACGAATAGGCATAATCGGTCGACTTCTCGGTGTCCGTGCCACCATCCTTGACGACATTGAACAGAGCCGCCAGATCGCCCGGGCTTTCGACATTGCCGACATCGGTCTTCATCGTGCCGATCGGATGGGTGCCGGTCGGATCCGGACTCGTATTGCCCGAGACGTCGTCGAATGTTCCGTCCGGGAAGCCGTTCGCGCCGCGGTCACCGCCGATCGATTCGTCCAGCGACAAGGTTGCAAGGCGCGTGGGGCCTTCGCTTCCGTCGGCCACCGTCACCAGGATCGTCGGACCATCGTCGAGAAATGACACGCCGAGCGAGCCGGTCGACACCGCAGTCGCGGTGTTGCCGGAGCCGTCGGTCACCGTCTGCTGCACGAAAACGACATCGCCAAGCTGCGCGCCTTCGCTCGTGTCAGGCTCGGACGCGGTGCCGTGCTTGATGGCTTCATACTGGGCCACGTCAAGCTTCAGCGTCGCCGGATCGAGGTAGAGCTGGAAGGCGACTGCACCGTTCGGATCGGCCACGCCGCCGGCGCCCTCACGTCCGACGACCAGACTGCCCTCGGTGAACAGGAAGATTTCATTGCCGGTGACCGTGGCCTGCAGACCGGAATCGGCGCCGGCGAATGCCGCGCCGGTAGAGGTCGTCAGCGCATAGACGATCGTTCCGGTCCCGCCGCTGCCGAAGCCGGCGCTCGACGACGCGATCTCCGAAACGGCGCTTTGGGCCCATCCGATCAGTCCGACGGCGGAGAAGACTGCGGGCAGCCCAGCATTGGGCTGATCGTTCGCACCGTTCAGAATCTGGACATCGACGGTTTCATCGTGGATGACGACCGTACCGGAGAGCGTAAAGGCTGCGCTCGGCGCAGTCGTTGCGGGCAGTCCGGCGAAAGTCTCCGGATTGAGGACCAAATTGCCGAGCTGTTCCTGCCCGAGCAGGTCCAACGGATTGCCGGCGTTCAACGGATCGACCGCAGCATTGGAGAAGTTGGCGCCGCTGCCCTGGGCGTTGCCGTTGCCATCACCGGCCGCAGGAAGCACGGACTGGTCGGTGGTGATCGGGAAGAGGCTCGCGAATTCCTGCACGTTGACGTCGCGCCCGGGCGCCAGCTCGATGGAGAGCAGGTGCTGATCGTCGTGACGGGAATCGAAGACCGGATCGACCGTGATCGTCGATTTGTTGTCGAACAGAATGATCAGCTTCTCGCCGACATGAACGAGCGTGATCTTTTCGTTGGCTATCGCGGAGAAATCGAGCTTGACCTTCTGATCAAATCCGAGATGTACGACCACCGCCTGATCTGTTAGCGGCTTTGCCAGAGTGAATGTTCGAACTGGAGTTGTGTTGGTCGGAATAGCTGCGCCGGTAGCCTGCGCTACCTGAAATTGTGCGTTCATAAATCTGCCCCTGCCGAAACACTGTGCAGTTCAAATCAAGTCTGTAGAAAGCAATTCGAAAAATTTCGCTATTAAGCTATTGTTAACCGAGGCGGGGGTCAACGAAATCAACTAGTTAACGAAGGGTTTTTGGTGCGCCGTGGTAAATTGGCTAATCGGTACACACAGCGTCGAAAAAGCATTTAAATTGAGCATCTTGCAACGAATTGACCGGGAAAACGCGGCGAGCGGGAGACCACCAATGCGGGTATTATTGTCCGCGGCCATCGTAATGTTGTCTGGGTTCGCCGCCCCAGCTTTGGCCGAGGACGCATTGTCTCCCGTCGAGCGAACGGTCAAATCCGCCCCCAATAAGGACACACGAGTCGGCGTCTTCATCAACGTACTACCCGATTGCACGTCGGGTCCCCTGCCGACGATCCGCCTGGTCAATGCGCCCGCATCCGGGAAGGTGACGGTCAAGTCGGCGAAGGTGAAAGCCACGAACTACAAGTCATGCCTCGCGCTGGAAGTGCCGGCCTATGTCGCGTTCTACAAGTCGCAGCCCGACTTCATCGGCGACGACGTTCTGACGATCGAGGTCAAATATGCCGGCGGCCGGACGGAAATTCAGAAGATCACGGTCAACGTTGTAGGCCCCGGAGCGCAGCAGAAGATCTAGGCGCGCAGCCTCTTCACGGGGGCCGATGGGAGCGTTCCTGGACGAACGGCGCTGGGCCTGCCACAGGGAGCAGGCCCAGTTGGCGCCGGTCTACACCAAATGAAGGTCCGTGCTTGAAGCGAACGGATTGCCGGTCAGCCGAGCGATGCTGATCAAGCCGTCGGCCATATTGCCATTCATTGCGGTTTGACGCTGTTGGTGATTTTTGCTCTGCTAGCCGGTGATTTTAAGAATCCATTGGGGGCAACGATGCGCAATTTGATGGCCAAGGGTCTCGCGGCAGCCATTGTTATGGGAGGCGGCCTGGCCGGCAATCCCGGCGCAGCCACCGCCGCCGACATGGCGCTGCGGGCTTCACCAGGCTCGATCGGCAGCTGCTCGGAACTCGTCTTCAGCTGCGAGAACGGCAGGCAGTACCCCCTGTGCCCGATCGCGGTGTCCGTTGCCGGTGAGGTTGTGACGGCATCGCTGCATACGGGCCACTCCGGCGGCGTGCGTGTGCGCCTGGTCCCGATGGGAGTCGGATATCGCTATGCCGGTCCCGGCGTCTGGGTCGACGGTTTCCGCGGCAATGCCTTGCTCAATTTCGGCAAGCACAGCCAGATCGCCTGCACGATCGAGAACTACTGATCGATAGGACCGGGCGGCGCCTCCGCAAGGCGCGCCGCGCATCGGCCCTCGTCCGTCATCCCTTCGCGCGAACGACCACCGCTCGCGCTCGCGGGTACATGTAAGCCTTGGGACGGACGTAGACCGGACAATAATTGTCCCACTGGTATTGCTGCCAATTCCATTTCCAGCAGCCGGCCTCGATCTCGGGATCGGGATACCAGTTCAGGCGATACGGTTCATCGCCGAAAGGGTACGGCCTCACCTGAGCGCTGGCGGGCGATGCGTACAAACAGACGGCAGTTGCGATCGCAACAAGACATGACTTGTACATGACTTTCTCCGAATATGTCGGCATAGTGTCAAACCGATAGGTTGGGATCAAGCTCGGTCGTCCCGGCACTCCCCTCCTCGGCCGGCGGCCGGCCACAAGGCCATTCGCCTGGCGCCCGGGCCTCTTTTGGAAGTTGTCGACCGGACGCGCCGATCGCGAGCGTTCAGAGCATTGCATTCGAAGTGATTGACCCGCTAGCCCTACGACACAAGCATTGTTCATGAAACAATCTATTTCCCTCAATGCGAAGCTTCGGTGGCCGGACGTCAAGGACCACTACGTCGTCATCTATGAGGGGCATGTGATCGGCAACGTCCATCGGTCCGGAGACAGCTGGGCCTGGTCGATCAGCGTCCCCATGGGCTTGCCTGATTGGTCGGTCGGGAATGCTTCCAGTCTGCACGAAGGCATCAAGACACTCGGTAACGCCTGGGCCGGCATATTGAAGTCGACAAGCACCGAGCGCCTGCAGCGGGCATGGGATCTCGAACGAGCTGCGGAGAGCCGAAACACCGGCTTCGCATCCAGCATCTAGCTGCGGCCCGCGTCGACCTGCCCAAGCGCAGCGTTTATTCGCGGCCAGAAGTCCTGTATAACGCTCGCGAGGAGGGATCGCGATGAAGGCTTTCATCCTTGCCTGTGTTGCGACGATCGTCATCACGGTGGCTGGAGTTGCCGTGCTCGACAGCATACAGCAACCCGTCGCAGAAGCCTTTGCGACGACGGGCGTGCGTCTTTAAGCAATGCTCGTCAGCTCTATTCGGCTGCGGACGCAGCATGGCGAGGCCGCGGCTGAGAATCGTTCGGGTCGCTCCGTGCCAACTCCTGCTCGAGCCACAGGCTATGGTGCTCGCGCGCCCAGTTGACATCAACCTCACCTGATCCCATCGCCTCGAAAGCCCCCTCCATCCCGATTGTGCCGATGTAGATGTGCGCGAGCATCGCGGCGACAAACAGCACGGCCACGACGGAGTGAACGATCTGGGCAATCTGCATGCCCTCGATTCCCGTCGCGTAGAATGGGAACATGAGCTGATACCCGGTCGCGGCGACGAGGCCACCGCCGATCACAACAATCCAGTAGATCCCCTTTTGCCCCGCGTTGAAGCGGCGAGCCGGCGGATGATCGTGACCGATCAGGCCGCCTCCGCGCTTGATCCACTCCAGATCCAGCTTGTTGGGGATATTGCCGCCGATCCACATCAGAAAGATCAGCACGACGCCAATCGTGAAGGGAAAGCTCAGGTAATTGTGCGCGAATTTCGCCCATTGCGACCATTCGGAGAAGGCGTCAAATCCGATCAGCGGAAGCAGCAGCGGCCGCCCGAACGTGATGTTCAGCCCCGAGATCGCCAGGATCACGAAGCAGGTCGCAGTCATCCAGTGCACGAAGCGCTCAAACGTGTTGAACCGTACGATGGTGCGGCCGGATCGACCGCTTTCGAGGCGGATCATCCCACGTGTCAAATAGAAGATCACCAGCACCGCCAGCATGCCGAGCACAGCAACGCCGCCGATCCACCGCAGCACGACGTTGCGGAATTCACGCCACTCGCGGCCAGCAGGTTGTATCAGCACGCTGGAGCGCTGGTCGGGGATGCTGACGCGTCCCTGGATCCGGTCCATCTCCTGCAGCAACTGGCGCTCGTTGACCGAGCTCGCGGTCGGATTGATCTGCTGGGCCAGCGACGGTGCCGGAGCTGCCATGATCAACAGAAGCAACGCCCACGCGCCGATGGCTGGTCGAATGAACCTTGCAAATGAGGACATGGACTCCTCCCCGGCATTTGTGCCGCGTCGCCCGCGGCCTGCTTCAGGACTCGATCGTCTCGCGATAGGCGGTCTTCCAGCCCCACGCTCCTGAGCCGTAGCCGCGCTTCAGCACGCGCTCCCTGTAGATCTGGGCGATGATCTCGCCGTCGCCGGCGAGCAGCGACTTGGTCGAGCACATCTCGGCACACAGCGGCAGCTTGCCCTCGGCCAGGCGGTTCGCACCGTATTTCTCGTATTCCTCCTTGCTGCCATCGGCCTCGGGGCCGCCGGCGCAATAGGTACATTTGTCCATTTTTCCGCGCGAGCCGAAATTGCCGACCTTCGGATATTGCGGCGCGCCAAACGGACAGGCGTAGAAGCAGTAGCCGCAGCCGATGCAGAGATCCTTGGAGTGCAGGACCACGCCATCGGCGGTAGTATAGAAGCAGTTCACCGGGCACACGGCCGCGCACGGCGCATCCGTGCAGTGCATGCAAGCCATCGAGACCGATCGTTCGCCCGGCTTGCCATCGGCGATGGTGACGACCCTGCGGCGGTTGATACCCCAGGGGACCTCGTGCTCGTTCTTGCAGGCCGTGACGCAGGCGTTGCACTCGATGCAACGGTCGGCGTCGCAGAGAAACTTCATACGTGCCATCGTCGTTGCTCCTTATGCCGCCGCGATCTGGCAGAGAGTGACCTTGGCCTCCTGCATATTCGTCGCGGGATCGTATCCGTAGGTGGTGATCGTGTTGGCGCTTTCGCCGAGCACGATCGGGTCGGTGCCCTTCGGGTAGTTGCCGCGGAGATCCTTGCCCGCAAGCCAGCCACCGAAGTGGAAGGGCATCCAGGCGACCCCCTTGCCGACGCGCTCGGTGACGAGCGCCTTCATCCTCGCCCGGGAATTGTTCTCGGCCCCCATGACCCAGACCCAGCCGCCGTCCTTGACGCCGCGCTCGGCGGCGTCGGCGGGATTGATCTCGATGAACATGTCCTGCTGCAATTCGGCGAGCCACGGGTTGGTCCGGGTCTCCTCGCCGCCGCCCTCATATTCGACCAGGCGGCCGGACGACAGGATGAGCGGGAACTGCTTTGCAATTCCCTTCTCCACCGCAGCCTTCTGCACGGAGAAGCCGATATTGGGCATCCGGAACTGCTTGGCGTCGGGCGCCGTCGGGTATTTGGCGACGAGATCGACGCGCGGCGTGTAGATCGGCTCGCGGTGAACCGGGATGGGATCGGGCAAGCCGAAGGCATTCATGCGCGCCTTGCCGTTGCCATAGGGAACGCAGCCATGCGCCAGCGCGACGCGCTGGATGCCGCCCGACAGGTCGAGCGACCACGACACCGCGTCCGGAGTGGCGGGGTTGACCTTGTTGATCACGGCCATTTCCGCTTCGGTGAGATCGGTGTCCCAGCCGAGCTTCTTCAAGCTCGCGAGGGTGAATTCCGGATAGCCATCCTGGATGCCCGACCCCAGCGAGTATGAGCCGTCCGCGAGCAGGCTCACCTTGCGCGTCGTGCCGTCCGGCAGCTTCTCCTCGCGCTCGATGCCGAACCGCGGCCGGAACGTGCCGCCGCCATCCATCACATGCAGATTGGTATTGTAGAGCAGCGGCGTTCCGGGATGCTTGACCTCCGGTGATCCCCAGCATGGCCAGGGCAGGCCGTAATAATCGCCACCGACCTCGGGATCGTCCTTCGGCGCCCGCATGGTCAGCATGTCGAACTTCGCCTGATTCTTCATGTGCGCCTTGAGGCGTTCGGGCGATTGCCCGCAATAGCCGGTCGACCAGCTGCCGCGGTTCATCTCGCGAAGGACATCCTCTGCTTCAGGAAGATTGTTCTCGACCTTGATATTCTTGAACATCTGGTCGGCGAAGCCGAACTTCTTGGCCAGGCGGTAGATGATCTCGAGATCATCCTTCGACTCGAACACCGGCTTCACGATCTGCTCGCCCCATTGCAGCGAGCGGTTGGAAGCGACCCGTGAGCCCTTGCACTCGAATTGGGTGGCGACCGGGAGAATGTAGATGCCATCCTTGCGCCCCGCCTCGACTGCGAGCGAGGCCCAGGTGGTCGGATGCGGATCGGCGATGACGAGCAGCTCCAGCGCCTTCAGGCCATTGAGGGATTCAGGGATACGGGTGATGCTGTTGGAGGCGTGTCCCTGCACGAACACCGCCTTCACGCTGTCCTTCTGCGCGACCTGATCCTTCGGCAGCGTCACCGCCTCGAACCAGCGGGTCAGCGGAATGCCGGGAGTTTCCATGATCTGCTTGGAATCGAACCGCGACTTCAGGAAGTCATAGTCGACCTCCCAAACCCGCGACCAATGCTTCCAGGCGCCCTCGGCGAGGCCGTAGTAGAACGGCAGCGTGACGATATCGAGCCCGACGTCGGTCGCGCCCTGCACGTTGTCGTGGCCGCGGAAAATGTTGGCGCCCATGCCCGCGCCGCCGACATTGCCGGTCATCAGCAGCAGGATGCAACTGGCACGCACGTTGGCGGTGCCGACGGTCTTCTGGGTCTGGCCCATGGCCCAGATCAGCGTGGCCGGCTTTTCGGTGGCAAACATCTTGGCGACGCGCTTGAGCTGCTCGCCGGGAATGCCGGTGACGCGCTCGACTTCTTCCGGATTCCACTTTTCCACTTCCTTGCGGAGATCGTCGAACCCGTAGACCCGCTGCCGGATGAACTCCTTGTCCTCCCAGCCGTTCTGCAGGATGTGCCACATCATGCCGTAAAGCACGGGGATGTCGGTGCCCGGCCGCATCCGCACATATTCCGTCGCGTGCGCGGCGGTGCGCGTCAGGCGCGGGTCGATGACGACGAAGTTGGCCTTTTGCAGTTCCTTGCCCTCGAGCAGGTGCTGCAGCGAGACCGGATGCGCCTCTGCCGGATTGCCGCCCAGGATGACCTGCGTCTTCGCATTGCGGATATCATTGTAGCTGTTGGTCATCGCGCCGTAGCCCCAGGTGTTGGCGACGCCGGTGACGGTGGTCGAATGGCAGATGCGGGCCTGGTGATCGGTGTTGTTGGTTCCCCAGAATGCGCCAAGCTTGCGGAACAGGTAGGCGCCTTCATTGGTCATCTTGGCCGAGCCAAGCCAATAGACGGAATCGGGGCCCGACTTCTCACGTACGGTTTGAAGTTTGTCGCCGATCTCGTTGATTGCGCTATCCCAGGACACGCGGGTCCACTGGCCGCCGACGAGCTTCATCGGATAGCGCAGCCGTCGCTCGCTGTGCACGAGTTCGCGCACGGATGCGCCCTTGGCACAATGCGAGCCGCGATTGATCGGAGAATCCCAGCTCGGTTCCTGGCCGATCCATACCCCGTTCAGGACCTCGGCCGTCACCGTGCACCCAACCGAGCAATGCGTGCAGATGCTCTTGCGGACGCTCGCACCTGCGGTGAGCGGACCGGCCATCGCCGCCTCCGCCTTGCGCACGCCGCCGATCGGCAGCGTGCCGAGCGCGGCGAGCGCGCCGCCGGCGAGACCGGATTTGCGCAAGAAGCTGCGGCGGTCGAGACCGCCGGCCTGCCCCGCAAGGGACTCGGCAACGGAACCATGGCGCAGGGAACGGTGGTTTGCTCGCTTGATCAGCACGGTCAACCTCCCTTGGCCGGATAACGATTGACGCGATAGAAGGCCTTGACGTGATCGGTTTCCTTGTAGCGCGCCTTTCGCTTCTCATCGTTGGTTTCGCTATCAGCCTGCGCGGACCCGACCAGCGGTGTCGCGAGCGTCGCGCCGGCGCCCATCGTGCCGACGCCGACCTTGCGCAGGAAATCGCGGCGCCCGACTGTGGCTTTCCTCTCTTCACTCATCGCATCTCTCCTGGACCCGCCGGTGCAGGTCAGTTGGCGAACGTGAATGCTTCCGTCTCGATCTCGATAAAGGCGCGACCGAGCGCGCCGACCGCACGATAGAAGACGGCGCTCTCCGCGCCCTCGATGTCGGCGAACAGCCGCCCGATCCAGGGCCCGACGTGTTTGTCGAAGAATGCGCGCTGCGCCTCGAACGACGCAGGGAAGCGGCCTCCCGCCAAACCTGCCATGATCTCGCACAGGACGGCGGCGTGATCTTCCGGCTCCGAATTATTCGCGGCGCGCTCGATCCCGGACGCGGCGAGATCGGCGCGCAGGCGCGACAGCGGCCGCTCGTTGAGAAATCCCGTCAGATAGTAGGAGGCATAGGGCAAGAGCTCGCCGCGGCCGAGACCGACGAACAGATCGAAATATTCGCGTTCGGCCTGCGCTGCGACTGCATTGGCGGCGGCCGCGGCCAGTTCAGCATGCGCGCGCCCGAGCGGCGTCGCATCACCGATCAATGCGGCCAGTTGATCGAGCAACCTTCTTGACGGTGCTGCGGACAAGAGCGTCGCGAGCAGCAGATATTCCTGCGCACGCGCCGCATCGACGGGTTCAACCAGCCCTTCGGACAGAAGCGGCTCGCCGTACAGATCAGGCCGCAAGTCTTTGCGCGATACGCCGGTCGCCGCTTCGACCGCAATCACCCGTTGTGCGGGCACCTGGTTCCAGTTCGAAACGGAGGGTTGGCTAATGCCGATTTTGCGCGCAAGGCCAGCAACGCCGCCGGCGGCGCAAATGGCTCGCTCAAGGCCATCATCACGCACGTGGACCCTCCCATCCAAGTCCCAGGTGCTGATTTTGCTTTTGCTACAAAGCGCTAGACGAAGCGTAGTCCCGGCCCAACGGAGGGTCAATCGCCTCCCATAGTCCGAGGCTATGGCCTTTCGTCGGAGAGCCCTAGCGGGGCAGCGCGCCGCCATGCGTGCGGCGGGGAAGCGACAGGTGTTCGCTTTCAGTGCTTTCAGCTTCAGTGCTTTCAGCGACCGTTAGGTGCGCTGCAGCAGGAACAGGTGCGGACTCGGTAGGCGCGGCTTCTTCGGCGACGATCTCGACATTCGATCTCTCGACCTGGCGCAATTCCCGCGAAGAATCCGTGACTTCAACCGGCGTCTCAGACAGCGTCTCGGCTGACTTGCTGAGGCCGCCGACGATTCTGTCCACGAACGCGGCCAGTTCTGCTTCCGAACAATCCAGCGGACCAAAGCCCGGCATCGCGGTCGGATCGTTGAAGTCCCACGCGTTTTCTGCAAGCCCCACGAAGTCGCGAATGGCGGGATCAGCGCTCCAGGCGCGACGAAGCGCCGCACGCGTCAGCTCCTGCGGAATCCCTTTGCGCAAGAACGCCTTGATGTCGGTCGCTGACGTGATCAGGTCGATCGAAGGCAGGCTCGAGAGGTCGAACTCCGCTTCGTCGTCCTTCGCGGCGGGCGGCAGCGCCGACTGCATGTCACCGCGCATCGCCGGATCCGATTGCGTCGGGTTCGCCTTTGCCTCCTGCTTGCGACGGGACCAGCGCGCCAGGAACCTGTCCTCACTCATTCGTGTCCGCCTTCATGCTGCCGGCGCGCCAGCGCCTCCGGATCGGCCTGCCGCCGCTTGCGTTTGAAGAACTCCCGTTCGACGTGGTGCTCGGCAACGAAGCTTTCAATCTGCTCACGCAGCACTTCCGGCATAGGGACGGCCTCGACCAGATTCGCACCGGCCTCCGTGAACGCCTCGCCTTCCGCAGGATCGGCGGTGGCGGCGGCCACCGAATAGGGCCAGGTGCCTTCCGCAGGCGACAACACTATCCAGATGCTCGGACGACCCGTAGCAAGATTGTCGCGATAGCGCGCCGTCTCGGAACTGTAGAGATCGACCGTCGTGCTGCCGGCATAGAACAGCGTCGTCCCACCGCCCTCGTCACGGAGCACCGTCCAGGACTTCGTGTCCGGCCCGTCCGGCAGCACGGCGACAGCGCGCCAGACAAAGTCGGTCCACGGCGAGTCCGCCTTGTACCGCCCGACCACGATACCGACGGGAATGCGCACAAGCGGCAGCGCAGCCGGGCTCATGTCACCCTCTCCAGGTGTTTGATCGGCAGCCCCGTCAGCAAATTCTGCGGCTTCATCCGGAGCTTTTGATCGGAGTTCATCGACAGGAAGAGATAGACCGGCTCGCCCTGGATCTCGTCTGCGGCCGTATTCGGGTCTGCAAACGTCAGGCGGAACAATGAAAGCACGCGGCCGGCGCTGCGGTCGTCGAGTTGCTCGCCATGCCAGAGACGGTCGCCGAGCCTGGTCGCATCGGCGTCGAGCCCGACATACCAGGTGAGCCGCGCATCACGCAGTTCGCGCAGCGGCTCAATACAGACGTCGATCCCGAGCAGATGGGAGATCCAGCGCGCCATCGCCTGCGCCAGCGCCCTTGGCCCGCGCCCGCCCGCGGTGAGATCGAAAGCCATGTCGAAATGGTCGCTTCGGTGCCAATAGTCGTCGGCGTTGCCCTCGCTCAAGACGTCCAGCTCGGCATCGGTCACGGCCCCCAGCATCGACATCAGCGAGAGCACGGGGGTCGGGCTCTGCCCACCGACGACCTCCTCATCGCCGAGCAGCAAGGCCCGCTCATGCGGCAGGATGCGCTGCGGGCGGAAGAACAGCTCGGCGGCGCGCAGCACGAACGGGTCATCGCAGCCATCCAGCGCATTGCGCAGGATGACATGCACGAGTTGATTGACGAACAGCGGCGGCAGTCCGTTTTCCCCCGACCGGACGGTTGCAAGATAGGCGGCCTCCAGAGTCGGATGCCGCACCAGGAGATCGCGAACGGCAAGTACGAGCCGCCAGTTCTCCCGGGCATCCGCATCGACAATCGCTGCGATCTCGTCCGCACTGACCGCCCGGCGGGGAGCGGCAAGCAGCTCGCGGTGCAGCCGCCGCTCGACCGGGCATGCTTCGTCCGGCGGAATCAGCTCGGGCCGGACGAAATAGACCTTCAGGAACTCGTCGGTGACGCAAAGCCCCCCGCCCGCCTCGCGATCGAGCAGATGGTGGCCACATGCGATCCAGAAATCATTCATCGACGCTGCGGCTCCTGGCTCATATCGGCAAGCCTGACATTGCTGTCGGGTTCGACATCATCCTCGGCTTCCATGAACGAGAACGCCTTGCTGTGCCCCTGCCCTGGCCGCAGCTGCAGCCTGCGGAAGGATTCGCGGACTTCGCCGTCGCGCGCCGAGCGGTGGACGGCAATGAGCGAACTGATCGGATGCGTACAGAGCGACCGCACAAAGGCAACCTCCTCTTCGGCGGCCGTCCGCGCGGTTGCCGGATCCGGCGCGCCGAAACGATCGATGAGTTGCCGGGCGAGGAGCTCGATCAGCGCCCGGCAATCGCTCTCCGTCGCCGGCACAATCTGCGCCAGCGTCGACCAGCCCCAGGACTGCACCCCGAGGAAGCCGCTGCGGAACGCCGCGCGCGCCTTGCCGCTCAACGCCGCCGGATCCTGGTCGCAGAAGCGGAACGCGCCGGAGACGGCCCATTCGCCGGGCTCTGCCGCCGCATCGAACACGAAGGTGTCGGAGGGATCGAGCGCGATAGTGCGGAGCAATTTCACAGTCGCGGCCCTCCGAGCTCCGGATCGAGCCAGGATGGCTTGGCGAGCGCCTTGACGAGCTCGCTCCGCTCGACCTTGCCGGTACCGACGCGGCGCGTGAGGAGATCGCCGCTCTCGTCGATGCTCAGGACGGTTCGCCGCTCACGGGGAACCCGGCTGAGATAATCGCGTGCGACGCTGTCAAAACCATCGACCTGCCAACGATCGATCACCCGCATCAGGTGCCGTGCAAAACTCTCGGTCACCTGCGCAGCGCCTGCCTCGCCGAACCCCTCCTCGTCCAACGCGGACGCGAGCACCTGAACGCCGGGCCCGCGATCCGCCATTGCGACCGTCCGGATCATGGCGCCAAACACCAGCCAGGCGGGCGGCTCATCCTCGCGCGCCGACGATGGCCATCCCATCCGCCCCCCGCCGACCAGCCCGCCGTCGATCTCGACGGAGCCGGGCCAGCCGATCGCAACCGTCTTGTTGGGCGGCGCATAGGCGCGAAGAGCGTCGGTGAGCGCGACCATGCCGGCGTAGAAGGCGCGCCGCGCGGTGCTCAAGAGCTCGCCTGGCTCGAGCACCACGGCGAATTCGGCGAGATCGAACCGCCCGACGCACACCAACGTGCCGGCGCCGCGCTTGGGTGCAATGCCGCAAGCGTGGGCAAAGGCGTCTCCGCTCTCCCGCAACCGGACCAGCGTGAAGGGCGGCGGCAGTTGGATCGGCTCCACCAGGGAAACGTGGCTGGTTGGGGTCGACCGCAAGGCCGTCCTCCACTTTCCTTTTCTTCCCGATAGTGAAAATCTATACGAGGTGCAAGAATGGCGCGAGTCCGTAAGTCGGCGCCGCACTGGCGGAGGGATTCACCTGGAGCAGCCAGCGAAGACCGTCCTGATCTGCTCGTGTGAAGACACGATGCGCCTCGACACGGCCGCGATCCGGCGTGGGTGCCCCAACTGCGAGATCAGAAGCTTTCACCATCTCTGCGGCGCAGAGCTCGATCATTTCCGCAACGCGGCAAAGGCGGATGGCCCGCTGACAGTCGCCTGCACGCAGCAGGCTGCGCAATTCACCGATGAGGTTGGCGATCGCCCCGGCGGGATCACCTTCGTCAACATCCGCGAGACGGCGGGCTGGTCGCGCGACGGTGCGAATGCAGGCGCGAAGATGGCGGCACTGCTTGCGGCGGCGGCAATTCCCGCACCGGACTTTCCGCTGGTCACATTGTCGAGTGACGGCATCATCCTGATCTATGGGCGAGACGAGGCCGCGATCGAAGCCGGACGGTTGCTCGCAGACCATCTCGATGTCACGGTCATGCTCAAGCAGCCGACCGACGTTACGCCGCCTGCCGCGGCATTGTTTCCGATCGTAAAGGGCACGATCCGCAACGCGCGGGGACATTTTGGTGCCTTCGAGCTCACGATCGACGACTACGCGCAACCCCACCCCTCTTCGCGCGACCGCTTCGTGTTCGGGACCCCGCGCAACGGGGCGACCTCGCGCTGCGATCTGGTGCTCGACCTCTCCGGCGAGCCACCGCTGTTTCCGGCGCACGACCTGCGGGACGGCTATCTCCGCGCCGATCCGAGAGATCCGGCGGCGGTGCTGCGCGCGGTGCTTGCCGCTCGCGATCTCGTCGGAAGTTTCGACAAGCCGAGATATGTCGACTTCACGCCCAGCCTCTGCGCGCATTCGCGCTCGAAGCTGATCGGATGCCATCGCTGCCTGGATCTTTGCCCGACCGGTGCAATTACGCCGGACGGCGACCATGTCGCTGTCAACGCAGAAGTCTGCGCAGGTTGTGGGCAATGCGCGGCCGCCTGCCCCACAGGAGCTGCATCCTACGCGCTACCGCCCGCCGACACCCAGTTGCAGATCCTTCGCGCCCTATTGCTCGCCTATCGCGAGGCTGGCGGCACGCATCCGGTGCTACTGTTGCACGACGGCCGGCACGGCACGCCGCTGATCGATGCGCTCGCCCGTCATGGCGACGGCTTGCCGGCCAACGTGCTGCCGCTCGCCGTCAACGAGTTGACGCAGGTCGGCCTGGAGGCCGTTATCGGCGCATTCGCGTATGGCGCGGCGGCCGTCCGGTTTCTTCTGCGCGCCAAGCCGCGACACGGCGTGACCGGATTGCTGCAGACGATCGTCATGGCCGAGACCATTCTCGCCGGGCTGGGATTTGAGGGCAGCCGCGTGACCACGATCGAAACCGACGATCCCGACACGCTGGCTGACCAACTGACGGGGATTGGTCCCCTCGCCGGCCTCGACATTCCTGCGACTTTCCGGACGGTCGGCAAGCGCGGCGATCTGCTTCGCTTTGGCCTCAGTGAATTGCATCGCCTCGCGCCCAAACCGGTCGACGTGATCGCCTTGCCCGAGGGCGCACCGATCGGTGCGATCACCGTTGACACCGGCGGTTGCACGCTGTGCCTGTCCTGTGTTTCAGTCTGCCCGACCGGCGCACTTCGCGCCGATCCCGAGCGTCCCGTCCTCAAATTCGTGGAGGACGCCTGCGTGCAGTGCGGTTTGTGCCAGAGCACCTGTCCTGAGAAGGTCATTACGCTCACCCCGCAGATCGACTTCCGGGCACGGCGCGCGCCGGCGCAAGTGATCAAGGAAGAAGAACCGGCCCTGTGCGTCCGCTGCGGCACGCCCTTCGGCGTGAAGAGCACGATCGATCGGATCGCGACGAAGCTCGAGGGGCACCATTGGATGTATCCCACCGGGGACCGCCGCACCGAGGCCTTGCGGATGTGCGCCGATTGCCGCGTCATTGTCATGAGCGAGCAGCAATTCGATCCGATTCAGGGCGTTCCGGAGCGCGCGCCACCACGGACGACGGATGACTATCTGCGTCAACGCGGGAACAAGGAATAGCCGCATGCCTCGTTTCATGACGGTTCTTTCGACATGCCTCGTCATCACGAGTCTCGCCGGCGCAGCCGTCGAGGCCGCCGCCCTCACCAAGGTGGAAAAGGTCGGTCTCGCCGGCGCAGCCGTCGAGGCCGCCGCCCTCACCAAGGTGGAAAAGGTCGGTCTCGCCGGCGCAGCCGTCGAGGCCGCCGCCCTCACCAAGGTGGAAAAGGTCGCGCTCAAACAGGCGATCGTCGCCTGCAAGGCCGAGGCAAAGGGCAAGAAGATCAAGTGGCTGTCACGCCGGACATACGTCAATCAGTGTGTCGTGACGGCGCTCAAGGAGCGTCCCAGCATCGACGTGGCTCGCATGATCGAGGAGAACCCGGAGCTAACGAATATTCCCGTGGAGCGATGGCCGGGGTATTAGGGCGTTGACATTGGTATCTCGCCGCCTTCGCTTGAGGACGCGCAAGGCGTTGCTGCCAGCTACTTCGACGTCGCACGGGCCAGAAAGTCCGTGAGCGCGCGGCGATCCTCGGCCGAGCCGATCCGCTGCTCCGGCATCTTGGTGCCGGGCGTGTAGGCGTTCGGCCCGATCTCGAACAGTTTTGAGACGGTCTCCGGCGTCCAGACGATATCCATCGCCTTGAGCGCGTCGGTGAAGCGGTAGCCCGGCAGCGAGGCGATTTTCCGGCCGAAGAGTCCCGCAAGCGTCGGCCCGGCACGCTGTACCTCAGTCTCCGACAATGTATGGCATGCGACGCAGGCCCTGAACATTTCGGCGCCGTGATCGCCGACATAGGCGGCGAGCGGATCCGCCGGCGTGCCCAGTACGTTCGACCCGATCGCCGCGCCGGTCAGTGCATTCCAGCGCCTGATCTTGCCGTCAGCACCGCCAGTCAGGAGTGTCGCGCCATCGGGCAGGAACGCGACCGACCAGACCGGCGCGCCGAACCCGGCGAGCGTGCGCATCACGCTGCGCGCCCTGCGATCGACGATCGCAACGGTGCCGTCAATTGCCCCCGTGGCGATCAAGGCACCGTCTTGCGAGATCGCCAGGGCCACGATCGGCCGGGCGCCAGCCATGACCTCGCCATTCTCCTTGCCATCGGCGGTCATCATGCGCAGCTTCCCGTCTGCCGCGCCGGTGACGATTTCGCCATCAGGCGAGATGGCTACGGCATTCAGCGGCGCCGGCATCACAACGATCTCGGGGCTGCCGCCCGGCAGGGGCCAGATCCATACCGTCAGATCGTAACCAACGCTCACCAGCGATTTTCCGTCGGGGGCAAAGGCCACGCCGTTCACGCTTTGCGAGTGACCTTGCAGCACGCGTGTCCCACCGTCGGACAAGGATGAAATCCGCACGGTGTGGTCCCACGAGGCCGATGCGAGCTTCGATGTATCGGGCGAGACGGCGAGTCCGACAATGGGTCCCGTATGACCTTCGATAACCTGGTCTGGTTGCAGCCGGCCCGGCGTCCAGACAGCAATCTGGCCGTCCGCACCAGCCGTTGCCATTCGTCCGTCTCCGAGGAAGGCAGCTGCGTTCACCGCACCCGAATGGAAGCGAAGGACCTGCTCGGCGGACTCGGTTGCCAGGGACCACCGGATCGCCGCAGTGTCGAAGCTCCCCGACAAAACTGTCTTGCCATCGACCGAAACGGCGATTGCGCGGACAGGCCCGCCGTGCCCCGCCAACTGCGCCTGCGCGGGCCGCAGCGGGAGAAGCAGCGATGCCGTCAGGAGGGCGATGGCGAGACGCAAGGTCAAATCCATTGGCCGTCGGAGACACGCACAGCGAAGCACCCACCGTGCCATTCTGCCCGGCATTTGCACCACGGCCAAATGCCGTCCCGTGACGTCCGGCGATCGGTCTGCGGATATCTTCCGTGGCGCGTCCGTGGCCGACGGGCCTGTCCTCTGGGTAAAAACGCACCCATTTGATCCAGCTCAACGGGGGTAGCTCGTATTCGGTTCCAGGTGCGACAAGCGGCGCCTTGATTGGCGATCGACGTGGTCGCAGTCTTGCCAAGGACGCCTCATGGATCGAGGCTGGACATGCAAGTTCACCCGAAAACCTACCTGCAGCTCATCTCGCGGTTGTGGCACTTTTGCGCGTCGCCGCCGCGAAACCGCGATCCCGGCAGCCAGGGCGCGTCGCCACTGCTCGTCTACATCGCGGTCGTGTTAGCGCTACTGCTGGCTGTCCTTGAAGTCGACATTCACAGCGCGCAGCTTCAATCCCTGGGACTGCTCGGCGACGGGATCAACCCGATTTTCATGGGTCCTTGAGACAGCGCTTGCGACAATTGCTGCACTCGCGACCCGACCAGCCGGCTTGACGCATCGAGCGGTTCGAAGCCATCCAGCTCGACCGCTATTGGTTGAGACGCGACGGCAGTATTCTCTCTACTCCTGTGTTCCCCTTGGAAACACAAGAGATCGATCTACGAAATCTTCAACCGGAAGTTTGCTTTGTTGCGCCTGTCTTTGCATCTCCTGCACCGGGGGCATCCCTGCTACCGATGCGCGACTCACCGATAGTGGATGCGATCGCTGCATATTCGTCGCGGCCACGAAAACCGCGAGCGCCGCCAGGCCAGAGATCATCAGGAGCTTCATGCGAGAACCTCCGTTGGTTCTGAGAGAGTCGAAGCTCTGAGTAGTGCAAGACTTGAAGTTCCCGTGTGAGATGCCCCACATCTCTCGTTCTCTTGATCATCGCTTGGGCGGTTGCCCCGGGCAGCATGGGACATCACGCTCGGCGCGATGCGAGCGCGGCGCGCTCAATCAGGCAGAATGGGTACGGGACCTTGCAAATAGTCCAGGCCTGCGGCCGCCGGATGCGGTCAAGCTATCGGCCCGATCGTTCGATCAGGCGACTCAGCCGAGGCGATCATCGATGTAGCGCCTGAGCGCGGACGCGGCATTCAGCATGTGCGCACGCATTCGGCGCGCTGCGGTCTCTCCGTCACCTTCTGCGATCGCCTGCATGATGGCATCATGCTCGTCGCGGGACTTGCGAATGCGATCGCCCTGCCGCAATTGGGTGCGGCGGAAGGCGCTGAGCCGCGAACGCACGTCCTGCGCCTGTTCGGCGAGAAACGAGTTGTGCGTTGCCCGGTAGATGCATTCGTGGAATTCCCGGTTGAACGCGTCATAGGCATCAACGTCGTTCGCCTCGACCATCGCGAGCGAGCCTTCGTGAAGCTCGATCAGGTGGCTGCGTTCGAGCGGGGTCATGCGGTAGGTCGCAAGCCGGACGCACATCGCCTCGACCTCGGCGCTGGTCTCGAACATGTCCATGATGCGCTCCGGCGTCATCCGCGCAACGACGAGGCCGCGGCGGCCGCGCACCTCGACGAGGCCGCTGACCACGAGCTGACGAAGCGCCTCGCGCACCGGCGTGCGGGAAGCTCCAAAGCGATCGGCAAGCTGCTGCTCTTCCAGGGCGGAACCGGCGACGAGTGCGCCTGAGGCGATCTCGTCAGTGAGCGCGTTGCGGATACGATCGGAGAGCAGCCCGCCATCGTCTTCCGCGCCGACTGCGACCTTCAGTACTTCTGCCATTCAGCCTCCCGTGATCGCACGCACCGCGAAGTAAAGGATCGAGGGGGCGACCAGGCACCCGAGCCCGGTGTGAAATGTCGCCGTCAACGCACCGTAGGGCACCAGACGCCGGTCCGTCGCCGCCAGCCCTCCGGACACGCCGCTGACCGTTCCCATCAAGCCGCCAAACACCATTGCACTGCGCGGATTGTTGAGGCCGATCATCTTCGCCACGAAGGGCGTTCCGATCATGACGATCACCGCCTTGAATACACCGGTCGCGATCGAGAGCGCAATAACCGGCGAAGATGCGCCGATCGCAGCCCCCGTCACCGGCCCGACGATGTAGGTGACCGCGCCGGCACCGATCGTCGTCATCGAGATGGCATCGGTGTAGCCGAACGCGGCGGCAACGAAGACGCCCAAAATGAACGGGACGACAGTCCCCAGCCCGAGCGCGACCGCACCGATCGCCCCGGCCTTGCGCGCATGAACGACGTCGACCTCGAAGGCGGTGGCGACGATGGCGAAATCCCGCAACATCGCTCCGCCCATCAGGCCGATCCCGGTCAGCGCCGGCAGGTCGGCGCCCCCCTTTTCGCCGCCAGTGGCGATGCCGCCGAAAAAGGCCAGCACGAGCCCCAGCATGATCGCGATCGCCGAACCGTGGATGCGTCCGAAGGTGAGGTATTTCGAGATCGCCCCGGAGACCCACATCAGGATCCCCACCGCCGCAAAAGCGGTGAGCAGCGAGTTTGCAGCAAGAATGTGCGATATCATCGTCATCCGATCCTCCCGGACTTGAAGTGGGGCACAGTCGCCTCGAGCGCCTCTCGCGCCTCGATCTCGTCCATGGTCTCGACGCGGCCGCTGAGCCGGCCGATCAGGGCCACCATCGCGAAACACACGGCGACCGCGCCGATCCCCGCGATGACGACGATGGGACCGCCTTTGGCCGCAGCAACGACGTTCTGCTGCGCCGCCATGGCGACCACGATGGGAATGTAGAAGCTGCCCCAGAACTCCACGCCGGTCTTGAGACCGTGGCTGAGCAGGCCGCGCCGCACCAGCCAGAGCCGTGCGGCGATCAGAAACATCATCGCAATGCCGACACCGCCGACATTGGCCTTAACGCCGAGGGCGATGCCGAGCAGGTCTCCCAGGAAGACCCCCAGCAAGGTGCAGATGGAGAGCAGCGCGACGCCGGAAACGGTCACGGGCGCCTCCCCTGCGCGAATGGATCTCCGGTCACGCGACTTAGCCAATTTGTATGCATTCGCATCATGAATCTCCTCCTGTGTATGCGAATATCCATCGCTTATGGATTGGCGTATACACTAATTGACATTCAGGCGCAATACGCATACATTCGACGCCAATGAAGGCAACCTCGCATGCCAAGGAGCCGAGATGAGTAATTGGGGTATGCAAAAGGCCGCTCTGGGAGAGCGCCTGACGGCCGGCCGGCGGCACGCGAAGGGGAAGATCGTTCCGCTCCCGAGCCTGCCCGCGTTTCTCGCGGCCGTGATCCGATCAGGCGACCGGGTGTGCCTCGAGGGCGACAATCAGAAGCAGGCCGACCTCCTCGCCGCGGCGCTCGCCAACCTCGACCCCGCTGAGATCAGCGACCTGCACATGGTCCAGTCCGGCGTGGTCCTGCCCGCCCATCTCGACATCTTCGAGAAAGGCATCGCGCGGCGGCTCGACTTCTCCTATTCGGGCCCGCAATCGGCGCGCATTGCGCGCATGCTGTTTGGCCGCAAGATCGAGCTCGGCGCGGTCCATACCTATCTCGAGCTGTTCGCCCGCTACTTCATCGATCTCACGCCGAACGTCGCCCTGATCGCCGCAGTGAGTGCCGACAAGGACGGCAATCTCTATACAGGCCCGAACACCGAAGACACGCCGACCGTCGTCGAGGCGACGAGTTACAAGAACGGCCTCGTCGTGGCGCAGGTCACCGAGATCGTCGACAAGGTGCCGCGCGTCGATATTCCCGGCGACCTCGTGCATTTCGTGGTCGAAGCCGGCCGTCCCTTCTATGTCGAACCGCTCTTCACCCGCGACCCCGCCGCCATCACCGAGACCCAGATCCTGACGGCGATGCTCGCCATCAAGGGCATCTATGCGCCCTATGGCGTGCGCCGGCTCAATCACGGCATCGGCTTCAACACCGCCGCGATCGAGCTGTTGCTGCCGACCTATGGCGAGAAGCTCGGCCTCAAGGGCAAGGTCTGCACGCATTTCGCGCTCAATCCGCATCCGACGCTGATTCCGGCGATCGAATCCGGCTGGGTCGACCAGATCCATTGCTTCGGCTCGGAGGTCGGCATGGAGGACTATGTCGCCGCGCGCTCCGACATCTTCTTCACGGGGCCCGACGGCTCGCTGCGGTCCAATCGCGCCTTCTGCCAGACGGCCGGCCTCTATGCCTGCGACATGTTCATCGGATCGACACTCCAGATCGATCTCGAGGGCCACAGCTCGACGGTGACGACGAGCCGCATCGCGGGGTTCGGCGGCGCGCCCAACATGGGATCCGATCCGCGCGGCCGCCGCCACCCGAGCGAACCCTGGCTCAAGGCCGGTGCCGAGGCAGCGCCCGATGCCGCCCCCGCCCTGCGCCGCGGCCGCAAGCTCGTGGTGCAGATCGGCGAGACCTTCGGCGAGCGCAATGCTCCGCTCTTCGTCGAGCGGCTGGATGCGCTCGAGCTGGCGCGCGAGCTCAAGCTCGATCTCGCGCCGGTAATGGTCTACTCGGACGACGTGACCCACATCGTCACCGAGGAAGGCATCGCCAACCTCCTGATGTGCCGCAGCAAGGACGAGCGCGAGCAGGCGATCCGCGGCGTCGCCGGTTACACCGACATCGGGCGCGCGCGCGATGCTAAGCTGGTCGAGCAGCTCAGGCAACGCGGCGTGATCCGGCGTCCCGAGGATCTCGGCATCGATCCGCTCGATGCCGACCGCCGCCTGCTGGCGGCACGCTCGATCAAGGACCTCATGCTGGCCTCCGGCGGCCTCTATCGTCCGCCCAGCCGCTTCCGCAACTGGTGAGGAGTTTTGCATGGAAAAGCTCAGCTTCAGACTGACCGCAGCCAGATCCGCCGGCGGCTCCCGCACGCAGGCGATCGTCGGTGTCGTCGCCTCCGGCAATCTCGAGGTCCTGCTGGAACGCACCTCGCCAGCCGACACATGCACGATCGAGATCGCAACCGCAGCCCACGGCTTCGGCGCAGTGTGGGACGCCGTGGTCCGCGACTTCGTCGCCCGCCGCCCTGCCGGCGGCCTGCGCATCTCCATCAATGACGGCGGAGCCCGCCCGGACACGGTCGCGCTGCGTCTTGCGCAAGGCGTCCGCAAGATCGAGGAGCCGGAACGATGACACAGGTGGCAGCCAACACGGCTTCGCTGAGCTGGTACGAGGCGAGCGCCCGGCAACGCATCGACGCGCTGGTCGATGCCGGCAGCTTTTGCGAATACATCGGCCCCGAACTGCGCGAGATCAGCCCGCATCTTTCGATCTTCGACCTGCCGGAACAGTTCGACGACGGCATCGTCATCGGGCATGGCCGCCTGGACGGCACGCCGGTGTTCATCGCCGCCCAGGAGGGGCGCTTCATGGGCGGCGCCTTCGGTGAAGTCCACGGCGCCAAGCTCACGGGACTGTTGCTCGCGGCTCGTGCGCATCATCAGGACGTGCTGATCCTGTTCGACACCGGCGGCGTGCGGCTTCAGGAAGCCAATGCCGGCGAGCTCGCGATCGCAGAAATCATGCGCGCGGTGATCGAGGTGCGGCGTGCGGGCGTCAGCGTCGTCGGACTGATCGGCGGCCGCGCCGGATGCTACGGCGGCGGCAGCCTGATCGCAGGCACCTGCTCGCGCCTGATCGTGTCCGAGCAGGGGCGGATCAGCGTCAGCGGCCCCGAGGTGATCGAGACCAACAGAGGCATCGAGGAGTTCGACTCGCGCGACCGCGCGCTGGTGTGGCGCACCATGGGCGGCAAGCACCGCTATCTCATCGGCGGCGCCGACATGTTCGTCGACGACGAGGCGCTGGCGTTTCGCCAGGCGGCGATCGACGCGCTCAAGATCAAGCGTGGCTGCGATACCACCGTTCTCGAAGCCGAGCAGAATCGCCTGGAGCGCCGGCTGCAGCGTTTCGGCGAAGCCGAGGACGCTGTCGATATCTGGCAGACGCTTGGTATCGACGCGCCGACCGAGATCCCCGCGCTTCCGACCGACGCGTTTCTGCGCGCGGCAAAGACAAGGGAGAACGCCGATGACGCTCGATGACATTCTGGCCGGCCTGTTCCCGAACGGCCACGACATCGAGGCCATCGGCTCAATAGTTGCGGGAAGGGCGACCCTGCCTGACGGAGGACTGATCCACCTACTCGGCATCACGCGAGGACGGCCTCTCGGCGCGAACGAAGCCATTGTGCTCGCGGGGCGCGTGATCGATATCGTCAAGTCAGGCGATCGTGCGCCGATCCTGGTCCTGGTGGATTCCGCCAGCCAGCGCATGAGCAAGCGCGACGAGCTGCTGGGCCTCAACGAGTATCTGTCGCATCTCGCCAAAGCCCTGCTGCTGGCGGAAGCCGAGGGACATCGCACCGTCGGCCTGCTCTATGGCGGCAGCGCGGCCGGCGCGTTCATCGCCACCGCTCTTGCCACCGGCACGCTGGTGGCACTCCCCGGCGCGCATCCCGCCGTGATGGATCTGCCGTCGATGGCGCGGGTCACCAAGCTTTCGATCGACGTGCTGAAGGCCAAGGCGGAAGCGACGCCCGTTTTCGCGCCCGGGCTCGACAACATGGTGCAGACCGGCGGCATTCACGTCGTCTGGGATGAAACCTCGCCCCTGGCGCCGCAGCTTGCGGCCGTGCTGGAGCGGCCTGCAGGACAGGATGATCGTGGCCGGCTAGGTGCAGAGCGTGGCGGACGCCGGAAGGCGGCCGAGATCGCCGATCGGGTCGTCGCGCTCGCCGCAGTCGCGCAGCAGGGAGCGCAACATGGCTGAAGCGCTCGCACGTCACACCATGGTGAAGGCTTCAGCAGCCGGATGGGCTGTCGTGATGAGCCGCCATCCCGAACTCGCCCGCGAACCGATCATCGACGGCTGGGCGCGCGCCGACCGCCCCCTCATCGTTCGCCGGCCGGCGTGCAGCGATGCCGCCGGCATGATTCCGCTCGGCCTGCCGCTGCCGCCCAGCCACGGCAAGCGGCGCATCGCGCTCGCGCTCGCGCCCGCCGACATCATCGCATCCGCTGCGCCGCCAACCTTGGCCGATGCGGCCGCCGCGGCGCCTGCACACTGGCAGGAGACGATCGGCCTGCTGCTCCAGCTTCTGCCGGAGACCCGCACCTTCGGCAGCCTGGCCTGGCAGCACCTCACCGGCCTGCCCTATCTTTCCGACAGTTCGGACCTCGATCTGCTCTGGCCGCTGTCGCCGGCAAGGCACGCCGGCACTCTGCCGTCGGACATCGGCCGGATCGCGAAGCAGGCGCCGATGCGGCTGGACGGCGAGATCGTTGGTCGCGCGGGAGGGGTCCAATGGCGCGAGCTCATCGGAGCTGACGAGGATGAAGTCCTCGTGAAAGGCCCCGCCGGCGTCATCAGCACGACGCGCGCCGCATTTCTGTCGGGGAATCTGTCGTGAACGTCGCGCTGAGATGGCAATCGACACCTGCCAACGCGCTCGATGCGGAGCAGCTCGGTGATCTGGCATCGCTTTGCCTGAAGCTCGAAGTCGAAACCCATCCGAAACCGGGGCTCGTCAGCCATGTCGACAATGGCGCGCACAGCGACATGGACGCCGAGCTCTTGTGCCGCAGCGCCGACACCTTGAGGCCATTCCTCCGCGATCTGGCGCTTGCCGGAGCCGAGGGCGCCGGCATGAGCCGCCTGCGCGCGATCGGGGTCGCCGCAGAGCGCGCCATGCTCGCGGAAACCGGAGGCGTCAACACGCATCGCGGCGCGATCTTCGGACTGGGTCTGCTCTGCGCCGCGGCCGGATATCGCGGTGCGCTCGGCATTCGCAAATCGCTCGGCGATCTGGTGTCGCAGCGCTGGGGCGAAGACATCCTGTCGGGTCCCATTTCCTTGCGCAGCCACGGCGCCATGGCCTCGCGGCGTTACGGTGCCGGCGGCGCCAGGGCGGAAGCGGCGTGCGGCTTCCCATCGGTCTACGAGATCGCCCTGCACGCCCTGCATGCTGCACGAAAGCTCGCGCCTTGCGATGAGGAAGCAGTCCGCGTTCAGACCTGCATGACGCTCATCGCTGATGTCACCGACACCAACCTCCTGCATCGCGGCGGAGAGGATGGATTGCACTTCGCGCAGGCCAGCGCATCCGCATTTCTTGCCGCCGGAGGCGTCGGAGGTCGCGGCTGGCGCGAGCGAGCCATCGAGATTCATCAAGCATTCGTGGCGCGCAATCTCAGTCCCGGCGGTTCGGCGGATCTGCTGGCCATGGCCCTCTTCGTCGATCGGCTGGACCCCTGATGCTCGCCCTGCTCTGCGGTGGACAAGGCACCCTCTCGGACAAGATCTTCGATCTGGCCGCCGATCAGCCTGCCGCAGAGTCCGTTTTCACCGCGGCGACCGCGTGTCTCGGCGAGGATCCACGGGAGTTCGTCCGGACGCACAGCGCAGACGAGCTGTCCGCCAACCATGTCAGCCAGATCCTGACCGTCACATCGACGCTCGCGATCCATGCCTGCATTGCCGATCTCCTGACCGAACCTACGGCCGTCACCGGCTACAGCGTCGGCGAGATGACCGCCTGGAGCATTGCAGGGATATGGCCCGCCGATGAAGCCTTGCGACTGACGGCTGTTCGCGCGCGCCTGATGGACAGCGTCGCCGGACCCGACGGCCGGCTCGGCTATGTCCGCGGGCTCGAGCCGGCTGCGCTCGAACGCCTGCTCGGAAAGCATCGCTGCGAGATCGCAATCAGGAACCCCGATCGTCTCGTTGTCGTCGGAGGTGCCGAGCAGGACGTGATCGACCTCTGCCAGGAAGCGACCGGACAAGGCGCCACGCGCACAGGTCTTCTCGCCGTGAGGATCGCGTCGCACACGCGGCAGCTCGAACAGGCCTGCCGCCCCTTTCAACTGGCGCTCGACGCCAGCACACGCTCCGCTATTGCAAATCAGCGAGTCTTGCTCGCCGGAGGCGACGGCGAGCGCATCTTCTCTGCCAGCAATGCAACAGCAAAGCTCGCCTGCCAGGTGGCGCGCCCGATCGACTGGTCGGCAACGCTGGAAGCGCTTGCCGAACTCGGCGTCAGCAGGGTGCTGGATCTCGGTCCAGGACACGCCCTCGCCGAGATGATGCAGGCTTTCCTTCCCTCCGTCCGCTGCTACGCGGCGGACGGATTTCGCACGATAGGTGGTTTGCGAGATTGGTTAAAATCGCGCCCGTCTTGAACATGATTACCCGACGGCCCAAGCCGCGTGTCGAGGAACGACCACCGTCACATTGTCGCCGACCGAATAGCCGCCAAAGGCGGGAGCATCGACATTGAGGCGACCGTCCTCGATCTCCACCACGATCGACCTTGTCGGGCCACGGAAGATCGTGTGGGCGATCCGGCCCGACCATCGCAGCCCATCCTTGTCGGTGCCGGCGGGCGCAATCCTGATGTCTTCCGGACGCACCATGACCGTGACGGTATGTCCCGGCGGCACTTCGGTTGCAGCCTCGCATCGGCCCTGCCAACCGTGCCCGACGACATCAAGCTGAACCCGACCGCCCTCCAGGCGCGCGCATGCCTCCACACTGGCGTCAAGGAGATTCGGGTTGCCGAAGAATCCAGCGACCGTGCGATTGGCCGGGTAGCGATAAATGTCCTCGGGGGCACCAACCTGCTGGATTCGTCCCCGATCCATCACGACCACGCGGTCAGACAGCGCCATCGCCTCCGACTGATCATGCGTGACATACAGGGTCGTCATGCCGAGCCGTCGCTGGATCGCACGGAACTCGTCGCCCATCTGCAACCGCAACTTGGCGTCGAGATTACTCAGCGGCTCGTCGAGAAGAAGCACCTTCGGCTCGAACACCAGCGCCCGCGCAATGGCTACGCGTTGCTGCTGACCGCCCGACAGAGCCGGCGCAGGGCGCTCGGAGAAGCCTTCCATTTCGACGAGACGCAGCGCCTTTGAAACCAGATCCCGGATTTCGGCCAAGGGACGACGGCGCACCCGCAATGGATATGCAACGTTCTCGAAAACCGTCATATGCGGCCAGATCGCGTAGGACTGGAAAACCATACCGAGGCGTCGCCGCTCCGATGGAACGAACACGCCCGAAGCCGCATCGCTGACCACCTCGTTCCCGAGGCTGATCCGGCCACTGGTATTCTGTTCAAGGCCTGCGACCATCCGCAAAGTGGTTGTCTTGCCGCAGCCGGACGGCCCGAGCAGCGTCACGAACTCGCCTTCAGCGACGCGAAGATCGATCTCGTTCACGGCCGCGAACTCGCCGAACTTCCGGCTGACTTTCTCCAGGACGACATTTGACATCAGACACCCAATCCAGTCACAAGGCGCCAATCCATCGCTTGATGACGCGGAGCTGCACCCATCTGAAAACGATCACCATGGCCATCATGATGAGACCGATCACGCTCACCTGTTCCGCGCTGCCGTTGGCCCAGAGTTTCAGGAGCACGACCGACAGAACTTCCGAGCCAACGGAGTAGAGCAACACCGAGGCGCTCAACTCGCGCATGATTCCGAAGAAGATCAGGACCCAGCCCACCGCAAAGGAGGGCCAGACCAGCGCGATCATGATGCGCCACATCGTCTGCAGCCAGCCCGCCCCGTGCACGCGCGAGCATTCCTCGAGGTCGTAGGACAGCTGACCGTAGGCGCTGGACATGACGCGCACCGAGAGCGGCGTTCCCAGCGAGATGTAGGCGAGCAGCAGTGCCCAGATCGTCCCATAGATCGGAATGGCATGAGGCAGCAGCGCGAATCCCCACAGGAAGCCCACGCCCAGCACAATGCCCGGCATCATCCAGGGCAACCACGCCATTGCGTCGATCAGACGACGTCCGCGCCATTTGGTCCTGACCGAGACATAGGCGACGATACCGCCGAGCAGCATGGTCAGCGTAGCGCCGACAAAACCCAACAGCATGGTATTGCCAAAGGCCCGCCAGAACTCACTGCTGCCAGCGACCGCCTGATAATGCTCGAGCGTCAGCATCTCCCATTCGTAGAAGCCGAAGAATTTGAAGAAGGATCCGATCAGGAGCTGGCTCACCGGCAGCACCACCGTGACGGCGAAGAACAGCGCGCAAAAGGCGAACGTCGCCCAGCGCCATCTGCCGAGCTTCATGACCGCGGGCGAATAGCCCTTCCCCGTCACGGTCTGGAAACTGCGGCCGCGCAGGATGCGCCACTGCATCAAGATGATCAGGAACATCAGCGCCATGATCACGAAGCTTATCGCGGTGGCATATTGGTATTGCGGTGGCGAGCGCTGGTTGATGGAGTCGTAGATATCCGTCGTGATGACGTGGATGCCGGCAGGCGAGCCGAAGAACAGCGGTGATTCGAAATTCTCGATTCCCCTGATGAAGCTGAGGATCGCGGCCCCGGTCAGCGCCGGCAGCATCAGTTGAAGCGTGACGGTGTAGAAGGTCCGCAATCGGGAGGCGCCGCACATCCGCGCGGCTTCCTCAAGGCTCGGGTCCATCGCCCGAAAGGCGTCGACGATCAGCAGGAAGAGAAACGGCACCGAATATTGCATCATGTGCCAGACGACGCCGCCATAGGAATAGACGTTGATCGGCGACGCGGTCGATCCGGTGATCCACTGGTAGAGCTGGTTCAACAGTCCGACCTGCGGATTGCCCAGCATGCCCCAGGCCATCGCGGTGAGGATCGGCGGAATGAAGAACGGCAGCGTGACCAGTACCTCCAGCGTTCCGCGAAACGGCGTGTCAGTCCTCGCCAGAATCCAGGCGAGCAGGACGGCCAGGATCAGCGACGGGATCGTCTTGGCCAGCGCGATGCCGACGGTATTGAGCAGCGTGAGCAGATTTTGCTGCGAAACGATGTCGCGGTAGCCGTCGAGCGTGAAGACGCCGGCAACGCCCGGCGGCGTCGAATGCAGGCTGCCATAGAGCAGCATCGACAGCGGGTAGACCGACAGAAAGGCGAGAACGAGCGCAAGCAGCATCAGCCCGACGACGCGGCTGGCCGGCGCGCCGTTCAGGAATCGCCGCGCGTGAGGTAGCCGCGACCGCGCTGTTACGATATCGGCTATGCGGTCGTCGGCCGAAAGAGCCATCTGCCAGCGCCTCAGGGGTAAAGTTTCTTGGCCAGCGACATCATGTCCGGCCGTTCGGACAATTTCGCCATGCCCATCAGCCTGGCGTTGGCATAAGGCTGCGCGTCAGGATCGGCGCGCTCGGCCGCGCCCTTCACGACCGGAAGCATCCAGGCGTTGGCGTAAAGCGCCTGGGAGTCGAGGTTGAGGAAATGCTGCATGAAGAGGCGTGCCGCATTGGCATGCGGGGCGTTCTTCAGGATCGCGAGATCCATCTGGGCATAGGGCGCTCCCTCCTGCGGCACGATCACCTTCACCGGCAGGCCCTTGAGATCGGAGGCAAAGGCGAACACCTGCGTGATGTAGATCGGATATTCCCCCCGGGCGACGCGGCGAGCGTCGTTGCGCATATCGCGGCTGAAGACGGGTTTCTGCTCGGCCAGCTTTTCGTTGAACTCGGCGCCCATGTTGTTCTGGAGCACCGCGAACAAGGTGTTGCCGCTGCCGAGCGGACGCATGTCGTCGGAAAGCAGCTTGCCCTTCCACTTCGGCGAATTCAGATCGTTCCAGCTCTTGGGAACGTCGTCGCCCTTGACAAGCCGTGTGTTGATCAAAATTCCCATCGGCTGGACGTAGGCGGGAACGCTGTGTTCGGTGGCCTTGAACGGCGGCCGGAGGTTCGCGGCATTCGGGACCGGCGGCAGTTTCTGGATGAAGTCGCCGTTCTTGAGCTGCTCCTCGATCATGGTCGTGGTGACCATTTCGACATCGCCAAGATACCGTCCCGCCGATTGCTCGGTCCGGATGCGTTCGACCAGTTCGCTGGCGCGCAAATCGAGGCTCTCGACGGCGATGCCATATTCCTTTTCGAACGATTTGACGACCGCTGTGAAGTAAGGCGCGCCGAGCGCCATGTTGTAGACGACGACCTTGCCTTCCTTCTTGGCCGCGGCGACGACAGAATCCCAGGATGCATCCTGAGCCGATGCCGGCAATGCGAAACCGGCCGCCAGGGCAGCGAGGGCAATTCTCTTCAGCTTCAAGAACACTTCATCCTCCACGCGGTTTCTTATTTTGCCGATCGACCGCATCGATCAGGTGTCAGACTTCGATCACCACATATTGCTTCTCGATCACGACCGGGAACGTTTCGGCCTGAAGCTCGCCTTCGACGAGGGCCCCGCCCGGTTCCACCTTGAGGTCGTAGCTGCGAACCTTGGTGCGATCGGGCTCGCACCAGGATTTTCCGGTCCTTAAGTCGAACTCCCAGCCGTGCCAGGGGCAGCGTAACAGTTCGCCGCGCCGGCTGAACTGGTAGGACCCTGGCTCGCTGGATTCCACCAGGCCGACGATGCGCCCCTTGCACAGGGATGCGCCCTCGTGCGGACACCGGTTGCTGACCGCGAAATACTCCCCGCCGACATTGAAGATGCCAATTTCCCGCCCTCCCACGTTCACCAGCATGCGCTGGCCGGGAGGAATGTCATCGACGGTTGCAACGACGTGCCGCGCCATCACGGCAGCCCGTAGAACGCCTGCGCGTTCCCATAGAGAATCTGGTCGCGCTGCGCTTCGCTGAGGTTGGCGCGAAAGGCGTAGCGCGGATCGTCAAAGTCCCAATGCGGGTAGTCGGTCGAGAACAGCAGGCGATCCCAGCCGATCCGGTCGAACAGATCGAGCAGTTGCGCGGCAGTTCCCGGCTCTTCCATCGGCTGGGTCGTGAACCACACCTGCCGGCGAATGTATTCCGACGGCGGCCGCGTCAGGTGCGGCACCTCGCTGCGCAGGCGCGACCAGTGCTTGTCCATGCGCGCGGTCAGCGAGGGGATCCAGCCGAGCCCGCCTTCCATGATCACGACGCGGAGCTGCGGAAAGCGTTCGAACACGCCTTCGAACACCAGGCTGGTCAGGATCGCCTGCATGGTTTCCGCCACCGAATTGTGCTCTTCCATGTAGTAGGACGCCCAGCCTCCGCCGGTGGAAGGATGGCCATTGGTGCCGCCGACATGGATGGCGATCGGCAGATTGCTGCGCACCGCCGCCTCGAAAATCGGCCAGTAGCGGCGGCGGCCGAAGGGTTCGTCGGTCTTCGGCAATACCAGAATCTGGGTGAAGTTCGGATCGCCGGCCCGCGCGTCGATCTCGGCGACCGAAGCGCCGGTGTCCTCCTGCGCGATCAAGACCGATGCCCGCAGACGCGGCTCGTTCTTCACCCAGCGTTCGACCTGCCAGGTGTTCATGGCCTGCGTCAGCGCCACGCCGAAATCCAGATTGCGCTGGCTGCCGGGGTTCCAGCGCAGCGGGATCAACATGCCGGTCTCGACCCCGTTGGGATCGAGATGCTGCGCGCGCATCAGCTCGAGGCTTGAGCCCGGCGGACCGCCCTCCTCGGGATAGGCATCGACCCGCGCCGCATCCGGCGACATCCGCGGATGCGACAGCGCCTCGGAAAACGCGTGGCGCAAATGGCTGCCATAGACCGAGAGGTGGTCGATCCATTGTTTGGCGAGATACGGATGAACCTCGGTCCAGGAGGTCATCGCCGGATGGATATCGCAATCGATGATCCGAAGCCTGGATCTGGCGGCGCTGCTTCGCTCGAGTTCGACGATGCTCATACGGCAATCTCCATGGCTCGATCGGCCTTCACCAGCCGCGGGTAGGTCGCAAGCGCATTGTCACTGACGATCTTGCGCAACAGGCTTGCGGAAAGCCCATCCGGTAACGCCGCATCGCCGTCGAACTGCCAGTGCGGATAATCCGTCGAGAACAGGAACAGCTCGTCCGATCGCAGGTGATCGATCAGTCGCAGGATCGCCGCCGCCTCGTCGGTTGCGTCGATCGGCTGGACCGTGAAGCGAACGTGCTCGCGGACGATCTCCGATGGCGCGCGCGTCACCCAGGGAACTTCGGCGCGAACCCCTTTCCAGGTCTTGTCGGCGCGCCAGGCAAAGCCGCTCAGCCAGGTCAGTCCGGATTCGATCGCGACCACCTTGAGTCCGGGGAATTTGGCGAACACGCCTTCGGAGATCATGCTCTGCAACTGATTCTCGAAGGCGGCCGATTGCGACACATAGTCTTCGACGAAATAGGACGGCCATCCAACCGCGGTCGGCGCATAGCGGTAGGCGCTGCCGGCGTGAATTCCGACCGGCAGGCCAAGCTTCTCTGCCAGACGATAGATCGGCCACAATTGCCGCCGGCCAAGCGTCACCTCGCCCGATACCAGCATCAGCACCTGCACGAACCGCATGTCGTCCGCGCGGCGTTCGATCTCGGCGACGGCGTGTTCGGTGCTATGAGCCGCAATCACGATGGAAGCGCGCAACCGGGGATCGCGGCTCAGCCATTCATCGCGAATCCAGTCGTTGGTCGCCCGGCAGAACACCGCCGCCATGTCCTCGCTATGCATGACCTGGGCGCCGTAGAGGCAGTTGAGGATTCCAAACCGCTGCTGGTAGCGGTCCAGCACATGGTCCTGCATCGCCTGCAGCGAGGCACCCGGCTTCTCGCCATCCGCGAGCTTCCAGTCGGGACGGCACGACAACGGCGCGTTCTGCGGATAACTGGTGAGAGCGAGATTGAGCCGATCAAGCGCGCGAACGGACACCATTTCGCGCCAATATTCGTCGAGATACGGCAGCAGCACATTCATGCCAGGCACGGCCGGATGAAGATCGCAGTCGATCGCACCCGCGTACCTGCCCGGGGCCTTTGCATTGGCCATCTCGCCGTCTGCCATGAATACCACCCTGATGCGTCGCCGGTTCTTGGTCAGCTCTTGTGCCGGCGTCGGTTTTATGTTGATGCATCAATAAATGACATGTCAAGCAATTTGAGGTAGATCAATGCGGCGGGAACCGCGGCATTTTAGGTTGGCCGAGTTGCCGGGAGAATCCATCGATGCCTTCGACCAAGCAACTGACGGTCAACGATGCGGCGCCGAAACGTCCGCAGCACTACGGCATCCTGGCGCAGGAGCACGTTGCAATGCTGGTATCAAATATCGGCGCGCGGCTGCTCCGCGGCACCACGGCCTATTATCGCAGCGCCTTTGACCTGAGCCTGACGGAATGGCGCATACTGATGGTGCTCAACAGCACCCAGTCGCTCAATGTCGGTGAGTTGTCGGGGGCGGCCGATCTGGACAAGGCGGCCGTGAGCCGCAGCCTCGTCTTGCTCGAGGAACGCAAACTGATTTCGGTCGAGCAGACGCGAACCCGTGGCCGCGCCGCGTTCGCCAAGCTGACGGCCGAAGGACGGAAGCTGTCCGAAAAATTGCTGGAGATCTCGCGTGAGCGCGAGACGCGGCTATTGAAGAGCTTCAGCCCTGCCGACCGGGAGCATTTGAAAGCGCTGCTTCAGCAGTTGTCGCAGGCCTTGGCCGGCGTCGATTGGGATCGCTAGTTCACGACCAGTCGCGACTTCGTCCGCTCCAATCCATCGCGACGCCGGACTGAAAACGGGCGGATTCAAATCGGCCGTCAGCGGTGTTTTCAGGATGGTTTGTCGGAACGAAATCCGAAGATTCGCACTAAATTACTGAAATTGTTTGGAGCGGGTGAAGGGAATCGAACCCTCGTATTCAGCTTGGAAGGCTGCTGCTCTACCATTGAGCTACACCCGCATCTCGCGATCACCTAACACGGCCGAGCGGCGGTCTCAACTGGCCCGGATCGGTCTTTCCCGCCTCGCGAGCGGACTTGTTCCCGGCCTCCGGCCCCGCCCCTTAACGGCGAAGGGATTTCGCCCTATATTGAGTCTCCCGAAACCAACGAAAGGAGGTGATCCAGTGTCTTATCTCAAGCGCTGTCACCTCGCTGGGATCGCCCGCTAAGCTCTGAACAAGGCTTGGCATCGGGGCGCTCTCAGCCCTGGACCAGCGAGCAAGAAATCGGGCGCGACGGGGTCTCCCCGCCGCGCCTTTTTCGTGGGCGAATGCCGCTCACGCGGCCGACTCGCCCGCGAGCACCTCGCGAATCTTCTGCGACAGCTCCGACTTCCGGTATGGCTTCTGAAGCAGCGCCACGCCGGGATCGAGGTGTCCTTCGTGGACGATGGTGTCGTCGGTATAGCCGGAGGTGTAGAGCACCCTCGCCCCCGGCCGCCGAAGCCGGACGGCTTCGGCCAGCTCCCGCCCGTTCATGCCGCCGGGCATGATGATATCCGTGAACAGCAGATCGAAACTGGCGCCCTGGTCGACCAGCGCGAGGGCGGCTGCGCCGTCGCCGGCCACGAGCGTGCGATAGCCGAGGCCGCCGAGCTGGGCGATGACATAGCCCTGCACCAGCGGATCGTCCTCGACCACGAGGATCGTCTCGTGCCCGCGCGCCGCCGCGGGCGCCTGAGCCGGTGCCGTCCTGGTTGCCGCCTCGCCCTCCGATCGCGGCAGGAACAGCCGCATCACCGTGCCTTGCCCCTCCTCGCTCTCGATCGCGACGGTGCCGCCGGTCTGGCGGGCAAAGCCGTAGACCATGCTCAGTCCGAGCCCGGTGCCGCGGCCGACCCCCTTGGTGGTGAAGAACGGCTCGAACACGCGCTCGCGGATGTCGGCCGGAATGCCGTGACCGGTATCGGCCACCGCAATCATCACGAAGGCGCCGCGCATGACGTCGCCGTCGGCGGTGCTAAGCACGCCGTCAAGCTCCCGGTTCGCGGTCTCGAGCGTGAGCCTGCCGCCGTCCGGCATCGCGTCACGCGCATTGACGGCGAGATTGACGATCGCGGAGGAGAGCTGCGACGGATCCGCCATCGCGGACCAGGCGTCGTCCGCGAGCCGGGTCACGATCTCGATGTGCTCGCCAAGGATCGGCTTCAGCAGCTTCGCCGTCTCAATCACGAGGGCGTTGACGTCGATCTCGCGCGGCTCCAGCGGCTGGCGGCGCGCGAAGGTCAGCAGCTGCGAGGTGATCTCGGCGCCGCGCGCGGCCGCATCGTCGATCAGCTGCGCGATCGCGGCGAACTGGGGCCGGTCCGCAAGCCCTTCCTGGATGATCTCGATGGTGCCGGTGATGACGGTTAGCACGTTGTTGAAGTCGTGCGCGACGCCGCCGGTGAGCTGGCCGATCGCGTCCATCTTCTGGGATTGGCGAAGCCGCTCCTCGGTCTCGTGCTGCTCGGTGAGATCGGTGGCGGAGCCGCGATAACCCATGAAGCGTCCGTCGGCCGCGAAGACCGGCTGGCCGTTGACGCTGAAATGGCGCACGCGTCCGGTCATGTCGCGGCCGCGATACTCGAACTTCCGGAACGGCTCGTGGCGGTCCAGCACCGCCAAGTGCGCGTGCCATTTCTCCGGCTCGGCGTCGTGGTCGAACGCGGCATCGGTGCGGCGCTTGCCGATCAGCGCCTTGTGGTCCATGCCGAAGGCCCCGGCCCGCTCGGATATGTAGGTGAACCGATGATCCGGCCCGGTCTCCCAGAACCAGTCGGACGCGGTCTCGGCATAGTCGCGGAAGCGCTGCTCGCTCGCGCGCGCGTCGTCTTCCGTGCGCTGGCGGATCTTCAGGTCGCGCTCGAGATTCGCATTGGCCTCGCGCAACTCGCCATAGGCCCGCTCGAGATTGGCGCACATGGCGTTGAAGGCGTCGATCACCTTGTCCAGTTCGTCCGGATCGTAGGGCGGCCGGCGTTCCAGGTGCAAAGGCGGCGGCGGCCGCGCCAGGCTGTACTTGCTGACGAAGTCGGCGATGGCGACCAGGTGCCGCGTCACCAGGAGATGGAACATGTAGATGATGAACAGCGAGACGAGGAACGTCTTCGCCGCCTGGCTTGCCAGGATAACCAGGGCCCGGTTCAGCAATTGCCGATAGACCTCGCTCAGCGTCGCCTCGACATGGAGCACGCCGATCGTGCGCGCGGCCCCCTGCACGGAGTAGTTCAGCGGGTAGTCGCGCGTCACGATCGAACGGGTGTTCGGCTCGCCGACCGCGACACGGATCGGATTGGGACGATCGGCGATCTCGCGCACCTCGGCGGCGCGGATGTCGGGCAGCCGCAGGATGCCGCCGAGCTGGAGCTTGATCTGGTTCTGGTCGAGATTCCACAGGCTCTCGCCGAGGCTGCCGGTGGTGCTGCGGCCGATCTCATCGAGCCGCGTCTCGATGACGCCGACCTCGCGGTCGTAGTCGAGATAGAGCTGAAGCGCGGTCAGCATCAGCGTCACGATCGAGGAGAACAGCAGCACGGCGGCCAGGAGGCGCGGCCCGACGCCGCTGCGCGACCAGTTGAAGATCCGCGACAGCAACGCTCCGATCGCCGGCGCAAGCGCAGCGCCGATCCCGCCAAAATCCTGCTTCGCGGCCGCCGGGGCAACGGCGCGGCTGAGCTTGGAGTCCTCGTCGCCTGCGTTGCCCATGCACCACGTCCCCGGAATGGCAGCATCCTGCTCCGGCCGGTCGCGGCCGCGAGCAATTCGTTCGTTGAGACTTTCCCTTCACGCGACCTGCGTGGTGATCCTGTCGGCCCGTGGGCGGCTTGAGGTCGGCGGGGTCATATATTGCGCCCAGCAACAGGATTCTCGCGCAAACTATCACCTCGGGTGCTAGAATGACATCGGTTAAAGTCCGGAGTTGCCTGCATGGCGGGCGAGTTATGGCCGTTGCAGCCGGCGCGCGCCACTCCCGGTAGATCGCGCAAGCCTCCGAATCCAGTGGTAGCAATGCACGACCAAGGAGACGCGTGATGTGGCGGATGGCCATCGCCTGCCTGTCGTTGATTGCAGCCGGTCCGACGCAGGCGCAGGAGCAGATCCGGCTGGCGCGCATCGCCGACATCCCCGATCAATATGTCGGCGGCGAGATGCTGCGGGCCGTCTACGCCAAGCTCAACATCAGGCTCGAATTCGAGGACGTCCCCGGCAAGCGGGCCCTCGCGCTGTCGAGCGCAGGCGAGGTCGATGGCGAGATCCAGCGGATCGGAACGCTCTCGCGAGACTACCCCACGCTGATCCAGGTCACGCCGGCGATCAACTACATCGAGCCCGCGGTGTTCACGACGAAACTGCGTTTCGACGTCGCCGGCTGGAATTCGATCAGGGACTACAGCATCGGCATCGTCCGCGGCGTCGGCTCCTCGGAGGCCGGCACCCGCGACATGGCTCGCGTCACGGCGACCACCAGCCTCGAGAACATGGTCAAGATGCTCGACGCCGACCGTTTCGACGTGATGGTCACCGACCTCTTCAGCGGACTCGTCGCGGTGAGGAAGCTCAATCTGCAGGCCAGGATCTACCCGCTCTCCCCGCCGCTCGAGCGCATCCACATCTACCACTACCTGCACGAACGTCATCGCGATCTGGTGCCGAAGGTCGGCAAGGTGATCGCGCAGATGGAGGCGAGCGGCGAACTGGCGGCGCTGCGGGAGGCCCTCGTCAAGCGGGTCCTCAACGCGCCGTGACGGCGTCGCTCAGGTCGCGCGAAGCCGTTCGCGTAACGCCACCGCGGCGATCAGCACGCCAACGCACCAGGCCATGACCGCCCGGTGGGGCTCCTCGCCGAGCAGCACTGTGAAGATGCTGGTGAGCAGGCACGGCGCGATCGCCTTGCTGCTCCGGCTCGCCAACGCGACCAGGAACGGCAGCGCGGCGATCGATATTTGCAGGACACCCATCAGCGAAGACCGGTCTCGCCCAAAGCTTTGGAAAAGGCTTCAGAAGCCGCAGACATTGACCGCGCGCGGGCGTTTTCCCCGGCGGCTCTCGACGATGCGTTCGCCGCCGTTCTCGGCCGAGCTGCCGTAATAGCGGTGATGTCCGCTCTGGTCGTGCAAATCGGCAGGCTCCGATTGTGCCGCCCGCCGAGCGTCGCAGATGATCTTGATGGTGTGACCCGACATTGCCGCCTCCGATGACCTTTCGCGATCTTGTGGCCATCAGTCGCCTCGGCTTTGGGCAGCGTTCACCCCGCAAGGTGGCAATCGGGTTTCAGGACGGTTTCGTCGAGCCCGCACGACGCATTATTTTGTGCTTGGGGATTGTCGGGGCGGGCCGCGGTGATAAGTCCTTTGGACGCGCGCAGCAAAAAAACGAGGTGACGATGCTCTACGCCATCCTGGCCTATCACGTGGAAGACGAGATTTTGTCCTGGACACCCGAGGAGGACGCGGCAGTCGTGGCCAAGGTCATCGAGGCTCAGGCGCCCTTGAGGGCAAGCGGACATTTCGGGCCGGCCGCCCGTCTGGACGAGACCCGAAAGGCCCGCACCTTGCGTGGCCCCGGCGCGGGCGTGGTGCTGGACGGCCCGTTTGCCGAGACCAAGGAGCAGCTTCTGGGCTTCCACCTCGTGGAATACGACACGGACGATGAGGCCATCGCGGCGGCGCGGAGGCTGCGTCAGGTCAATCCGACTGCGGTCTACGAAATCCGCCCGGTCAAGCTTTACGTGCCGTCCGACGGGTTCGGCGCGACATAAGGGCGAGCTACCGCCTTACGCATCCGGTTCGGTTTGCGCTCTGTAGAAGCGCTGGATCAGCAGGCCGCCGAAAGCGATGAACCACACGAAGGGCGCGACGTTCGGCGCAAACGCCGCCACGATCGTGCCCGGGATGAACACGAGCAGCGGAAACAGCGAGGCCATGATCTCATGGCGCCAGCCGCCCAGGATCAGCCACCACAGCCAGGCGTTGAGGCCGGCGATCGCGGTCAGATTCAGGCCGTAGAGCACGGCGACAGCGCTGCTCATGGCATAGTTGGTGTAGAGGCCGTTGGTGACCGGCAGCAGCACGATCGAGAGCAGGAAGAACAGGTTGAGGATCACCGCGCCGCGACTGCCCACCGGCTGGCGCGCCAGCCGGCGGTGATGGCTGATCCAGAACACACCCGCGATGATGAAGCTGAGCGCGAAGCCGGCGAGCTTGCCGGAATAGACATGGGCGAGATCGCTCCAGCCGGGGGCGCTGGTGAACACCGCGGCCTTGGGCAGATCGTAGGCCAGAAGCGTCATGGCGACGCCGAAAATGGTGTTGCTGAGCGACTCCAGCCGCCGCATCTCGAACTGGTCGGGCTTGAGCTCGGTCATGCCGGGCGCGCTCTTCTCGGACTGGAACCTAGGGCCGTCTTTTCCCTAGGTGTTAAATCCGATTCCGTCCAGCCGCATTGCGATTCGCGAGGAGATCGCCGAATCTCACGGTTTCACCGGGGCGATTCGTGGCAGCATATCTGGACACGCTCAATGCGGAGCAGCGCCGCGCCGTCGAGCATGGTGTGGCCGACGGCACGACCGTGGGCGCCCCTCTGCTCGTCATCGCCGGTGCCGGCTCCGGCAAGACCAACACGCTGGCCCATCGCGTCGCCCATCTGATCGTTGCGGGGGCCGATCCGCGCCGGATCCTGCTGATGACGTTTTCGCGGCGCGCGGCGGCCGAGATGGCCAGCCGGGTCGAGCGCATCGCCCGAAAGGTGCTCGGGGAGAACAACGCCGCGATCATGCGCGATGCGCTGACCTGGGCCGGCACCTTCCACGGCATCGGCGCGCGGCTGCTGCGCGAATATGCCGAGCGGATCGGCGTCGACCCTGCCTTCACCATCCACGACCGCGAGGATTCCGCCGACCTGATGAATCTGGTCCGGCACGAGCGCGGCCTGTCCAAGACCGAGAGCCGCTTTCCCGCCAAGAGCACGTGCCTGTCGATCTACTCCCGCTGCGTCAACGCCGAGATGGAGATCGAGAAGGTGCTAGGGGCGCACTACCCCTGGTGCGCGGGCTGGGCGGCCGAGCTGAAGGGCCTGTTCGCGGCCTATGTCGAGGCCAAGCAGGCCCAGCACGTGCTCGATTACGACGACCTGCTGCTCTACTGGTCGCAGATGATGAGCGATGCGCTGATCGCCGAAGAGATCGGCGGACGCTTCGATCACGTTCTCGTCGACGAATACCAGGACACCAACCGCCTGCAATCCTCGATCCTCTTGGCGCTGAAGCCCGATGGACGCGGCCTCACCGTGGTCGGCGACGACGCGCAGTCGATCTATTCGTTCCGCGCCGCCACCGTGCGCAACATCCTGGACTTTCCGCAAAGCTTCTCGCCCAGCGCCGAGATGATCACGCTCGACCGCAATTACCGCTCGACGCAGGCCGTGCTGGCGGCGGCCAACGGCGTCATCGGCCTCGCGCGCGAGCGCTTCACCAAGAACCTCTGGACCGACCGCACCTCCGCGCAAAAGCCGCAACTCGTCACCGTGCGCGACGAGGCCGACCAGGCCCGCTACATCGTCGAAGAGGTGCTGGCCAACCGCGAGCAAGGCGCGCTTCTGAAGCACCAGGCGGTGCTGTTCCGGACGTCCTCGCATTCGGGTCCGCTTGAGATCGAGCTGACCCGCCGCAACATCCCGTTCGTGAAATTCGGCGGCCTGAAATTCCTCGACGCCGCCCACGTCAAGGACGTGCTGGCGCTGCTGCGCTTCGCCGAAAACCCGCGCGACCGCGTTGCGGGCTTCCGCATCCTGCATCTGTTGCCCGGCATCGGCCCCGCAACCGCGCAGCGCGTGCTGGACCAGATGGCGGAGAGCACCGATCCGCTTGCTTCACTCGGCCAGTTACCGGTGCCGCCGCGCACCGGCGCGGACTGGACCGATTTCGTCCGCACCGTCGCGAACCTGCGCTATTCGGAATGGCCGGCGGATCTGGAGCGCGTGCGGCTCTGGTACGAGCCGCATCTCGACCGCATCCACGAGGAGTCCGAGACGCGCCGCGCCGATCTGATGCAGCTCGAGCAGATCGCGAGCGGCTACGCCTCGCGCGAGAAGTTCCTGACCGAGCTCACGCTCGATCCGCCGGACGCGACCAGCGACAAATCCGGGCCTCCCTTGCGCGACGAGGACTATCTGATCCTCTCCACCATCCACTCCGCCAAGGGCCAGGAGTGGAAATCGGTGTTCGTGCTCAATGTCGTCGACGGCTGCATGCCCTCCGACCTCGGCGCCGGCACCAGCGCCGAGATCGAGGAGGAACGCCGCCTGCTCTATGTCGCGATGACGCGCGCCAAGGACGATCTCCACCTCGTCGTGCCGCAGCGCTTCTTCACCCACGGCCAGGCCGCCAAGGGCGACCGCCACGTCTACGCCTCGCGCACCCGCTTCATCCCGGAGCAGCTGGTCTATCTGTTCGAGCGCACGGCCTGGCCGAAGGCGGCCGCAGGCGCGGCACGCACCGCGGCGCAAGGGCCCAAGATCGACATCGGCGCGCGGATGCGCGGGATGTGGCGGTAGCAGCGTCTTGTTTTGACGCGTTTTCTTTACGCGAACCGGTATCCACTTCGCTCGAAAACGCTTTACGCGTTCAGCCGGTCGAACTGGACCTTGCCTGCCTTCATCACCATCGGGATGTGCTCACCCTGGCCGAGCAGGCAGGCAACATCGCGTAGCGGGTTGCCGTCGACCACCAGCAGGTCTGCGAGAGCCTCGGGCGCAATCCGGCCGAGCCTACCCTCCATGCCGAGCACTTCGGCGCCGACCACCGTGGCGCTGGCGATAACCGCGCGCGGGCCGAGAATCTCGGCGCGGATGCGGAATTCGTCGCTCTGGAGACGCTGGGACGGCCCGAGCAAATCGCTGCCAAACCCCATCTTCACGCCGGCGTCGCGGTAGATCGCGAGCGAACGGAGGCCGGCGTCGCGGACATCGGCGATCTTGGCGACGCTCTCCGGCGGCAGGCCATATTGGGCACCCTCGTTGGCCAGCGCTTCGTAGGTGACGAGCGTCGGCACCACATAGGCCCCCTTCTCGGCCATCAGGCGCGCGGTCGGCTCATCCACGAGATTGCCATGCTCGATGGTGCGCACGCCGCAGCGAACCGCGCGCGCGATGGCGGCAGCGGTGTAGGCGTGGGCGAGCACATAGGTCTGGCGCCCGCGCGCCTCCTCGACGATGGCGCGGATCTCGTCCTCGGAGTAGCCGAAGGCGCCGACCGGATCGGTCGGCGAGGCAACGCCGCCGGACGCCATGATCTTGATCTGGTCGGCCCCCATCTGGAGTTCCTCGCGCGCCGCCCTGCGCACGCCGTCGACGCCGTCGGCAACGCGCGCCAGCGCGCCGACCCGCACGCAGCAGGGACACGGTGCGTCGCTCGCGAGATAATCCGAGCACGCCCGCATGTCGCCGTGGCCGCCGGTCTGGCTCAGCGCCCGGCCCGAGACGAACAGCCGCGGGCCGTCGGTCAGACCGGTCTCTATCGCCTGCTTCAGTGCATGGCCGGCGCCGCCGGCATCGCGGACCGTGGTGAAGCCACGCCGCAGCATGCCGCGCAGCAGCAGCGTCGAGCGCAGCGTCACCAGCACATTCGGCATGTGCACCTGCTGCGCCAGATTGAGCTCGACCGCCACCGCATGCACATGCAGGTCGATCAGGCCGGGCATCAGCGTCTTGCCCTTCAGATCGATGGTCCGGTCGGCGGTGGCCTGGAGCGGCCGGTCCGAGACCTCCTTGATCAAATTGTCTTCGACCAGCACGTGATGTCCCTCCAGCAGGTCCGGCTGGAGCGGATCGAGCAGAGCGGCGTTCTTGAAGAGGATGCTGGGCATCGCGGCGTCCTGTCAGAAGTGGGCCGGCGCGAGCAGTGCCGGCAAGGTGAGTTGGGCAAAGGGAAGGCACGCGGCGACATCGTCCTCGTCGTACCAGCCTGCCTCATGAAGCAGATTGAGCGAGCCGAGCGTACGCCCGCGCCAGCGCACGGGCATGTTGAGCACGCTCTCGCAGCCGAGCGAGGCGATCAGCTCATGGTCGGAGAACACCACGCGCAGATCGGCCTGCGTGCGGCCGATATAGGCCTCGCCGCGATCGAGAACGGCCTCGGTCCACGGGCCCGGTGCCAGGCGCTTGCGGCCGCCGGTCGGATACGGGCCGGGGAGATTGGAATAGACCCGCGCCGCTTCACCGCTGTCGCCGTCATAGGTCAGGATCGTGAACAGCTTGTGCCCGATCGCCGACTTCATGGCTTCGTCCAGCGCCGCGAACAGCGCATCCGGCTGATCTACCCTGCCCTGCGCCGCCGCGACGGCACAGAGCAGCGGATCGGCCTGGCGTTTGGTCCGCGTCATGCAACTTCACCCGCCGCAATCTCCTCCAGCGAACGGCCGCGGGTCGGCACGCCCATCAGCACGACGGTGACCGCCCCGAGCAGCAGCACGGTGGTGGTGATGCCGAACACGCCGGCGAAGCCGAAATTGGGATAGAGATAGCCGACCAGGATCGGCGAGACGATCGCGCCGATGCGGCCGATCGCGGAGGCAAGCCCGGCCCCGGTGGTCCTGACCGGCGTCGGGAACACCTCGGCCGTATAGGCATAGACGCCCGCATAGGTGCCGTTCATGAAGAAGGACAGGAAAATTCCCGCCGCCATGATCTGCTGGTCGCTCTGCGCGAAGGCGAGCCCGAGCGCGCTGGCGCCGCCGAGCACCATGTAGGTCGCAATCGTCGCCTGCCGGCCGATACGCTCGTTGAAATACGCGGCGCTGAAATAGCCGGGAATTTGCGCGCAATAGATCGCGATCGAATAGGCGAAGCTCTTGGTGATGCTCATGCCGTTCTGGACCAGCAGACCGGGGATCCAGACGAAGAAGGAATAATAGCTGAAGGTGATCGCCAGCCACATGATCCAGGTCATGATGGTAATGCGCGCCTGCCGGCCTGCGAGGAGCGCGGCGAAATTGGCGAGCAGCGTTCCGGTTGCTCCCTGCGGCGCGGCGGCTTCGACGACGGGTTGCGGCAGGACATGGCCCCGGCGCGCAAACTCTGTCTCGATCCTGTCCAGCACGGCTTCGGCTTCCTTCTCCCTGCCCCGGCTTTCGAGCCAGCGCGGCGATTCCGGCAGCGACTTACGCCACCACAACAGCATGACGACCGGCACCGCCGTGATAACCAGCACCATGCGCCAGCCGTTCTCATAGGCGGGCACGATGAAGTAGCCGAGCAGCGCCGCGGCAACGAAGCCAAAGGAGAAGAAGCCGGCCAGCGCGCCGGTGAAGCTGCCGCGGTAACGCCGCGCGACGAACTCCGCGAGATAGGGCGCGATGATCGCGCTCTCGGCGCCCGTGCCCATGCCGGCGACGATTCGTGCGGCGAAGAAGGACGGCCATGCATCGACCATCGCGCTCACGATGGACGCCGCGCAATATAGCGCAAGCGCGGACATCATCACCGCGCGGCGGCCGATCAAATCGCCCAGCGTGCCTGCCAGCAACGCGCCGAACAGGAAGCCGATATAGGTGCTGCTGCCGAGCACGCCGATCTGCACGCTCGACAGATTCCACGCCGTGCGCAGCACCGGCAGGATGAAGGCCAGCACCGCCGCGTCCATCGCGTCGAACATGTAGCCAAGCCCGCCCATCAGCAGCAGATGCTTGTGGAAGCGTGCGAACGGAAGGCGCTCGATGCGCGCCGATATCATCGACATGAAAGTCCCCTCAGTCTTGGCGGCCCGGCGCTCCGCGTGTCCCTCAGGGGACCATAGACAAAGTGACATTATCGTCATAATTTATAATCATGATCTAATATATCACTGCGGTGAATGTTCGTGTCGTTCCGTGCGCTCGACCTCAACCTCCTGAAAGTCTTCGAGGCGCTGATGACCGAGGGCAGCGTCACGCGCGCCGCGAGCGCGCTGACGATGACCCAGCCCGCGGTCAGCAACGCGCTGGCGCGGCTGCGCGACGCGCTCGGCGATCCCCTGTTCGTGAGATCCGGCACCGGGATCCGGCCGACCCAGCGCGCCGTGGTGCTGTGGGAGCCGATCGGCGAGGCCCTGGAAAGCGTGCGTGGTGCGCTCGACGAGCAGGTGTTCGATCCCGGCCGCGCGCAGACCGAGTTCAGCCTGTCGATGTCGGACTACGTCTCCTCGCTGGTGATGCCGGACCTCCTCGGTCATCTCGGCAAGGTCGCGCCCAAGGCACGCGTCCACACCGTGCCCAACACCGTCATCGAGATCGCTGACCAGCTCGAGGACAACCGGGTCGACTGCGTGCTGAGCGTCTATGTCAACGAGGCGCAGCAGCCGGCCGCCATTCGCTCACGCTCGCTGTGGACCGTCGACTATGCCTGCTTCATGCGGCGCGGCCATCCGCTCGCGGCGATGAAGCGGCTGAGCACGCGCACTTTCCTCAACGCGGGACACGTCGATGTGAGTCTCGCGGGCAAGACCTTGCCGTCCTACGATCTCTTCCTTGCCTCGCGCGGGCTGTCGCGCAATCTGGTTGCGACCGTCAATCATTACAGCGCCGCCTACGAGGTCGTGCGCCAGTCCGACCTGATCGCCGTGCTGCCGAGCGATCTGCGCTCGCAATCCCGGCACGCGCCGTTGCTGCACGCCATGCCGCTGCCACTCAAGGCACCACCGCGCATCGTCAGCCTGTTCTGGCACCAGCGCAACGACACCGTGCCGGCGCAGCGCTGGCTGCGCGAGACCCTGGTCGAGATGTTCGCCAAGTCCGATTGATCCCGGTGAAAAACCGGAAACTCAGCCTTTCCCGCAGCAGCATTGCCGATGCGGTCTCCGCACCCTAGCTGCACAGCAAACAATTTCCCACATGCGGGCGCCGCTCGCGCCCCCACCCCCGCAGAGACCTGATCGATGACCTCTCCGCTTCAATTCGGACTGGATACCTTTGGCGACGTCACCAAGGACGGCACAGGCAAGACGCTCGCGCACGCGCAGGTGATCCGCAACGTCGTCGACGAAGCCGTGCTGGCCGACGAGCTCGGCCTCGACTTCATCGGCCTCGGCGAGCACCACCGTGCCGACTTCGCGATCTCCTCGCCCGAGACCGTGCTCGCCGCGATCGCGTCGCGCACCAGGCGCATCCATCTCGGCTCGGCCGTGACGGTGCTGAGCTCGGACGATCCGATCCGCGTCTTCCAGCGCTTTGCCACGCTCGATGCGCTCTCCAACGGGCGCGCCGAGGTGATCCTCGGCCGCGGCTCCTTCACCGAATCCTTTCCGCTGTTCGGCTTCGACCTGCGTTCTTACGAAGCGCTGTTCGAGGAGAAGCTCGATCTGTTCGCCGCTCTGCTGTCGCAGAAGCCCGTGACCTGGGAAGGCAAGCTGCGCCCGCCGCTGAAAGAGCAGCTCGTCTATCCGCCGGTCGAGAACGGCACGCTGAAAACCTGGATCGGCGTCGGCGGCAGTCCGCAATCGGTGGTGCGCGCAGCGCATTACGACCTGCCCCTGATGCTCGCGATCATCGGCGGCGATCCTGCGCGCTTTGCGCCTTACGTCGATCTCTATCACCGTGCCTTCAGGGAGTTCGGCCGCCCGGCACAGCCGATCGGCGTGCACTCGCCCGGCTATGTCGCGGAAACGGATGCGCAGGCGCGCGAAGAGCTGTGGGGCGACTACAAGGCCATGCGCGACCGCATCGGCAAGGAACGCGGCTGGCCACCCATGGGCCGCGACGAGTTCGTAAGCGAAGCCGAGCACGGCTCGCTCTATGTCGGCTCGCCGGAAACCGTGGCGCGCAAGATCGCGAAGACCGCAAAGGCGCTTGGCATCTCGCGTTTCCAGCTGAAGTATTCGGCCGGTCCCCTGCCGCACGAGAAGCTGATGAAGAGCATCGAGCTCTATGGGCGCAAGGTGGTGCCGATGGTGCGAGAGATGATGGGGTGAGGCAGCGGCGGTCGTATCCGTTCGACAGTCCGCCTACGCCCTTCGGGCTACGGCGCGACAGCCTTCGCTAGCTTCGCGTCACGATGATTTGGGCTGGCTTGCCTAGCCGAAGCTCGCGAAGCGAGCGAAGGCTGGTGGGGGAGGCAGGACTCGAACCTGCGAAGCCATGAGGCGGCTGATTTACAGTCAGCTCCCTTTGCCACTCGGGACACTCCCCCGCTCGACGGCAGCACAATCGGGCCGGACCTTGCCGGCGGACCGAAGACGGCCATGGAACGTGAAGGCCGCGACAGCCCGGATGGGGGCGCGACCGGGCGCGTTTATGGGCGATGCGGTGGGGCAAAGTCAACCGAGGCGAACAGCTAAAATCGTCACCTTGGGCGCCCAAATTGCCATATTCCGGGACCCGTGACACAAGCGAGCCCATGAAGGATCGAAAATTCACCCCGAGGGGGCCCCGCAGCGGGGCTAAGCCCTTCAACAGGCCCGGGAAATCGGCCGGTCGGCCGGCCTGGCGCGACCGCGATTCGCACCCTGACGGGCCAGTTATCCTCTATGGCTGGCACACCGTCACCATGGCGCTGGCCAATCCTGCGCGGCAGATCCGGAAGCTGACGCTGACGGAGAACGCCGCAAGGCGGCTCGCGGACGAGAACATCGAGACCCGCGTCACGCCCGAGATCGTCCGTCCCCAGGAGATCGACCGGCTGCTGTCGCCCGACGCTGTCCACCAAGGCCTGCTCGCCGAGGCCGACGCCTTGCCCTCGCCCGACATCGAGACCCTGGAGCAGGAAGGCATGGTGCTGGTGCTCGACCAGATCACCGATCCGCACAATGTCGGCGCCATCCTGCGCTCAGCAGCAGCGTTCGCGGTGAAGGCGATCATCACCACGGCGCGCCACAGCCCCGAGGCAACCGGCGTGCTGGCCAAGGCCGCCTCAGGCGCGCTGGAACTGGTACCGATGGTGACGGTGCAAAACCTCGCCCGCGCCCTCACCGCGCTGAACGAGCGCGGCTTCCAGACGGTTGGCCTCGACAGCGAAGGCAGCGAGGACCTCTCGGACGTCGCACTGCGCGAGCCGCTCGCGCTGGTGCTTGGTGCCGAAGGCAAGGGCCTGCGGCAATTGACGCGCGAAACATGCAGCGTCGTGGCGCGGCTCGACATGCCCGGCGAGATCAAGAGCCTCAACGTCTCCAACGCCGCCGCACTCTCGCTCTATGTCGGCGCGAGCCGGCTCGGGCTGATGAAGCGGTAGAGCGTTTTCGAGCGAAGTGGATACCGGTTCGCGTAAAGAAAACGCGTCAAACTAAGAATCCAAAAAAACAAAACGCCCATCCGCATCGCGCGGACGGGCGCTTCTTCAACTCAACCAATCAAACGATCAGTAATAGCGGCGCAGCACGCGGTGGCCGCCGTAATACGGCGCGCGGTGGGCGTAGCCGTAGCGCGGACCGTAGCCGTAGTGCGTGCGCGGCAGATAGCCGTGCCGCGGGCCATAGCCGTAGCGATACGGACGGTAGTACGGGCGCTGATAGGGATAGGCGGCGGCACGATAGCCATAGCCGTTGCCGTAGCCATAACCACGGCCGTAGCCGTAATTGGCGGGTGCAACGACCGCGTCCTCACGATAGGTCGGGTACGGCGCGAAGGCGCCGGGGCCGGTGTAGGTCGGGCCCTGGTTGACGTAGTAATACTGCGTGGTCGGCTCGGCGAGGTGCTCAAAGCCCCATCCGCCATAACCCTGGCCATAACCCCAGCTACCGCAACCCGTGTTGCAGCCGCTATAGACCGGCGCAACCGGCTGGCACGGATTGAAGCCGCAGGCCGCGGCCGGCGTGGCCCCGACGAACATCACGGCAGCCGCCGCGACCAGTCCCGAAATCATCTGACGCATTACTCTCTCCTGTTGATTTCCGTATTTCGGATTTTTGTCGTTTCTTAACCCGGCGGCTTGCCGGGCACCTCGGCACGCGGCCGGGGCCGACGATGCTGCGGATTCACATTGATCTCAGGCGCCAGGATCACCGGCGGCGGATCGGCCGGCACATCCATCTGCGGCGGCAGCGGCGCCGATTGCGCGCCCCAGCTCTGATGGTAGCTCTCGGCCGGCTTCGGCAATTTGCGGTTCGCTGGCGGCTCGACCTCGAGCCGGCCGTAGCCGGGCCGCAGGCCCAGTGTCGGATAATAATGGCCGACGTCCTCCGGCTGCCGCTCGGCGACATAGCGTCCGCCATAGATCGTCGGCTGCACCTGGACGTTCTTGCCCAGGCCCCAGACACCTTCGACGACGCTATAGGACGCGTCGATGCCATTGATGATGATCGGCACGCCGGGGCGGCCGGGCACGACGATATCGAAGCCGCCGCCGGCAAACGCCGTCGCGGGCAGTCCGATCAAAAAGGCTGCGAGCGCCAGAGCGCGCATGGTGGGATCCCGGTTGTCTGGAACACAACCTAACCGATCACGGCCCACAGAGGGTTAAGGCCCGCTCACCAAATGCCGGTAAGCCTAACGCGCAAGCGATGCGGGCCGCTCAAATGCCGCAAGCTGCGCTAGCGAAGCGTTAACGGGGAGCAAACTCGCCGCAGGTGCTAGAGCGCGAAAGGTTGCGTGGCATAAACTGCACATCCTGGGCGGGCTCACGTCGATGTGACCCTGCATGCGAGAATCCGCGGAACGACTGCTGGAGGTCGCACTTAGCACAGGTCTCAACAACATGGAGAAAATGCCATGACGAGCCCAAGGCTTCTTGGCTTGGCCGCGATCGTCGCGTCCACGCTGGCAACACCGGCCTTCGCGCAAGCGACAGTCGACAATTCGGGCCGCTGCACGGGGCTATTCCAGGATGCCAATTGCCAGAATCTCGGTCCCGGCAATGCAACCGCCGACCGCGCCTATCGCCGCCGCCACATGGCCCGCAACCAAGTGAATCCGAATGATGGACAGCAATCCGGCTTCTGGCCGCTCGATACGGCGGGCGCAGTGGCTGGCGCTGCCGTCGGAACCGCGGCAACGGTCGCCGCCGCACCGTTCCAGGGCTGGGGTAATTCCTACGCGAGCTACGACCGCAGCGGCCCCGGCTGGTCCGGCAATTGGGACGCCTATGCAGCCCGCAACGGCATCGTCTGCAAGCCCGGCACCTGGATCAAGGGCGAAGACGGCCGGCGGCACCTCTGCCAGTGAGGCCTTTTTCCATCGGGTCGAACGGTTTCAGGCGGCCCAACGGGCCGCCTGTTTTATGCCGGCGAGACGCCGCCTTCGGGTTCTGGCACTTTCCACCCAAGTCTGATATTGCGACGCCCGAGCGGACGGACAGGGCACATGCCGAGCCCCGCCCCGCATCTCCAGCGTCGCCGGCTTAGCTCAGCGGTAGAGCAGCGGTTTTGTAAACCGAAGGTCGGGGGTTCAATCCCCTCAGCCGGCACCAGCGCTCGACGCGGGAGCACTCAGTCCGAATTCTTCTGCAGGCTGCTCTGCTGGAAATGCTGGGCGCCGGCGATCTCCACCCAGACATGTTTCGACTGCTCGAAAACCGATCTGACCGGGGCCGGAAAATTCGGATCCGCGATGGCACCGACGGCGACGCCGATCATCGCAGGCAGATTGTCCGCTTTCCAGTACACCGTTGAACCGCAGTCGGGACAAAAATGGCTGCGGACCTTGCCGCCGCTCGCGGCCGTGCGGACGTATTCCTTCGACGCGCCTGAGATCGTGACGGCCTCTGCCGGATAGAAGGCACCGACACCGAACGGCGCGCCTGTTCGCCGCTGGCAGTCAATGCAATGGCAGGCAGCGACGAGGCTTGATGGCCCCGGAAGCGACAGCGCAAGAGCGCCGCAATGACATCGGGCGTCGATCATCGAAATTCCTTCCTCCTTGGTCGGCCGACGGGTCCCGCGGCCCGGATGGAGCGGAGCGCAATCCGGCACGGTGTTCCCGCATACTGTCGTCGCGAGAAGATTCTGGATTGCTTCGCTACGCCCGCAATGACGAGTTGGTGGAGCAATGCACCTATGCTCGCCCTCACTCCTTCCCAACCTCGAACGCCAGCAGCACGTTGCCGGCGACGCCGCTCCACTGGCCGTAGCCGGAATTGGTGTAGAGCATGCCGCCGGCGATGACCGGCCCGGGGCCGTCGATCGCGCCGCCATGGGCGGGGACGCCGTTCACGGCCGTATAATCTCGCGCGGTATCGAACTCCCACAGCAGCTTGCCGTCGGCTGTGGCGTAGGCGCGCAGGAAGCCGCTGACGCCGCCGGAGAACACGACACCGGGGATCAGGCTCACCGCCGCCGACAGCGCGGGGCTGCATTGGAGACGATCGCCGCAGGCGACGGGAGACACTTCCATCGCAATCTTCCCGCTGGCGAGATCGAGGCCGAACAGGCCGCCGCCTTGGGTGGAATCGAGCCGCCGCGTGCCATCGTGCAGGAAACGCACGTCGGAGTTCGCGACGTAGATGCGGTCCTGGTCGGCGGCCGAGCCCCATTCGCTGCCGCCGAGCGCACCGCCCTTGCCGACCCGCGTCTGCCACAGGATCTTGCCGCCATCATCAGGGTCGAGCGCGTGCACGACGCCGGACTTCTGCGCGATGGCAAGAACACGCCTGCCGTCGCGCAAGGTCACGAGGATCGGCGACTGGCCGAAATCGTGATCGGGGCCGTGCTCGTCAGGACAATTGGTCCTGTCCGCGCCGTAGCACGCCACGATGAAGGCGTCCTTCGGGGTCGCCTGTTGCTTCCAGAGCAGCTTTCCGGTCGCAAGCTCGAACGCGAGGATCGCATCGGCGGTTGCGGCCGGCGGATTCGAATAGGAGTTGCTGGTCGCGACGTAGACGGCGTTGCGCTTCGGATCGATCGTCGGCGCCGACCACACCGCGGCGCCGGACGGGCCGAACAGCTGCGTGCCTCTCGTATTCTTGCTGGTCGGATGCGGCACTTCCGGGATCGTGTAGGCCTGCCACACCGGCTTGCCGGTCACCGCCTCCAGCGCCACCACGCTGCCGCGGAAAGTGCAGCATTCGTAACTGGCTTGCGAGCCGGCGGCCTCCTCGAGCGAGGACACCGGCACGTAGAGCACGCCGGAATGCAGCGTCGGCGCGCCGGTGATGCGCGCGGCCGGATGCTCCTCGACCTTCGTCTTCCAGATCAGCGTCCCGGTCAGCGCGTTCACGGCATAGGCATTGGCGCGCAAGTCACCGAAGAAGATCGCGAACTGATCGGTACCGGGAAGCGGCGCGAAGCTGATCGCGGCGCGCACCGCGGCATCGGTCGGCAACGTCCACAGCGTGCAGCCGCTTCGCGCATCGAGCGCGTGCACCTTGCGGTCGGTACCGCCGATGAACAGCAGGCCGCCGACGATCGTCGGCGGCGCAAACGACACCGAGGCGCCGGGAAAGGCGTAAGCCCATTTCAGCCGCAGGCGCGGCACCTCTTCCGCGGTCAGCCCGGCCATATCGGCCGGCTGGAAGCGGCTGTTGCCAGCGTCGACGCCCCACCCGTTCCAGCGTGGCCCGTCGAGCGGCTCTGGAAAGGCACTGACCTGCTGCGCGCAGCGCCCCTGCGCGTCGATCGCAGCGTCGCCAGCCGCAGTCTTGCCGGTGACGAAGGCAGCAATCGCGCGGCGTTCCTCGTCGCTGCGCTCCTTCGCCATCGCCGCCATGCTGCCGGAGGTCAGTGTCCCCAGCACATGATCGAACGACATTCCCTGCATGGCGCTGCGGCCCGGCACACGGCTTTGGGCACTGCCGGCATCGTGACATTGCGCGCAGTGGCTCGCGTAGAGCGCAGCGCCCTCCTGCTGCGCCATCGCCGGCGCGCAGCACCAGATCAGCATGGCGACGACCACTAGGCTTGGTCTCATGGCGTGCTCCGGCATCGTCACCGCAACGCGAGACGGCTTCATGCAACCCGAAATGTAGCGCGACGGCAATCACTGAGGCAACGGACGTTCCGGCTGGGTCCGTCACATCCCCGTGGCAATGCGGACGCGATCGGGCAATTCATCCAGCCGCCAGAGCCCGAGGCTCTTGTCGCGCCAGCCACCGCCGCCCTCCTCGCAGCGCTCGTCGATCAGTTCGCGCGGCGCCGGCCAGTTGAACGGCGCCGTCTCCATGTTCAGCGCGCGCCAGTCGCCGTCCTCGCAGTCGCGATTTGCATCCCATTGGGGAAACGTCGTGACCATCAGGAAGCGCGCGCCGCTCGCACGAAAGTTCGTGACGGCGCGGACGATGTTGTCGAAGCTCAAATGAACCAGGCAGTCACGGCACAGGATCAAGTCGGCAGCCGGCAGCGCGTCGCGCGTGATGTCCGCAACGCGGAAACGACCGGCCAGTTCACCTCGTGCCGCGCGCGCGCTATTGGCCTCGATCAGCGACGGCACGATATCGATGCCGATGTAGTCGAGATCGAGCTTCATGCGGCCGATCCAGCCCGCATCGCCGCAGGGCGCATCGAGCAGCGAGCGCGCGCCGAGCCGTTGCAGCAGCGCAGGAAGCGCGTCCCGGATCGCGGCCGTGGCGGGATCCTCCGAGCCGAGGCCCGAGACCGAGCTGGCTGCGCCCCACAGGTTCGTCCGCTCGATCCGCTCGAACCGCGCGGCGAGATCGAGGCCCGCGAAACCGTCGCGGTCGGCAACGAAGCGTTCGTGGGCGAGCACGGGCGGACGATTGGGGATCATCAGAGAGCACGCGAATCGAGATTCCGGCGCAAACGCACTATACAAGGAGAGCCTGCTGTCCGAAATGGTCCGCAAGCGAACCCGCTCACCTCATCCGCTCGTTGGAATTTTCATGCGCCCCACCACCGCACGAGAGAAGGCCAAAATGGTCGCCGGTGCAGCTACGGCCGTCATCATGACGGCCGTGCTGTTCGTCATCGTGCTTGCATTTCTGCTGCCACAATAGGCGCTATCGGCGCGGCGGACGGATGCCGCCGCGCGGACTCAGGCGGCGCGCACCGTCCGGAGGAATTTTCCGACTTCGTCCTTCAGCCGGTTGCTGTCGGTCGCCAGCATCTTTGCGGTCGAGAGCACCTGCGAGGACGCCGAGCCGGTCTCCGCCGCGCCGCGCTGCACGTCGGTGATGTTCGAGGAGACCTGCTGGGTGCCGTGAGCGGCCTGCTGCACGTTGCGCGAGATCTCCTGGGTCGCGGCCCCCTGCTCCTCGACGGCCGCGGCGATGGTCGACGACACTTCCGAGAGCCGCTCGATCGTCGCGGAGATGTCGCGGATCGCGTTAACGGATTCCTGGGTCGCGGTCTGGATGCCGGAAATCTGCTGGCTGATCTCGCCGGTCGCCTTCGCGGTCTGCTCGGCCAGCGTCTTCACCTCGGAGGCGACGACCGCGAAGCCGCGGCCGGCCTCGCCGGCGCGCGCGGCTTCGATCGTGGCGTTCAGCGCCAGCAGATTGGTCTGGCCGGCAATGGTGTTGATCAGCTCGACGACGTCGCCGATCCGCGTGGCCGCGACCGAAAGCTCGCTGACGCGCTCGGTGGTGGTGCGCGCCTGGTTGACGGCTTCGCCCGCCATCCGCGCCGATTCCTGCACCTGCCGGCTGATCTCGTTGACCGAGGAGGACAGCTCTTCCGTGGCGGTCGCTACCGACTGCACGTTGCCGGTGGCTTCGCCCGAAGCGGCCACGACGACCGAGGTCAGCTCCTGCGCGCGCTGCGCGGTGGTGGCCAAGGTCGAGGACGACGCCTCAAGCTCGGTGGACGCGGACCCGACTGTTTCGATGATCTCGCCGACCGCACGTTCGAAGCCGTCGGCCAGGTTGACCATGTCGCGGCGGCGCTGCTCTGCGGCCTGCTTCTCGGCTTCCGCCTGCGCCGCCTTGAGCCGCTCCACTTCGAGCCCGTTGGTCTTGAACACTTCGACGGTCCTTGCCATGTCGCCGATCTCGTCGCGGCGATCCTTCTCGGGCACCTCGGTCTTGAGATCGTTGCGGGCAAGGCCTTCCATGGCGAGCTTGAGCCGGGCGATCGGCCGGGACATCGCATTGAGGCCGATGAACAGCGCGATCGCGATGCCGAGGATCAGGCCCCCGGCGCTGACGCCCATCACGGTCCAGGTCGCGGAGCGGGCGTCGCGGTTGATGGCTTCCTTGCGCTTGGCAACCGCCTGCGCGGTCTCGGTCACGAACTGGGCGATGCGGGCCAGGGCCGCATCCATCACCGGGTCGCACTCCTTGTGCGCCCGGTCTGCGGCCTTGGCATTGTCTTCCGTGGTGCTGGCCTGCGAGCCAGCCTTCAAAACCGGATCGCAGCCGGCGAACACGGCCTTCAACTGGTCACCGATGCTCCTGATCTGGCTCGCGCGCGTTGGGTCGTCCTGCTCCGCCGCGTCCAGATATTGGCGGATTTCGTCGCGGTTCTGGGTCGCGATCTTGAGACGGTTGGCGTTGCCGGCCTCTGTCGCCTCGGTGAAGACGGCATAGAGCGCCGCGTGATAGGTCTCGGCGCGGCGCTGGGCGCGGGTGAGGTTGAGCGCCGACGACTGCGTCGCGGAGAGCTCGGCAAACCCGTCGACGGTCGCAGAGAGTTCGCGCGTGCCAAAGGTGGCGACGCCAACCATCGCACAGCCCATCACGGCCACGATCAGCGCGACCTTCCACACGATCTTCAAATTGTTCAAAAAGCTCATCGCAAGATCCAATGATGTCCAGTCGAGGGCGTAATCCCAGCAACGTGCATTGGAGCCGGCGGTCGTTAAAATTTAATACCAAATGATACCGGTACTCTTACCGAAAAATAACTCTTTGGAGTCCTGCCGTAAGCTTGGCGTAAGCTTCGGCCGCCTTTTTCAGGATGCCTGCTCCCGTATCGCCGGCGCGGAACCAAGCGCGTGCGTGGCCCGTTCTTGCCCCATGCGGATCTGGACAGACCATCGAAACATGTTCTTGCTGGGGGCGGTGACGCTCTGCTGCGTCGTCGTCGCCGGCACGCTTGCGCTGTACGAGCCGGTCTTTGGACAGGCTCCGGAGCGGCGGGTCGCCGACAACAGCAGGCCGGTCGATGCCGCGGCCCCGGCGGCGGTCCGGGTGGTCGGGGCGCCCTTCGTGCCCAACGTCAATCCGCGCCAGCGATAGCGCTCACCTCGGGGATGTGCCCTTCGGAGATGTGCCCTCGCCCTCCCCGGGTCGTCCATGGGCACGCGCCAATTCCTCGACGAACGCGATCACCTCCGCCCGCTTGTCGGGCGTCAGCGACAGGAACGCGCGAACAAGCCTCAAGCCCTCGACTTCGTCCGACTTCTCTTTTCCGGCATCCATCCGCCCACTGTCGGGCGCCCGGGAAAAATATGCAATCCCTTGCAGGATACCTTCTTGATTCGCCCCTCGAGCTTTGGTGGAATGGCACTAACAGGGGTGGCCCATGAAGTGGATCACGGAGCGCGACGCACTGATCGCGCAGACACTGGCCTTCGTCCAATCGGTAACCGGCAAGAAGGACGACCTCCGTCCGCCGGAAAGCCCGCCTGCTGCGTTCGCGGTGGTGACCACGGAGATCGTGACCGTGCAGGCCATTGCGGCCGAAACCGACCCGCCACCGGCGGTATCTCCCCCCGCTCCCGAGGCTCGGCCCGTCCAGGTCCCGCCGCCCCGCACGGGTGGCGATTTCCGCACCGAGATGCAGGCCAGGATCGCCAGTTTCCGCAAGCATCAGGAGCGGTTCGAGCGCGAGCGCGAGGAATATTGCGCGGCGACCCTGACAAAAGTCCGCGCCGCCATCCGCGACGCCGCCCCTCCTCCGCCGGCCGCCAAGTAGGGCAGGCAGGCCTCAGGGACCTACAGCCAGGACCAAACCAGCCAGAGATTGGCTGCGCAGGCGCCGAGCAGCGCCAACGTCAACGGCAGGAGCATGTGCCCGCAGGAGGTTTTCAGGTCGCTCGTCATGGCCAAAAACATCCGCTGATTCCGGCCGGAGAGTCCCAGGGATTCTTTTTTTGGGGATTCAGGACTCGTTTACGACTCAAGGCCTTGGGCGCTCCGATCACGCCCCCGTGATTGCCCGTCTGCCGGAACCCCGCGCCGGTGAAGTCGTTAATGCGCTTTCCGGGAGCGGGAAGAATGCCCTACGCCTTGTTCTGCAACGACGCCCAGATCAGCAAGGCCTATCCTGATGAGTCCGACGTCTGGAAATTGGCGCAGCGGAGCGGTCTCGTCGTGGATATCAGCGCCGACGACGAGCGTGCCGGGCCGCGCCGGGTGCTCGACAACGACTACGAGATCAAGCCCTGCCGGGCAGCGCAGGGCGAGGACCCCGCCACGAACAAAGCCGAGGCCGAGCGCGAGTCCAGGATTGAGCTTCAGCTGAATTTGTGAGGTCGGGCCGGAAGCCGGGGGTTCAGGGCGTTGCGGTCGCCAGCGATGCCTGCTCGCCGGCCAGCGCCACGCAGGCCTTGCGGCGGTGCAGCCCGCGGATCGCGCCGGTGACCTTCAACACCTTGCCGGACGGACAGGAGGCGTCCTTGACGAAGGCCACCTCATAGGGTGCCAGCATCAGAGGCTCGGATTTGAGGATTGTTTGGGCAGCGCATGGCACGGCGACCAAGCACGAGAGCACTGCTGCCGACACCAAGATACGCATGACCGTCGTCCCACCAGCCCTGTAATTCTCATATAACGCGTTCCGGAGCGCGAGTTCCGTAAGCGGCAAAGATTATTTTTGCTTTACGCCGGCCCCATGACACGCGTGGGAACGCGCGCGCCGGAATGTTTGCTTGCAAATGACGCGCCAGATGGTTCACGCCAAGCAAACAACGGGCTGGCGAACGACGGGTGGGCAAACGGACGGGTGGGCAAACGAAAGGCCGGCGCGAGCCGGCCTTTGTCAGATCTGGGACGGCTCCTGGCGGGTCAGTAGCGCGAGGCTGACGGACCGCCCCAGCCGAAGCGGTAGTTCACACCGACCTTGACGGTATGCTCGTCCTCCCGGCCGCGGACGCCGACGATGTCGGCCGGCCCGGAGGTGAACGTGGTGCTGCCGAAATTGTAGTACTGGTACTCGGCCTTGGCCGACCAGCTCGGCGCGAACATGTATTCGAGGCCGGCGCCGACGGTGTAGCCGTCCTTGTTGTTACCGGTGGCGGTGAAGGTCTGCGGCACGCCGGCGACGTTGACGCCAAGGCCGCCATTGCGCCAAGCGTAACCACCCTTGGCGTAGAGCAGCGTCGGACCCCAGGTGTAGCCGATCCGGCCAGTCACCGACCCGAGCTGGTCCGTGTTGGACGTCACCTGCGTTCCCAGCGGGAACGTGACACCGTTGTTGTTGGTCGGCAGCCAGGAATACTGGGCCTCGACACCCACGACCCAATTGGGCGCGAACTGGTAGTCGAAGCCGCCCTGCACGCCGCCCAGGAAGCGGGCGTCGCTCGACTGGAAGCTGCTGTCGCCGGCGAACGCGCCGCCGACATGGCCGCCGATGTAGAAGCCGGTCCAATTATAAATCACCTGCGGCGGCGTATAGGCCGGTGCCTTGGTGTAAGGGCGCGGCTGCATGTCGGCCGCTGCGGCCGGCGCGGCTAGCGCAAGCAGAGCGACTGCGCCCAGCAAAATCGTTTTCATATCCATCCCCGTTCTTTCAAAATCGACCCTCAGCAAACAACGTGGCGTGAATTTGGTTGCTTCGCGGCGATGCCGGAACGTTGATCTTTCGATACTGTGACGGGGTGGCAACATCGCGATTTTGTTCCGTCACGTTGCCTTGCACCGGCTGTTTCTGCCACCCGCGCAAGGCTTGCCGTAACGATCTGTCGCAAGGCTAATCCGCCCCGTTCAAAGCTCGCCAAAATGTGATCCGGCGGCTTCTGTCCTAGCACCAGCCGATGAAGGCGGGCTTTGCGCTACCGCGTCATCTTTTCCAGTTCCGGAAAGGGTGCGTAAACCGCGCCAGTACAGAACTCGCTGGCGCGATCGAGGACGCGGTCGGCCCGTCCGTTGACGAAGACGACGGCGCGCTCGCGCATGACCTTGTAGCTGCCGTCGGTCTCGCGGGGCATGAAGCGCAGGCAGCTCACGTAGAACTGTCGGCCGCCGACCTCGCGCAGCTCCGGCTCGGCCATGCCGGCCTCGCGCACGCCGACCGGATTGTTCAGATAGGCGCGCATCAAGGCGAGCGTGTCACCGCGGAAATTGTCGGGAAAAGGCTGAGGACCTCCAGCCTGGGTCCCGGCCATCAGGGTCGGACGGTCACCGTCGCTGCCGAAACACCCCGCGAGCGCCAGCGGCAATGCCAGGATCAATAGCAGGCTCGCCGCACGTTTCGCCAATCGCCCCACAGGTCACGCTCTCCGCTCGCTCAGATCAGGGAGATGTTCTAGCCCCAAGGTTGCGCGAAGGGAATTCGCTTGCAGGCGCACCGGCCCGCCGCCGGTGCCTTGCGCTTTCGCGCAAGACGCCGGGACAACGGACCGGGCCTGAATTCCGCACGCGCCAGCAGGGCAATGCCAGGGATGCCGCCGCGCGGGATCAGTCGTTAGCTGCGCTTCTCGGTCGTCACCGGCTTGGTGACGTCGGGCTGCGCCTTCAGCGACTTCTTGGCCGACAGATGCTTGTGGTGATGGCGATGCGTCCGCACGGTCTTGTGCTCGTCGGGCGTGACCGCGGCGTTCGCATTCATCGTCTTCGACTTGGCGTCGACCTTGGCATCCGCCTTGACGTCGGCGGCCTTGGTGTCGGCCTTGACGCCGGTGTCCGGTTTCACGGCGGTGTTCGACGTCTTGGTCTGGCTCTGGTCCGCCTTGATCACCGGGGCGGTCGTGGTGGTCTTGCCGGCCTCGGCCGCGAAGGCCGGAGCTGCGATCACGGAAGCTGCGAGCAAGGCTGCGGAAATGGTCTTCAACATGGTTGGTCTCCTCTTGGAAGGATCTTGAGGCGGGCGCCCTCTCGCCACCCCTTCGATCGTAGGTGGGAGCCTAGGCCTCGCGCGCTGAACCCAGTCTGAAGCCGGTTGCAGGCTTCCGTTCATCTGGATGACAAGTTTGTCATCTGCGGCAGGGCGAAGGGGCCGGGGCAGCCGGGAATGTTTTTGCCCGGCGGGTGTTCCGGTCTTCAGGCAATCGTGTAGGATCGCCACGCTTCATACGGGAGAACTTAGATGCGCAAACTCTCAATGCTTCTGCTGCCGGGACTCGTTTCGATGACGCTCGCAGCCGGGCCGGTAATGACCGGCGCCTATGCCGCGGGCGGAGACGATCCCTCGTCGCCGCCGAAGTCGGACACGTCGACCAAGAAGGGCAAGAAGAAGAGCTCCTCCGTCAGCGATCCGAAATTCCTTGCTGCCTATCGCACCGCCTACACCACGATCTACGACGACCATAACTACACGGGCGCGATCGATCAGTTGAAGTCGCTCAAGCGCGACGACGTCGCCGACGTCGCCAATCTGATCGGCTATTCCTATCGCAAGCTCGGCGACTACCAGTCGTCCAAGGTCTATTACGAACTGGCGCTGAAGGACGATCCGAACCACGTCCGCACCTGGCAGTATTACGGCCTCTGGCAGCTCGAGCAGGGCAACCGCGAGCAGGCGCAATATCACCTGAACAAGATCGCCTCGCTCGCCGGCACCGACAGCTCCGAGTATCGCTCGCTGGCCGCGGCGCTCGACAAGCCGACCGGCGCGACGCTCGTCTACTAAGCCATCTGGTTTCCGAACGACGCGAACCGGCACAACCTCGGGGTTGTGCCGGTTCTGCTTTCTCGGCTAGCCTCCCGCACCAATCCTTCCCTCGCAATTCGGTGCGTAATGGACAGTTGGCTGCGATCCGCGATCGACTACATCGGCTCCTGGGTCGAATTCCAACAGACGACAATCCAACAGCCGGGCGTCATCATCGCATTCGCCCATCGCGGCGAGGTCGTCGCCGAGCACGCATTTGGCCTTGCCAATCTCGACACCGGCGAGAAGCTCACCCCGCGCCACCGCTTCCGCATCGCCTCGCACTCGAAGAGCTTTACCTCCGCCGGAATCATGAAGCTGCGCGAGCAGCGCAAGATCCGGCTCGACGACACGGTCGGCCAATATGTCGCCGGCCTGCATCCGCGCGTCGCCGAGACGACGATTGCACAGGTGCTCTCGCACAGCGCGGGGCTGACGCGCGACGGCGCCGATTCCGGCCAGTTCATCGACAGCCGCCCCTATCTCAACGCCAGGGAGCTGCTCGCGGAGCTGAAACTGCCGACCGCGATCGAGCCCGGCACGCGCTTCAAATATTCCAATCATGGCTTTGGGCTGATTGGTCTCGTGATCGAAGCGATCACGAAAGAGCCCTACCCGGTCTGGATCAGGCGCGAGATCATCGAACCTGCGGGCCTGCGCGAGACCGAGCCAAACGTACCGCTTCCCAAGGGGGCGGCGTTCGCGCGCGGCCATACCCGAACGCTGCCGTTCGGCGAGCGATGCGTGATCCCCGGCGACAATCCAGCGCACGCGATGGCGTCGGCCGCGGGCTTCGTCGCCACCGCCGGCGACACCGCCCGCTTCTTCGCGCAGCTTGCACCCAACGCAAGAAAGAGCGTGCTGTCGGTCGCGAGCCGGCGCGAGATGACGCGGCACCATTGGCGCATCCCGCAGAGTTTCGAGGGCTATTACGGCCTCGGCGTCAACGCCGGCAAGACCGACGGCTGGGACTGGTTCGGCCATGGCGGCGGTTTCCAGGGCTACATCTCGCGGACCTGCTCCCTCCCCGCTTGCGAGCTCGCGATCAGCATCCTCAGCAACTCCGTCGACGGCGCGGCGCCGCTCTGGATGGACGGCGCGATGCAGATCCTGCGCGTCTTCAAGACCCGCGGCGCGCCCGACCGGCGCCTGCGCGACTGGACCGGCCGCTGGTGGACGATGTGGGGCGCGGCCGATCTGGTGCCGATGGGCAACCGCGTGCTGATCGCCAATCCGCAGTTCAACAATCCGTTCATGGATGCCGCCGAGATCGAGGTCACCGGCCGTGATGCCGGCAAGCTCTCCTGGGCCGCCGGCTATTCCAGCCACGGCGAGCCGGTGCGTCGTGTCCGCGACAAGCGTGGCAAGGTCAGCGACATCTGGGTCGCAGGCGCCAATATCAAGCCGGAGCGTGTCGTGGCGCGCGAGATCGCGCGGAGATATCCGCCGCGCAAACGTCGGCCTACTCCCTGATCAATCCCTCGACCTCGCCCCGAAACGCCTGCCGCGAGCCGTCGCGCGAATAGAACATGTGGCCGCCGGGATAGACGACGAACTTGATCCGCTGGGTCGCGAACGCCGGCAACTGGTCGAGCGCCCGCTTCGTTCCGAAATAGGGCGTGGCGAGATCAAACAGGCCGTGTGCGACCAGGACGTTCAGCTTCGCATCTGTCGCGAGGATCTGGCGCAGCTCGGACACTGACTGCGGCGGGTTGATGCCGCGGCCGAAATCCCACTGCCCCTCGACGGCGCCGTTCAGGACTTCGTAGGAGCCATCGGGTCGCCAGTTGAGCTTGCGGGTCAACACGTCGACCGCGGCGCTCGTCAGCGGCGCCTGGAGCGCGTCGCCCGAGGGATCCCCGAAGCGCGTGCTGCTGGAATCCGGATAGGGATCGAAGCCGCGCACGGAGGCATCGTAGCGTCCCGTCACCTTGCCGTTCTTGCGATCGAATTCGCGGCGGAATTCACCGACGTCGAAACGGCCGGCGAGCCTGCGGCTCACCGCCTGATCGATGCCGGTGAGCTCGGCGACCTTGTCGGCCAGGCGATTGGTGGCCTCCTTGTCGGCTTCGCCCTTGACGAGGTCGGCCAGGAATTCGCCGCGCGCGTAAGCCTCGACGTCGGCGAGATCGGCGCGCTTGACCGGTCCTTTGGTCTCGCGCGCCACCGCCACATAGCTCGGCAGCGTCGCGACATATTGCAGGAGGCTGGTGCCGGTGAACTCGCGGAAGTCGAGCAGCGGCGACACCAGGATCAATCCCCTGACGCCGACGCCGTGCTGGATCTGCAACTGGCGCACGACCTTCGGCCCGCGGATGCCGCCATAACTCTCGCCTGCAACGTATTTCGGCGAGACCAGCCGGTCGTGCTTCTCGAGCCAGCGGCGGATCACCAGCGCGATCGCGTTGACGTCACCGTCGACGGAATAGAAGGACTTGCGCGCGTCCTCGCCCGTCGCAACGAACCGGCTGTAGCCGGTGCTGACGGGATCGATGAAGACGAGATCGGTGAAGTCGAGCCAGGTCTCCGCGTTCGGCTTCACCTCGGGCGAGGCCGACGGCGAGAGGGCTTCGCCATCGAGCGGCAGCCGCCACGGGCCCGCAGCGCCGAACTGCAGCCATGCCGAGGACGCGCCGGGTCCGCCGTTGAACAGGAACGTCACGGGGCGCGTGGCGCGGTCGGCACCTTCGAGTTGGTAGGACGAGTAGGCGATGTCGGCCAGCGGCTCGCCCTTGCCATCGAACACGCGGATCGAGCCGGCGGTTGCGGCGAAGTTGAGCGTGCGGCCAGGCAGATCGAGGGTCTGCTTCGTGGTCGAATCCGACGGGAGACGGTGCAGCTCGGCGGCTGATGATGGATTCTGCGGCGCGCTTTGCGCGCCACTGCCACGCCCGCCCTTCTGTCCGGCTGGGGCCGCCGTCTCGGCGCGCGGCTGGGGCGGATCGTCTGCACGGGCAAATCCCGCGAACGCGACCGCGGACACCGCCAGCACCAGGGTCACACGGCGGACCTCCTGCAAACTCGTGACCATGATCGTTCTCCCTGCCCGGCTGTGGCAGCCGGTGAGGCCGATAGGCTAGCGCGGAATTGCGACGGTTTGGGGGATCATGGGTCCGACGGCGCCCAAGGAGGCCGATCGGGCTGGAAATGCCCCGGATTCGTCCCGGACCCGCCGGCCGTCCGTTTGCTTGAAGGGCGGTCATCCTCGACAATGCAGGTCCGGGTGTATAGACGAGCCCGGCGGAACTTTCTCGAGCCAGCGGCCCTGCCCGGAAGCCATGACCAAGACAGCGCGCTACGACCGGATCGCCTTCGTCGCCAGCCCGAGCAGCGAGGCGCAGACCGCCTTCGGGCAGCTCACCAGGGACTATGGCAATTGCGACCCGAACGAGGCCGACGTCGTGGTCGCGCTCGGCGGCGACGGGCTGATGCTCCAGACGCTGCATCAGCACATGCACACGGGAAAGCCGATCTACGGCATGCACCGCGGCACGGTCGGCTTCCTGATGAACGAATACTCGACGCACGATCTGCGCGCGCGGCTCGAGGCGGCCCATGAGTCCGAGATCAATCCGCTGCTGATGCGCGCGACCGACGTCAACGACCACGTCCACCTGCACCACGCCATCAACGAGGTCGCTCTGTTCCGTCAGACCTACCAGGCGGCGCGCCTGCGGATCCTGATCGACGAGCGCGAGCGCATGCCCGAGCTGATCGCCGACGGCATCATGGTGGCGACGCCGGCAGGCTCGACCGCCTACAACCTGTCTGCCCAGGGGCCGATCCTTCCGATCAACGCCGCGCTGCTGGCGCTGACCCCGATCAGCGCCTTCCGCCCCCGCCGCTGGCGCGGCGCGCTGCTGCCCAACACGGCCTATGTCGTCATCGAGGTGCTGGAGGGCGACAAGCGCCCCGTCGCCGCGGTCGCCGACCACGACGAGGTGCGCGACGTCCGCCGCGTCGAGGTGCTGTCCGACAAGACCATCTCGATGCGCATGCTGTTCGACCCCGGCCACAGCCTGGAAGAACGCATCTTGCGCGAGCAGTTCGGGTACTGAGCCCACCGCCCGGCGCCCTGACCGGCGCTTTGGGACGCCCAGTCGCAACCCTTCGTTAACCCCCGCCACGATATGGTTAACGAAGGTTGACCGCTCTGGCCCAGGCGTCATGTTCCGCATCGATTTCAACAAGCTGCGCTTCCTCGTCTGCGACGACAATCCGCACATGCGCCGCATCCTGCGGACGCTGCTGCATTCCTTCGGCGCGCGCGAAGTGTACGAGGCCGAGGACGGCGCCACGGCGCTGGAAATGTACAGCCATTACGTGCCCGACATCGTCATCACCGACTGGGCGATGCCGATCTTCGACGGGCTCGAGCTCGCGCAGATGATCCGGCAGCCGGAATCCAAGGGCAACCCTTACGCGCCGATCATCATGCTGACCGGCCATTCCGAGAAGCGCCGCGTCACGGTCGCGCGCGATGCCGGCGTCACCGAATTCCTGGCCAAGCCGATCTCGGCCAAGGGTCTCTATCAGCGCATCCTCAACGTGGTCGCCAATCCCCGGCCCTTCATCAAGACCAAGACCTATTTCGGTCCGGACCGGCGCCGCAACACCAACTCCGCCTATATGGGCCCCGAGCGCCGCGTCGGCGAAAAGCACGAGGTGCTCCAGCAGCCCTCGCTGCTCGACAAGGCCCGCTCCTCCATCTAGCGCAACGTCTCACGCGAGGCAGGTATCATGGCGAAGAACAGCGCAAAGGACATCGAGGTCACGGCCTTCGCCACGCATCAAATCATCACGCAGCCCAATCCGCTGCGCAAGGTTCTGCGCCGTGTCGAAGACAAGGACATGGACGATCCGGTCAGCCGCGCCGAGCAGGCGCTCGCCGGTCTCGCCGGTGAGTTCAAGGACTGGATGACGACCGAGGTCAACCGCCTGTCCGCCGCCTACGTCGCCATCCGCAATGACGGCTTCACCAAGGACAGGCGCGACGAGCTGTTCCGCGCCGCGCACGACATCAAGGGCGACGCTGCGACATTCGGCTATCCGGCCGCGGCGGGAATCGCCGAGAGCCTGTGCCGCGTCATCGAGCACGCGCCCGATCTCGAACGGGTGCCGGCCGAACTGTTCACGCACCACATCAACGCCATCCTGGCCATCGTGCACGAGAACACCAAGCTCGACAGCATCAGCGTCTCCGCCGAGCTCAGCCGGCGCCTGCGCAAGGTCGCCGACGACTACCTCGCCGACGTCAACCGCGATCGCCCCGAGCATCTCGAGGTGATCCTGGCGCCGAGCATCGTGCCGGCGGAGTAAGGGCCTCTCTCCTCCATTCGTTGCGAGCCAACGGGGCCGCGCTTTGCGCGGACCCGTTGGCTCGCAATGACGGAGTTTCAGGCTACTCCATCGACACGACCAGAATCGTAGGGTGGGCAAAGCGAAGCGTGCCCACCAATCAGCATGAGCTGCGTGGAGAGATGGTGGGCACGGCGCTACGCGCCTTTGCCCACCCTACGGCGTCTCGTTACGCCGCGATCAGATCGTCGTAAACCGGATCGACCGTGTCGTCCGCGACCAGCTCGTCGCAGAACAGCCTTGCCTCTTCGCGCGCGGACTCGGTGGCGAAGCGGCGGAGCAGGACCATCAGCGGTTCGGTGGCACCACGGTCGGTCTCGCAATGGGTGAGCACGCGCTCGACCATGCGCCGGCGCAGCCGCACCGCACCGTCGTCGCTATCGACGAAGCCCTGCTCGTGGCAGGCGTCGAGCGCCACCTGGAACGCCGCAAACGTCGCCTCGGGAAGCCCGGCGCGGCGCAGCAGCGCGTGCAGGCTGTTGCCGCCGCGATCGTGCAGCAGCGCGGTGACGCGCGCCAGCGGCAGATCGGCGAGTTCAGCCAGCGCGGCATCGAACAGATCGAGATTGCTGGACAACAATGCGCGCAGGATCAGGCCCGCGGTCAGCTGGCCGGTGACGCGCAAATGATGCACCAGGCCCTGCATATCCTCGCCGCGCGAGCGCGCCGCGATGTTCATCGTGGAGCGGTCGCGCGCCTCGATGGTGATGCGGTCGGCGCGATCGGCACTCAGCCAGTTCCGTGCCACGACGAATTGCGCCAGCGTCTCCGACAGCTTGGCCACCAGCGCCGCGCGCGTTGCGGCCGGCAGATCCTCCAGCACCAGCATCGCTTCGCGGATCGCGGCGAGATGGCCGTGGCGTTCGACGATACGGTTCCAGGAGAACGGCGCGAGCTCGGCATGCGGATTTTCGATCAGCTCGAGCGCTGCCGCTGCGCAGCCGACTTCGGCGATGGCGGCGCAGACCGACACCGGCAGCGCGATGCGGCGCGCGACCGCGCACTGCACCTCGTCATTGCCGGTTGCGACGATGTCGACGAGATCGGCATCGATCAGCAGCGGCGAATGTTCGAGCACGGGCAGCGCGACGGTCGGCTGGTCCGCCGACAGCGCCCGCACGATCGCCGCCGGGGCATCCGTGCTGCGCGCAAAGGCCTCGGCCATCGCCTGCCGCACCAGCGGCGAGGGATCGTCGAGCAGCATCAGCAGCGCGCCTTCGGCGGCGACGCGGTCGTCTGCGGAAAGGTCCGAGATCAGCCAGGCCCGGGCCAATGCCCGTGTTGCCTCGGCCCGCTCGCCGGCGGACGCCGTCCTGATCCAATTGATGAACTGCCGAACAATCATGCTGCTTCCGGCTTACACAACAAACGAAATTGGTGACGGCTCGTCACCTGCAACACAAAATAAACCACGACGCTTAACAAAGCGTTCACCATAACTGGCTGGTTTTATTGACGTTTTGTTAAGGGAACCAAGCCGCCTCTGCTTCCCTACCCCGGCCCTGCGCAGCAACGCTGCGCGTCCGGGACACGCGCGCGAGGGTTAGCTCGAGAACGTGCCGCCGCGATCGCTGAAGAGATCGAGCGGCTGCGGCGGCCTCACATCCGGCGTCGCTGATGCGACCGAGGTCGCTGGCGCGACCGAGGTGAGCGAGGCGTTGTTGCCCCACAATTTCTGCACCGTCGTCGAGACCGGCTGCGTGGTGTCGCCGGGCTGATAGATCGAGCGAAACATCGGCGTGCTCGGTGCATTGTCCGCGACCGTGGCTGACGATGTAGCGCTGACCGCCGTCAAGCCGCGCGCATCCGGAAAGGTCTGGAGATAAGCGGCATTGTCGATCACCCGCGTGGTGGGCAGCACGGCATTTGCGCTTGCGACCTGCGTCGTCGACGGCGTGCCGCCATACATCGCCATCGCGCTGCGCGTGGTCTTCGAATTCGCCGCGCTCGCATAGCGCGCGTCCAGCACCGAATAGACTTCGGAGACGCTGCGGGCGCGGCCATCCCTGGCGTAGAAGATCGAACGGTTGGCGGATGCCGCATTGGGGAACAATCGCGCGCCGACCGCTTGCGGATTGTCCTCGGCATTGGCGATCAGTTTTGCGGCTCCGCCGACGCCCATGAAATGCGCCATGTAGAGCTCGCTGTCGGACGGCCTGCGGCCGAGCAGACCGGTGAGCTTGAAACTGTTCGACTGCGTCAGCGCCGCGGCCATGCTGGAGGCGGCTTCCGGATCGTCGCGCAGCTTCATGATCGACCGCTTCATCACGGGATCGTCGACGGTGTAGCTGCCCGACGACGTCCTGGTGATGGCGTCGGAATAATTGCCGTAGCCGAGCTGGGTCCCCGCCTCCTTCACCGTGCCGAGCCAGGTCTGGTCGATGAACTGGTAGAGCCCGTGCGCGGACGAGGTGGTGGCCCCGGCCGTCGGATCGAAATCCGATTCCATCTTTGCGGTGGTCAGCATGTATTGGAAGCTGACGCCCGTGATGTTCGAGGCCTGCTTGATCGCACCGGCGACGCGCGCCCGCGACGGATCGAGAACCGCCGTCTGAGAGGCACTGGAATTGTCGACCGACATGATGGAGTGCCCGCCCCGCGCGGCGTTGAGCGACGCCGGCAATTCGGCGCCCTGTCGTCTCACCGTGGGACAGGTATGGTTAATGCGGGGTTAATTCGGGGATCGAACCATCCCCGAGTCATTTCGGGGCATCGCGAAGCGATGAGCCCGGAATCCATCCACCCGCGCGTGATGCCGCACGATGGCTTCCGGGCTCGTGCTGCGCACGCCCCGGAATGACAGAGGGGCTACTTCTTGTAGACGTCGCTGGGATCGAACAGCCGCTCGGCATCGACGAAGACGAGCTTGGCTCCCCCGCCCTCGGCCTCGACCTTGCGGTAGAAGCAGGACCGGCGGCCGGTGTGGCAGGCGGCGCCGATCTGCTCGACGCGAATCCAGACCGCGTCCTGGTCGCAATCGGTGCGCATCTCGACCACGCGCTGGGTCTGACCCGATGTCTCACCTTTTCGCCACAAGGCATTGCGCGAGCGACTGAAGTACCAGGCCTCGCCGGTCGCGATCGTCTTGCGCAGCGCCGCGTCGTTCATGTGGGCGACCATGAGCACGTCGCCAGTGGCGACATCGGTCGCCACGCAAGTCACGAGCCCGGCCGCATCGAACCGGGGCTGGAAGGACAGACCTTCCTCGATCTCATGGGAGTGAGCGGACACAGAAACCTCGCCAGTCAACTCGCGAGGTCAGCGCGTGCCTCGCACCAGGGACAGGAAACGGGCCTGCTCCGCCGGATTGTCGCGGAACATGCCGGTAAAGCGGCTGGTGAATGTCGAGGCGCCATGCTTGGCGACGCCGCGCACCGACATGCAGGTATGCTCGGCCTCGATCAGCACGGCAACGCCGCGGGGCTTCAGGACCTCGTCGATCGCCGCGGCGATCTGCGCCGTCAGATGCTCCTGGGTCTGGAGCCGGCGGGCGAAGATGTCGGTCAGGCGGGCAAGCTTCGACAGGCCGACGACGCGCTCCACCGGCGTATAGGCGATGTGCGCCTTGCCGTAGAACGGCATCATGTGGTGCTCGCACTGCGAGGTGAACTCGATGTCGCGCACCAGCACGAAATCGTCATAGCCGGCGGTCTCGCCAAAGGTGCGGTCGAGCACCTCGGCCGGACACTGGTGATAGCCCTGATAGAGCTCGTCGAAGGCCTCGACCACGCGGCGCGGCGTGTCCAGGAGGCCCTCGCGCGCGGTGTTCTCGCCGATATAGGCCAGCAGCGTCTTCACCGCCGCTTCCGCCTCTGCGCGCGCGGGGCGCGGCTGGTCGGCGCGGACGGCGGCCGCGAGGAATTCGGCAGGGTCAAGCTCGGCCGGGCGGCTCTCGGGCTGCCGGTCGGAGGGCTTGTTGGGGCGTAGGGATTTGATCGTAGCGTCCATATCGACTCCGTTCGACGGCCTTGCGGCCGGAGTGTCACCGGCAGACGGGGCGGCAAGCCGCCGGACGCCTGAAGACTACAGTTTTGGCGAAAAAGGTCCGCAATTTCTGACGTCGGCCCGCGTGGTCCTGGATCACCGCCGCCGGGCCGCTGGACTGTTTTTCCACCCGTTCCGACCCTATATAGGACCGTGGACGGCGCCCGCCAAGGCCGATCCGGTGCGGAAGTGTTGGACTCCATCACATGCTGAACGACATTTATAACAAGCGGATCATCGAGTTGGCCGGGAATATTCCGCGCCTCGGGCGGCTGTCGGCCCCCGATGCCACCGCGACTGCCCACTCCAAGCTGTGCGGGTCGACCGTGAAGGTCGATCTCAAGATGAGTGGAGACACCGTCACCGACTTCGCCCATGACGTGAAGGCCTGCGCGCTGGGACAGGCCTCTTCATCCATCATGGCAAGTCACGTCGTTGGCTCGACTGCGAGCGAACTCCGTGAGTTACGCGAAACCGTTCGCAAGATGCTCAAGGAGAACGGCGCGCCTCCTGAAGGCAAATGGGAAGAGATCAAGTTCCTCGAGCCGGTGCGCGACTACAAGGCGCGCCACGCCTCGACGCTCCTGACCTTCGATGCGGTGGTCGATGCCATCGGTCAGATCGAGGCGAAGGCGAAGCAGCCGGCTGCGGCGCAGGGCTGAACCGCCCGCGTCATTCCGGGGCGTCGCAAAGCGACGAACCCGGAATCCCGAGATGACAGCGCGAGATTCCGGGTTCGCGCTGCGCGCGCCCCGGAATGACTGCAAGATTTGAGATCCTACTTCTGCGAGCCCGCGCTCGGCGCCGTCCCGGTCGGCACCAAGGCTTCCGCCGTCTTGGTCGACCTGGCCGCCTGCTCCGGTTCCACGCCAAACCTGGCCTGCGTCTTCGGTGTCAGCTCCGCCATGGCCGGCGCCGTGACGTCCACATGCGGCAGCACGTCGGCCACCAGATCGGTCGTCACGAGATTGGTGAGCTTGAGCTCGCCGGTGTCCAGCTCGTGCAGATCTTCCCAGGGCGGGACGCTGAGCGCGAGCGACAAAAGATCGCCGGCGCCGCCCATGTCGAAAGTGTATTTGGCAAGCCGGCCGATGTCGCGTTCCACGATCATCAGATCCTGCGCGCTGTAGCTCGCCGCCTTGGCGTCGTCGGCACGGTCGCCCATCCAGATCTGATGGACCCGGACATGGGCGGCGTCCGGCACGTAGCGCTTCTTGCCGGCCAGCAGCAGGAACACGCACATGGATTCGCAATAGGCCTCAGGCGCGACCGCCGGACGGGCCGACTGCCCGCCGCGGTTCTGAACGCTGATGCCGACCGTGGTCAAAAGCCCGAGGTTGCGGAAGTGCCTGCCGAGCGTGATCGCGTCGTTGACGGAACCGCCGCTGGAATCGAGCACGACGGTGGCGCCGCCGAGCTGGCGCCCGCGCGAGAACTCCTCGAAATCCCTGGGTGTATCGGCGGTGATGATGCCAACCGCGCTGACCCAGCCGCGGCAGTTCGGCTCGCAGGCGATCCAGCTGAACTTCATCGGCAGCTTGCGCTCTTCGAGAGCAGCAGCGGCATGAGCCTTGGTGCCGGTCGTAGCGACAGCTCCGGACAGCGCGATGCCGAGTGCGGCAGCCCCAAGCACCAACCAGCCGCGACGATCAAGGGAGTTCAGAAGTCTCAATCTGGTTCCTTCCCCAAGCCCCAAAGGTCCCCCGACAATCCTCGGTAGCGCCCTCTGAGTCCATCATACACGAGTATGCTTCTACACACGGACGTCATAAAAATGGTATCCGGGGGAATACAGATCGTCCATAGGTACTTGCTGCACTGCTCCCAAAAAGCACGTAAAATATGGCGCGCAAACAACAGCTTGCTGTTCCCTGCGCCGGAACCGGGCAACACCTCGCCGACGATCGCGGCAAAGCGCACATGAAGCATTCAGCCTGCGAGCATTGTTCCAATCCCGTCGAAGGCGCGCTTCGCCTCCCACGCAGATTCGGTCGCGCGCTGATCTGGCTCTATCGCCATACACTCTCGCCGCTGGTCGGCTACAACTGCCGGCACCTTCCGACCTGCTCCGCCTACGGCGACGAGGCGATCGAACGTTTCGGGCTCTGGGCCGGTGGCTGGATGACGCTCGCGCGCCTACTTCGCTGCAATCCGTACGGCACGTCGGGCATCGACAACGTGCCCCTCGCCGCGCCGCCCGGGGCACGTTGGTATTTGCCCTGGCGTTACGCGCGCTGGCGCGGCGTCAACGCCTCCTAAGTTTGTTGCGGTGCTTTGCGCATCGCTGCCCTGAGTGGAACCGGAACTTTCTCCTCGCGTTGTTTTGATGCTCCCGCGGGAGGAAACAACAATGCGCTGGAAAATCAGCCCTCTTTTTCTTCACTTCAGGCGTGGTCCGCATCCCAAGTTCAATCCAAAGGGGCACGATCCAAGGACAATCGACGTGCTCGCCATGATCGGCCTGCTGGCGCTCGTGCTCGGCTCCGGCTGGTATCTGGCGACGAGCTTGGCCACACCGCCCAGCAGCACGGCGTTCATCGTGCCGAGCCAGAGCGTGCACTGGTAGCTAGAGGTCCAGCACCAGGCGCTCCGCGTCTGATCCGGCGACGCAAACCATGAGATAGCGCTCGCGCTCATACGGCGACAGGATGCGGTCGCGGTGCACGGGCTTGCCCTCGATCCAAGCGACCTTGCAGGCGCCGCAGATGCCCCCGCAGCAGGAGGTCGCGATGTCGACGCCGCCTTCCTGCAACGCGGCGAGCATGGTCTGACCGGCGCGCACCTGGATCTCGGCGCCCGAGCGCGCCAGTGACAGCGTGAAGGGCTTTGCGTCGGGATCGATGACCGGCGGCGGCGCGACGAAGCGCTCGATATGGACATTGGCGGCGGGCCAGGCTGCGATCGCCTGCTCGAAATCCTCAGTCATGCCTTCCGGCCCGCAACAGGCGACCAGCGTGTCCGCCCCGCCCTCCCCGATGAGTGCCGCGAGATCAGGACGCCCGGTCCGCGAGGTGCAGTGCACGACGACACGGCCCGCGTCGATCAGTGGCGCAAGATGCGCGGCGAGCGGCATCTCCTCGCGCACGATCAGATGCAGCACGAAGTCGGCATCGCCAGTTCGCGAAAGATGCCGCGCCATCGACAGGAACGGCGTCACGCCGATGCCACCGGCGATGAACACATGGCGCGCAATGCCTGCACCGGGATCGAGCCCGCCGCGCGGAAGCGAGACGCCGATCACGTCGCCGATTGCAACCTCGTCGTGAAGCGCGCGCGAACCGCCACGCCCATCAGCCTCACGCTTGACCGCTACAACATAGCGCGCATTGTCGGCGGGCTCGTTGCACAGCGAATAGGTGCGGACGAGTCCGTTCGGCAGATGCAGGTCGATATGCGCGCCGGGCTTGAAGGGCGGCAACTCCCAACGGTCGGGATCGGCCAGTGTGAACAGTTTTATGCCTGCCCCCGCCTCCTCGATGCCGGTGACGACCGTCTTGATCGTCGTGATCGGACGCACCTTCATGCCGCGTTCCGCACGGTATCGCCAACCTTGACGGTGCCGCCTTGCAGGATCTTGCAGTTCAGGCCGGAGCGATTGATCAGGGGATCGAAGATCGCCTTGCCGGTGATCTCTTCGATATGCCGGCACGGCACCGACAGACGGGTTGCCTCCAGCAGGGCTTCCCCGAGCCAGAAACGGCGGCCGACCAGATGATTCAGCGGCACGCCTTCAACCGTGACGTTGCGCCGGTGCTCCTCCGGGCCGAGCTCGATGCCGGCATCACGCTTGAGCGCCACCAGCGTCTCGAGTTCGAACAGGGTGACCTGCCGGCCCTCTTCCGGCTTGTGCGAATAGAACCCCTCTTCGTTGCCGATCATGTAGCGGTCGCCCTCGATCCCCTTGCCGGCGACGAGGGTGATCGTTTCAGCTGCGCGCATCGGCAAGAACGCACGCGGGGCGAGATGGAGGAAGCGCACCACGCCGGTCCAGCCGAGCTGCGCTGTCTTCTGCGCCGAGCCGGCGCTGATGATGTCGAGCATGACAAATCCTTGTGAGAAGCGATGGCGCGCCGCAAGACGCGGCGCGCCACGGGATCAGGTCAGTTCCTTGTTCGCCATTTCCGGCGCGAACGTCGTCGCCGTTGCCGTGATGGCCGCGCAGGCGATCAGCAGCAGCGAGACCGGCCAGGTTGCGCCGCCGCTCCAGGCCATCAGAGACGCCGCGACCAGCGGCGTCAACCCGCCGCTCAGGGCCGCACCGACCTGAAATCCGAGCGAGGCGCCGCTATAGCGCAGCCGCGCGGTGAACAGCTCGGAGTACCAGGGCGCGCCGATGCCGAACATCACCATCTGGCCGAAGGTGATCGCGACCACGATGGTGCAGATGACGATGGTGGGATCGCGGGTATTGAGCAGCCAGAACAGCGGGAAGGCAAACAGCGCCGAGAACAGGCAGCTCGCATAGAACATCGTCTTGCGGCCGACGATGTCGGACAGCCAGCCGAACAAGGGAATGGCGAGCAGCGCGACCAGCGATGCGGCGAACGCGCCATTCAGCACCACCGTGCGCGACAGACCGAGATTGGCCGTGGCATAGGACATCACGAACACGCCGCCGATGCTGGCATAGGCGATCTCGGAGATCTTCAGACCAACCGCGGTGAAGAACGGCCTGCGGTGATGCCTGAAGATCTCGACCAGCGGCAGCTTCGCGACGTCCTTCTTGGCCTGGACCTGACGGAAGGCCGCGGTCTCTTCCATGTTGAGGCGGATGTAGAGACCGACGCCGACCAGGAGGATCGAGATCAGGAAGGGAATGCGCCAGCCGTAGGTCATGAAGTCGCTTTCCGGCAGGCTCGCCACCAGCGCAAACATGCCGATCGCGGCGAGATTGCCGATGGGATTGCCGACCTGCACCATGCTGCCGAGCAGGCCGCGGCGGTGCGTCGGACAGTTTTCCACCACCATCAGCACCGCCCCGCCCCATTCGCCGCCGAGGCCGATGCCCTGGAGGAAACGAAGGCCGATCAGGAGCAGCGGTGCGGCGATGCCGATCTGCTGGTAGGTCGGAAGCAGGCCGATCAGGAAGGTGCCGATGCCCATCACCATGATCGTAATCGCGAGCATCGCCTTGCGGCCGACCCGGTCGCCGTAATGACCGAAGATCGCAGCGCCCAGCGGCCGCGCCAGGAAACCGACCGCATAGGTGCCGAAGGCGGCGATGGTGGCGAGCGTGGGATTGCCGGCCGCGAAGAAGACCTTGTTGAACACCAGCGCGGTCGCCGTGCCGTAGATGAGGAAGTCGTACCATTCGACCGCGGTGCCGATCACGCTCGACCACACGATCCGTCGCAAGCTCGCCGCCTCGTCCGGCGCTACGTTCAGGGTTACGTCGTCTGCTACGGTCATCGATCTCTCCAAAAGGTACCGGCGCCTGGGAAAAGCAGTTGGTTCTGTCCGCGGAGCCCATCGGCAGCCGCGGCGGTAAAATCGATCATGTTTACTATTGGAAATCAACGCCACGGAACGCGGCAAATGCCGCCGATCGCGCCAGAGTGCAGCTATTGCACTATTTTTCAGCTGATTTTCGTGAGATACCAGCTCGTCTGCCCACAATATCCGCGGCGCTGCTCGAAATTTCTGCGCGATAGTTTTCCTTTGGAATACACCTGCACGCCCCCCGGAACTGGCCGTGCGCGCCACCGGGCTGGCAGTTCGGCGGCATCTGATGCAAAAGAGGTATCGGCAGTTCGGGAGACTCATGCGTGCTTGACGTCAGCAAAGCGACAGCGGTCGGGGCCAATATCCGCCAGGCGCGGATTGCCAAGGGCCTGACGCTGGACCAGCTTGCCAGGCAGAGCGACCTTACGCGCGGCTACATTTCGCTGGTCGAGCGCAACCTCAAGATCCCCTCGCTCGCCGCGCTGCTGCGCATGGCCGCCGCCCTCGAGGTCAATGTCGCGAATTTCTTCGACCCGAACGCCGAGCCCGCGCCGCGCTACACGCTGTTCCGCCGCGAAGGCGGCAATGTCCCGCTGTTTCAGGACACATTTGGCGTGGTCCCGCTGGCAACCGGCCGCACCCGCAAGATGATGGAGCCGTTCCTCCTCAGCCCGCCGCACAAATCGGCGACGCGGGCCTCGCATGCCGGCGAGGAGCTGCTCTTCGTCGTCAACGGGAAGATTGCGATCAAGCTCGACGGCGAAGAGCTCGTCCTCGGCAAGGGCGACTGCCTGTATTTCTCAGGCGAGACGCCGCACGAGGTCCGGAGCCTCGGCCGGCAGAAGGCTGAAGTGCTGGTCGTCGTCGCCCAGAACGCGACGACGTAACACCGGACTTCGGCAAATAGCCTAGCGGAACCAGAAGGAACGTCCGAAAGGCGTGACGGATTCGGGCGGGCGCGGCCGTTTCGGACGCGGCGGTTTAGGCGGCTCGGCCGATGAGGTGGTCTCCGCAGCAGGTGCAGCCTCGGTCCCCGGCACTTTCACCGACAGCAGCAGGTTCGATTCATGCGTGCGCCAGCGATAGCCGACGCCGAAATCGATCGGCTGGGCGCGCGTGAACAGTTCGGCGTAGCGCTCCTGGTAGCGGCCGGGGAATTCGTCGATCGGCCCGAGATAGCGGCCGAACGGGAAGAACCGCCACTGCCGCGCATTGTAGTTCGCAAGCGGAATCCCGGAATCGTCCTGGATGATGGTGGCGCTGTTGGCGAGCAGCCAGTCGCGTACCGTCGTGAAGTTGCCGGAGTGCATGAGATAGGACGCGCTCTTGAGCAGGCTGTTGCCGGGCCCGAGCGTCTCGCAGAACTTCAGGAAGCCGGTCGCACGTGCGCCGGGATTGGAGAGATCGGTCGAGAAATAATACAGCGTGCGCGCTTCGCCATCGGGGCCTGCGAAGGTGATGCGGACGCCGCGCGTCGCATTCGGCCCCGGATTGTCGTTGCCCGTATGCATCCCGCCCTTGTTGTCGAGCGCGATCATCTCGACGTTGCGGATGGTCTTGCCGGAGCGCGCGAGGAAGACATAGAGGATCGGCAAGGTGCCGTTGACCTGGTTGGCGTGCAGGTCGACCTTCATCTGCTTGGTGATGAAGAAGGAGAAGCTCAGGATCGAGGCGAGCGAGCGCTCGACATTGTAGAGCGTAGCGCCGACCGAACCGCGCGGCAGCCGCGTCAGGTCGGAAACGGCGCCGACCGGCTCCAGGGCACCGAGCACGTAGGTGCTAGCCTTGGAGTAGAAGGCGTTGGCGTAGAGGAAGTCCGGGCCGCTGAACATGTAGAACATGGTCGGCCGTGGCGCGGCGAGGTTGACGTCGGACCAGGTGCGGATCTTCGAGAGCTGCCGCTGCTCGAGCTGGGCAAAGGCACCGTCGAAGAATTTTGCGTGATGCTGCCAGGATGGGTCTTTGGTGAGCGCCACCAGCGGCGAGTCCGCCGATGGCTGCATGCCCGCAAGGAAGCGCGCGGTGTCGTCGAAGGTGACTTCAGCGGCACGTACGGACGAGACGGCCGCAGCCAGGAGGGCAAGAGCGACGGCCGCAATTCTCAAGGGTCGAAACATGTCTATTCGCGATTGTGTGACGTGCCAGCGGCGACCGGCCGCCTGCGGAAAACAGCATAAATCAACAGGCCCGAGAGCATGAGGAGCATCCCCGACAGCGACTGCACCGGCCGCTCGGTCAAGAGGTAGTACATCATGAACGCGGTCACGAGCAGGAAAACGAGCGAGGTGAACGGGTATCCCCAGGCGCGATAGGGCCGTGGCAGGTCAGGATCGGTGATGCGCAGCTTGATGACGCCCGCGACCGTGAAGAACGAGCAGAACAGAAGCGCGAACTGGATGAAGTCGAGCACCGCCTCGAAGCTGCGCGTGAACAGCAGCAGGGTCGCGACCGCGAGCTGAAACAGGATGGCATAGGCCGGCGCGCCGCTCACCGATCGTTTCGAGAACACGCGCAGCGCCGGAATGTCCTCCCCCATCGTCATCATCACGCGCGGGCCGATCCACATCATCGCGCTGATCGAGGAGATCAGGCCGACGCAGATCATGGCACCGACGATCCGGCCGCCGAGGCTGCCGAAGATGGCGGTGCCGGCGACGCTGGCGACATCGAGCTGGCCGGCGAGCGCGCCGACCGGCGTGGAGTAGAGAAACACCGCGTTCAGTGCGACATAAAGCACGAGCACGATCAGCGTGCCCGCGAGCAGCGCGCGCGGCAGGTTCTGCTGCGGCATGTTCATCTCGCCGATGATATAGGTCGCCGCATTCCAGCCCGAGAACGAGTACATCACGAAGACGAGGCCGATCGCGAAGGGCGCGCTGACGATGTGCGCGAGGTCGCCCGGCTGCGGCGTGAAGGCGATCGGCTGCGGCACGCCGATGATGAAGCCGGCGACCAGGAAGGCGACGATCAGCACGACCTTCAGGACGGTCGAGATCAACTGGAAGGTCGAGGAGTGCCTGACGCCGGTCAGTTGCACGAGCGAGACCAGCCACACCACGCCGATGGCGAGCGGGATCGGCGGCAGGTCTGGGACGACCGATTTGGCGTATTCGCCGAAGGCCATCGCGGCGAGCGCGACCGGCGCGGCAAAGCCGACCGTCGCCGAGACCCATCCGGCCAGAAAGCCGAAGGCGGGATGGTAGGCGCGGCCGAGGAAATTGTATTCGCCGCTCGAGCGCGGGAACATCGCCCCGAGCTCGCTGTAGGAGAACACCCCGCACAGCGCGACGACGCCGCCGACGCTCCACAGCAGCAGGATGGAGAAGCCGGACGGGATGTCCTTGACCTGGAAGCCGAGACTGGTGAAGACGCCGACCCCGATCATGTCGGCAACGACGATGGCGGTTGCGACCAGAACGGAGACGCCCGCCCCTCTTCCGGTCAGCCGGCCAGTCCAGGGCGCAGTACCCGCATCTGATGCCGTCATCGGGGTCCTTAACCTCAGGCCTCACGCCTCGTGGGAAGCATCAGTCAATTCAAGCAGGGTTAACAAGGGTTAAATGAGGCAAGTGAAATAGGTATTCCCGCACCTTTTAAGCATGGTCCCGGACGATAAACACCGGAGAATCCCGTTTCCGATCCCCACAATCACGACACGATTGCATGGTCCCTTTGAGCGTTCCGGATGTGGGGAAGTTTCTCCGGACACTTAACGTCGCCTAAACACCAGTCGGCTCAATTATCTCAAGATTGCCGCTGGGCTTGTGGTCATGACTTGGGGTCATGGGTGGATGGTCGGGGCCGTTCCGAAAACGAGAGCTGACATTCGTGCCGATCGGACGCCGTCCGATCGGCACGGTCGTGCGCTCCGGATCGGCCTGATCTCAGCCTTGGTGCCGCTCTCGCTCACGCTGGTTCAATGCGGCAACGCGCCGAATCCGGCGGCGCTCGCGGCGAACTCGCAGGCCAATGTCCAGGTCGTCGCCAAAACCAATTCGCAGGTTGCGAGCGCCGACACGTTCGAGGATCGCTTCCCCGCCCCGCAGTTCAAGGAGCGCTTCCCTTCAGCCGGTGAGAGCTTCCTGCAACGGCAGATGTCGGACTTCTCGCCCAAGCGCGCCGTTGAGCAGCAGCCGCGGCCGGAGCAGGCACCCTACAAGGTCGCTTCGCTCGCACCGCAGGTGCCCTACCAGCGTCCGCCCCGCGAAGACCTGACGATGCTCGTCAGCATGAAGTCGTCGGCCTTCCCCTATTTCGGCAACAACCCTGCCTCCGACGCGCCGTTCCTCAACATCTCCAAGGGCGACCGCCGCGGCCACCGCAGCTATTCGGGGCGCGTCTACTGGCAGGACGAGACCTACAGCGACAGCCGCGTGCTGGTGCACGTGCCCGAGCATTTCGACGTCCGCAAGCCGGGCGTGATCGTGGTGTTCTTCCACGGCAATGGCGCGACGCTGGAGCGCGATGTACGCGACCGGCAGCTGGTGCCCCAGCAGATCACCGATTCCGGCGCCAATGCCATCCTGCTTGCGCCGCAGATGGCCGTCGATGCCGCCGATTCCAGCGCCGGAAAATTCTGGCAGGCGGGCGGCCTCAAGCGCTTCATGGATGAATCGGCGAGCCACCTCGCCCGCCTCACCGGCGATCCCAACAGCGCGCGCGCCTTCGCCAACATGCCGATCGTCATCGTCGGCTATAGCGGCGGCTTCCTGCCGACGGCCTGGAGCCTCGAGGTCGGCGGCATCAGCGACCGTGTCCGCGGCGTCGTGCTGCTCGACGCCGTCTATGGCGAAATGGACAAGTTCGCCTCCTGGATCGAGAGTCACCGCTCCGGCTTCTTCGTCAGCTCCTACACCCGCTACACCGCGCGGCGTGACCGCGAGCTGATGAGCATGCTCAGGCAGAAGGGCATCGGCGTCTCCGAGGACATGGACGGCCCCTTGCGTCCCGGCAGCGTGGTGTTCGTGGAGACCGGCGACGGCATCACCCATCGCGACTACGTGAACCGCGCGTGGACGCAATATCCGCTCAAGGACGTGCTGGTGAAGATGTCGGCGACGCCGGCGCTGGCGCTGACGCGCGTGGCGGCGACCACTCCATCGGCATCGAACCGATAGTCCCGACATTGCGCCAGCCGGTATTTCGGTGCGCTGCCAGCAATTCTCTCAAGCCGTGATCAAAATCTGATGTTGATGGCCGGCATCCCCGGGCGCCACCGGATTGTTTCCGCTGGCAACGATCATAGTTTGGCCGCCAAGTTGGATTGGAATTTCTGCGAGGACAGGTCGTGCGTCAGGGACTGTACAGGGTCGACTTCCACACGGTTCACGGGACCGGGTGCGGCGTCGTCTATGTGATGGATGGCAAAATGCGCGGCGGCAATTCCGCCTTCGCCTTCATGGGCACCTATACGGGCGAAGGCGACACGATCAAGGTCAAGATCTCGACCCAGCGCTACAACGACGACCCGTCCTTCAAGGGGCTGTTCGGCATCGACCGCGTCACGCTGACGCTCACCGGCCGCGAGGACGGCGACGCAGCGGAATTCGAAGGCAGCGCGCTGCAAGTGCCGGGCGTTGCCTTCAGGGCCGTGCTGAACCGGATCAGCGACTAGCCGCCCGGCTCCAAGGTCGCGAGCTTCAGGTCTTGACCTTCAGCTTTTGGGCAGCTTCGGAATGCTCTCGGCAAAACCGTTGAAGCAGGCCAGCCGCTCGTCCTCTTCCTTGAAGAAACGGCAATCGGCGTAGCCCTTGGCCTTCGCCGGCTTCGGCTTCGGCGCCGGCGGAATCACGGCGTCGTAGCAATTGAGGCGGTCCTTGGTGCCGTCGTCGAGGTCGAGGCAGGCCTGCAGCCGCGCGGCGATCGATTGCGGCTTGCCCTTCGGCGCCGCGGCCGGCTTCGCTGCGGCCTCCTTGGTCCCCGCTTTGGTCCCCTTCGGCTTGACCTGCACTAACGGCTTGTCCCCGACCATCGGTGGCTTGTCGGCTTGCGCAAACGCGGAGGCTGAATAGAGCACCGCGGCAACCGCCAGAATCATCCTCATCTCAGTCAACTCTCTTTGGTCCCCATGACCGGCGTTCTAGCGCTCCCGCGCGCGGTTTGCCAAGGACCTTGCACGCACGAAGACACGGGATCAGGCCGCGGCGGCCGCAACCGGCCGGGGCCGGGTCAGGGTCACCAGGACCAGCGCCAGCACGACGAAGCCGACCGCAACGAAGCCGAGCGGATGCAGGAGCTCGCGGGCGAACAGCAATCCGCCGATGGCGGAGCCGACCGCCTGGCCGATATAGAGGACGGAGGTGTTGAGCGCGACGGTGGCGGACGCAAGTGGCGGCGCGGCCGCGACCAGCCGCACCTGCTGCATCGAATTGGTCGAGGCAAAGCCGAGGCCCCAGATCGCGACGGCACCCGCCATCAGGACGAGCGTGCCGGCGCCGAGCGCCCAGCCCGTGACGCCCGCAAGCAGCAGGCAGGTGAACAGCAGCGAGGTGCGATAGGGCCCCCAGGTATCGACGATGCGGGTCGCGATCACGACGCCGAGGAAACCGCAGAGGCCGTAGATGCCGAACACCATACCGATTGCGTCCGGCCCCGCCCCGGTCAGCTTCTTGAGCAGCGGGCCCATGAAGGTGAACACCACGAACTGCCCGGACATTTGCAGCATGGTGATCGCGAGCAGCAGCAGAACCGTCCTGCTGCGGCCGACCGCGCTCCAGGTCTTCAGGTCCACCGGCGTGCCCTTCAGTCCGGCAGGCAGGCGCAGCAGCAACAGCAGGAAGCTGATGCAGCCGAGCGCGCCGATCTCGCCATAGGCCGCGCGCCAGCCGTAGCGGCTGGCAATGAAGGTGATCAGCGGCAGGCCAACGGCGGCGGCGAGCGACCAGCCGAGAAAGATATAGGCAATGGTGCTGCCGCGCCGCTCCACCGGTACGATCAGCGCCGCCGTGCCGGCCGCCTGCGGCGTATACAGCGCGCCGACCGCGAGCATCACCAGGCGGATGGCGAGGAGGCTCGCATAGTCGGGCGCAAACGCCGAGGCGAGATTGCCGAAGGCGAGCACCGCCAGCGTCGTCGCAAGCAGCTTCCGCCGTTCGATGCGGCTCGTGAGCCAGGCCGTCAGCGGCGAGCCGATGCACAGCGTGATCGCGCCGAAGGTGATCAGGAGCCCGGCCGCGTGGATGCTGATGCCGAGCCCGGCCGACAATTCCGGCAGCATTCCCGCCGGCGCCAGCACCGAACAGCCGGTGACGAGATTGCCAAGCATCAGGGCGGTTGGCGCGAAACGGCCGGCGGCGGCGGATTTTTGCATGCAAGTGCATGTATAGCGGGATTGCCGCCCGTTAAAGGCCGTTGCTCGAAATAGTTGGTGCGGGGTCGCAACTTTTGCGTGCCACTTTCTTGGAAATGCCGGATTGCGCAGGCCGAATCGCCTGATATATCGCTCGTTCCCGCTTACCTGCGCTCGTTCGCAGGAGTGAGCCTCAGGAGAAAAGCAATGACCGACCAGCCCAAATCCGAATCCGGCTTCCAATACAGCCTCAGCAATCTGAAGCCCGTGAACCCCGCGCCCAAAGTCACCCTCACCTTCCCTGACGGCGCCCGGCGCGAATACGACAAGAGCATCACCGGGCTCGAGATCGCCAAGGGCATCTCGCCGTCGCTGGCCAAGCGCACGGTCGCGATGGCGCTCGACGGCGTCGTCGCCGACCTCGACGATCCCATCGAAGCCGATGCCAAGATCGAGCTGATCAACCGCGACGATCCGCGCGCGCTCGAGCTGATCCGCCACGACTGCGCGCACGTGCTCGCCGAAGCCGTGCAGACGCTGTGGCCGGGCACCCAGGTCACCATCGGCCCGGTGATCGAGAACGGCTTCTATTACGACTTCTTCCGCAACGAGCCGTTCACGCCGGAAGACTTTGCCGCGATCGAGAAGAAGATGCGCGAGATCATCGCGCGCGACAAACCCTTTACGAAAGAGGTTTGGGATCGCGAAAAGACCAAGCAGGTGTTCCGCGACAAGGGCGAGGCCTTCAAGGTCGAGCTGGTCGACGCCATTCCCGGCAACGAGCCGATCAAGATCTACTACCAGGGCGACTGGTTCGATCTGTGCCGCGGTCCGCACATGACCTCGACCGGCAAGGTCGGCAATGCCTTCAAGCTGATGAAGGTGGCCGGCGCCTATTGGCGCGGCGATTCCAACAATCCGATGCTGACCCGCATCTACGGCACGGCCTTCGCCAAGCAGGAGGATCTCGACGCCTACCTCAAGCAGATCGAGGAGGCCGAAAAGCGCGACCATCGCAAGCTCGGGCGCGAGCTCGACCTCTTCCACTTCCAGGAGGAAGGTCCGGGCGTCGTGTTCTGGCATCCGAAGGGCTGGACCATCTTCCAGCAACTGATCGCCTATATGCGCCGCCGCCTGACCGGCGACTACAGCGAGGTCAACGCGCCGCAGATCCTCGACAAGGCCTTGTGGGAGACCTCGGGCCATTGGGGCTGGTACCGCGAAAACATGTTCGCGGCACAGTCGGCCGGCGACGAGGCCGAGGACAAGCGCTGGTTCGCGCTGAAGCCGATGAACTGCCCGGGCCATGTCCAGATCTTCAAGCACGGCCTGAAGAGCTACCGCGACCTGCCCTTGCGGCTCGCCGAGTTCGGCGTGGTGCATCGCTATGAGCCGTCCGGCGCCATGCACGGCCTGATGCGCGTGCGCGGCTTCACCCAGGACGATGCGCACATCTTCTGCACCGAGGACCAGCTCGCCGACGAATGCCTGAAGATCAACGATCTCATCCTGTCGACCTACGCGGACTTCGGCTTCACCGGCGATCTCACCGTGAAACTGTCGACCCGGCCCGACAAGCGCGTCGGCACGGACGCGATGTGGGATCACGCCGAGCGCGTGATGGCGACGGTGCTGCGCGAGATCCAGACGCAGAACAACCACATCAAGACCGAGATCAATCCGGGCGAAGGTGCCTTCTACGGGCCGAAGTTCGAATATGTGCTGCGCGATGCCATCGGCCGCGACTGGCAATGCGGCACCACGCAGGTGGACTTCAACCTGCCGGAGCGGTTCGGTGCGTTCTACATCGACCACGATGGCGGCAAGAAGCCGCCGGTGATGGTGCATCGCGCGATCTGCGGCTCGATGGAGCGCTATATCGGCATCCTGATCGAGCACTATGCCGGCAACTTCCCGCTCTGGCTCTCGCCGGTGCAGGCCGTGGTGACGACCATCACCTCGGAAGGCGACGAGTACGCCAAGCAGGTCCTGGAGCAGGCGCGGCGCGCGGGGCTTCGGGTCGAGATCGACCTGCGCAACGAAAAGATCAACTACAAGGTCCGCGAGCACTCGCTGGCCAAGATCCCGGCACTGCTCGTGGTCGGCAAGAAGGAGGCCGAGACGCATTCGGTCTCCGTCCGCCGCCTCGGCAGCGACGGCCAGAAGGTGATGCCGACGGCGGAGGCGATCGCCGCGCTGGTCGAGGAAGCGACCCCGCCGGACGTCGTCCGGGCACGGGGCGCGGCCTGATCCCTGAAATCGATCTAAATTCGCTTCCGGTTGCGGGCGTGCATGCTTATCTCCGCATGGCACGCCCGACGACCAGCTGAAGAGGATATCGCAGTGCCCGACGCCATCGAACTCCTGAAGACCCGCCGCTCGGTCAAGCCGCGCGAGATGACCGGGCCCGGCCCTTCGGCGGCCGAGCTCGAGACGATCCTCACCATCGGCGCGCGCGTGCCCGACCACGGCAAGCTCACGCCCTGGCGCTTCATCATTTTCGAAGGCGACGCGCGCCAGCGCGCCGGCGAGGTGATCGCAAAGGTCTTTGCGCGGAAGAATCCCGGCGCGCCGGCGGCCGATGTCGAGATCGAGCGGAAACGGCTCACCGATGCCCCGCTCGTGATCGGCATCGTCAGCTTCACCAGGCCGCATCCGAAGGTACCGGCCTTCGAGCAGGAATTGTCGGCGGGCGCCAGCGCCATGAACATCGTCACGGCTGCGACCGCGCTCGGCTACGGCGCCTGCTGGCTGACCGGCTGGTTCTCGTTCGACCGCGACGTGCTCGACGGCCTCGGCCTCAAGCCGGACGAAAAGCTCGCCGGCTTCATCCATATCGGCACGCCGACCAGGCCGAGCGAGGACCGTCCGCGACCGTTCCTTTCGGAAATCGTGACACGATTTTAATCGATGTCGTGTTGACGCCTCCGATGTCTTGCGGCTTTGATCCCGGTGAGGGAGGAAGCCCGGATGAAGCGTCGCGAATTTCTGGTCGGGGCCGCGCTGCTGGCCGGCACCATGGCGCGAGGCCGCGCTGCCGACATCCCCGCCCCGTCCCCCGACGGACTCGATCGCATCACGGCGTATTTTGACAACGAGGTGGGAAGCGGCCGGTTGCCGGGCGCGGTCATCCTGGTCCAGCAGCACGGCAAGCCGGTCTACCTCAAGACGTTCGGCGTGCGCGATGTCCGGACCGGCCTCGCCATGACGCCGGACACGATCTTCGCCATCCACTCGATGACCAAGCCGATCACCTGCCTTGGCGCGATGATGCTGATCGACGAGGGCAAGCTTGCGCTCGCCGACCCCGCGTCGAAATACATCCCGCTCTTTGCCGACACCAAGGTGGGCCTCGAGGTCACCAAGCCGGACGGCAAGCTGGAGCTCGACCTCGTGCCGCCGGTCCGCCCTGTCAACATCGAGGATCTGCTGCGGCACACCTCGGGCATCAGCTACGATTATATCGGCGGCAAATGGGTCGAGCAGGCCTACAAGGCCGCCAACATCTTCGACGGCCAATTCAACAACAGGGAATTTGCCGACCGGATCGCGAAGCTGCCGCTGGCGCGGCAGCCGGGAACGCTGTGGCGCTATGGCCATTCCACCGACGTGCTCGGCGCCATCATCGAGGTCATCTCGGGCCAGACCCTGTACGAGTTCCTGAAGCAGCGCATCCTCGACCCACTCGGAATGAGCAGCACCAAGTTTGCGCTGGCGACGGAGGACGAGCTCGCGCGGATGGCGCGGCCGCTGCCGAACGATGTCATCCTGCTCGCCGCCGAGCGTGACCGCCTCGATCATCCCGAATGGCAGTCCGGCGGCGGCGGCCTGCTCTCGACCATCACCGACTATCAGCGCTTCTCGCAGATGCTGCTCAACGGCGGCGAGTTCGAGGGCAAGCGCTACCTCAGCCCCGCCGCGTTCAAGGCCATGACGACCGATCACATCGGGCCCGGCTCCGGCGTCGGTCGCGACTATTTCTATTTCCCGGGCGACGGCTTCGGTTATGGCTACGGCCTTGCGGTGCGTACCGATCCCGGCAATGCGAAGCCGCCGCCGCCGGGCTCGATCGGCGAGTTGAAATGGGACAGTGGCAGCGGCACCTATTTCGGCGTCGATCCCAAGCTCGACATGGTCTACCTGATGATGCAGCAGACCCAGAACGAGCGCAGCCGCATCACGCCTGCCTTCAGGGAACTGGTCTACGACACCTTTCCGCCGGAGCTACGCCGCCCGTGAGGCGCGCTGGCCGAAATCGGCCAGCAGCTTTGCGATCTCGGCGGCGGGCCGCGCCGCGCTAAACAGAAACCCCTGCACCTCGTTGCAGCCCTCGGCGCGCAGCCAGTCGAGCTGGTCCTCGGTCTCGACGCCTTCCGCGGTCGTGGTGATGTTGAGGCTGCGGCCGAGGCCGGAGATCGCGCGCACGATCGCGACGCAATCGGGCCGCTGCGCCAGGTCCTTGACGAAGGAGCGGTCGATCTTGATCTTGTCGAAGGGGAAGCTGCGGAGATAGCTGAGGCTGGAATAGCCGGTGCCGAAATCGTCCATGGAGATGCCGACGCCGAGCTCGCGCAGCTGATGCAGGATCGCGAGATTGGCATCGGTCTCGGCCAGGAAGATCGACTCGGTGATCTCCAGTTCGAGCCGCTTCGGCGACAGGCCAGACTGGGCCAGCGCCGAGATCACGACCTGGACCAGGTTGCGGCTGCGGAATTGCGCCGGCGACAGATTGACCGCGACCTTGACGTCGACGGGCCATTTCACCGCCTCGGCACAGGCCTCGCGCAGCACCCATTCGCCGAGCTGGGTGATCAGGCCGATGTCCTCGGCGACCGGAATGAACTCCGCCGGCGAGGTCATGCCCTTGTCGGGATGACGCCAGCGCAGCAGCGACTCGAAGCCGGAGATGCGATCGGAGGCGATCGACACCAGCGGCTGATAATGCAGCTCGAACTCGCCATTGGCAAAGGCGCGGCGCAGATCGAGCTCCATGTCGCGGCGCTTCTGCGCCTGGAGATCCATCTCGCGCTCGAAGAAATGGTGCACGCCGCCGCCGTCGGATTTGGCGCGGTACAGTGCCATGTCGGCGTTGCGCATCAACTCCTCCGACGTCACGCCGTCGCCGGGCGACAACGCGATGCCGATGCTGGCGCCGATCACCATCTCCTGGCCGTCGATCTCGTAGGGCGCCTTCAGCATGTCGATCAGCAGGGTCGCGCAGGCGCTGGCCTCGTTCGGCGAGACGTCGGCCGCCAGGATCACGGCGAACTCGTCGCCGCCGAGACGTGCTGCGAGATTGGCGCCGCGGACCGCGGTGGTCAGGCGCTCGGCGACCTCCTTCAACAGGCAGTCGCCCGCCGGATGACCGAAGGAATCGTTGATGTTCTTGAACAGGTCGAGATCGATGTAGAGCACGCCGACCCTCTTGCCTGCGGCCTGGTCGAGCGCCTGCCTGAGACGCTCCTGGAAATATTCGCGGTTCGGCAGGTCGGTGAGCCCGTCATGGTGCGCCATGTGGGCGATGCGTGCCTCGGCCTTGCGCCGCTCGGTGATGTCGACCACCGCGACCAGATAGCCGTCGCGGTCGTCGAAGGCGACGCGGCGGCCGAAGGTGAGCACCTCGATCTCGCTGCCGTCGGCACGCAGGTGCCGCCAGTTGCGCGAGGAGTGGTAGGTCTCGCCGACGCGATCGAGCGCTTCGGCGTGGCTGTCCCACTCGTCCTCCGGCCAGATCTCGTGCAGCTTCATGCGCAGGAAGACGGCGCGGCTGTAGCCGTAATGCTGGACCGCGGCATCGTTGACGCCGAGGAACTGCTTGGTCTCGGCGTCGAACACCCACATCGGCATCGGGTTGTTGTCGAACAGCAGGCGGAACGAGGCGTCGCGCCGTTTCAACGCGGTGACGTCGGAGATCGTCAGCGAGAGCACGTCGGCGAAGGCGGTGGCGCTGAGCCGGAGATGCCGGCCATCGTGCTCGATCTCGAGCTGTTCGCCGCGGCCGCCGCGGACGGCCTTGAGCAGGAATTCCATGATGTCGGGCGCAGCCAGCAACGTGTTGCCCTCGCCGATCCGGCGCCACAGCAGGCCGGCACTTGCGACCTTCAGCAGCGTGGCGGCGCTCTGGTTGTGATGCACGATCTGGAGATCGAACGGCTTGCCGCCGGCATCGCGCAGCGTCGCCAGCGAGATCACCGCGTCGTCGGTCGAGGCGAAAATCGCATCCAGCAGATTGTATTGCGCGCCGCGCTCGTTGACATAGGCGCCGACCAGCGTCGCGCCCCAGCGCGAGGCGGTCGGCAGCGCCAGCACATCGTAGGTCCTGACCATGCCGTCACGCACGCAATGCGCGCTCGCCTGGTGCGGCCGTCCGTTCGCAAGCGCGCTCGCCGCCGCTTCCGACAGTGCCGTGGCGCAATCGGGCGAGAGCTCGGAGATGGGGATGTCCCAGCGCTCCTCGCCGAGCCATTTCTGCACGTAGCGCCCGCTGCGCGACAGTTCGAGGGTGCCGTCGTTCTTGAGCAGCGCGATATGGTCGGCGAGCCGGCCGAGGCTGCCAAGCATCACGTCCTCGTAACGCGGCAGCCGTTCGCCCGGCTTCAACGCGGCGCGCCATTTGCGCTGAAGCACCGGGATGTCGTCAAACATTTCGGCGGCCGGTTTTCCCGGCATCTTCTTCGCGGCACTCATTGCAGTCCCCAACGCACTTTCCGAGGGCATCCAATGCAGGTGCACTTAATGGCGTGTAAAGAGCGCGCGGGCGCGGGTTGCATTCGGCGATTATGACAGTTTTAAGTCAGGCGTTGGTTAGTAGCCGTTAGAGACTATGACGGTTCTGTTCTTGCGGGCTGCGCGAAGCCATCGCGCGGTTGCCTACTCTCGGTGTCGTCCTGGCGAAAGCCAGGAGGTGGATTCACACTCGAAGTGCAACAGTTGAGAGGAGAAGGNCTCTGCCGGGGTTCTGAAGTCAAGGCATTTGCGCGGGGTGTTGTTGTAGGTGGCAACGGACTGGCGGAAGCGCTTGGTTGGGAGCTTTTCGAGGTCGGTCTTTCGGGGGATGAAGCGGCGCAAGCGGCCGATGGCGTTCTCGATGCCGCCCTTTTGCCACGGCGCGTGGGGGTCGCAGAAGAAGGTC